>CAZJXG010000310.1:0-1532 GCA_964549965.1 uncultured Sphingomonas sp. | reverse complement strand
AAATGGCGGAGAGGGTGGGATTCGAACCCACGGTGAGCTTGCACCCACGGCGGTTTTCAAGACCGCTGCCTTAAACCACTCGGCCACCTCTCCGCGTGGCTGCTCCCTTGGATTTTCGTCGATTTGCCGTCAACCAGAATCGCTATTCCAAACGACGATCGGCTCAGTCGAATCCCCGGAACGACACATGATCCGCCAACGCCACGCGCTCGCGATTGAAACCGTTGACCGGGGCGTCCGGATCGCGCCATCCGATAGCAAGGCCGCAGAACAGCATCACATCGTCGTCCAGGCCGAGGTGCGCCTTTATGGTCCGGCCGTAGAGGCCCATATATTCCTGCGGGCAGCTATCCAGCCCTTCGCCGCGCAGCAGCAGCATGATCGTCTGAAGCCACATGCCGACATCTGACCATTGCGGCTCCTTCATCAGTTTCGGGAAATGGCAGAGCAGCAGCACCGGCGCACCGAACGACAGGCAATTGGCTCTGGTGAATGCGGCGCGCATGTCGCCATCTTCACGGCGGATGTTCATCGCGCCGTACATGGTCGCGCCTAATGCTTTCAACCGGGCCTGATAGACCTCCCGCTGGCCAGGCGCGGAGAAATCATATTCGAACGGATCGTCGACGGAGCTGGCGAGCAACAGCTCCTGCAGTGCCTTCAGCGGTGCGCCGGTAAGAACCGTCGCCTCCCAAGGCTGGAAATTGCAGCCCGACGGTGCCCAGCGTGCCTGATCGAGCACGCGACGGATCGTATCGAAGGGGACGGCCGTATCGGTAAAGGCGCGAATCGATCGCCGCGTGGCGACGGCATCAGCGACGATCATCAGGCAGGTTCCTCGATCAATTTCGGCCGATGTCCCAACCTTGGCCCGCACTGTCAATATCGCGGGCGTCCGCATGGCCGGCCCATAGGTCCACGCGACTGCCGGTGCAAAGCATGCGATCAAAGCATTTCGCCCACGGTGCGAGCTGTGGCAAGGCTGCCGTGGAACGAAGGGGAAAGAATGCGAAGTCTGTTGCGTGCGGCGGTTGCCGCTCTTGCTTTGGTGCTGGCAGGATCCGGACATGGACCGGTAGTGGCGCAGCCCGCGCTGGAAGACGGGCAGGCGCCCGACGATGCCGCAAGGCTCAATGACGCGCCCACGGTAGCGGTGCCGACCGAGGACAGCCAGCTCCGCGCATATATCGCTACCTTGCGTCCGCGTGCGATCGAGATGGGTGTTTCCCCAACCTTGTTCGACGCAACCCTGCCGACGATCAACTTCAACGCCCGGGTAATCCGACTCGATCGTGCCCAGCCCGGCGCCAGCGCCGCCTATTCGGCGACGCCGCCGTTCGCGCCCTATCTCGCCAGCCATGTCGATCGGGTGCGGATCGGCATGGGGCGGGCGCGCTACGGGACGCTGCGTCCGCTGCTGCTCAAGATCGAGCAGGATAGCGGTGTGCCTGAGCAGATCATGCTCGCCATCTACGGCCATGAAACCGGCTATGGCACCTTCACCGGCAATTTCGACCTGCTCAACGCGCTCG
>CAZJXG010000309.1:0-1552 GCA_964549965.1 uncultured Sphingomonas sp. | reverse complement strand
ATCGTTTCGACCGGCGTCAGGATCGACGAGGTGGGCTTGAGGGCGATCCGAACAATGACCGGCTGTCCGGTCGCGATGCCGCCCGCGATACCGCCGGCATGGTTGGCCAGGAAGACAGGCCTGCCGTCATTGCCGGGCCGCATCGGATCGGCGTTGCTCTCGCCGGTTAGCCGCGCCGCGGCGAAGCCATCGCCGATCTCGACTCCCTTCACCGCATTGATCGACATACACGCCGCCGCCAGCTCGCTGTCGAGCTTCGCATAGAGTGGAGCGCCCCAGCCCGCGGGCACGCCCTCGGCAACGCATTCCACCACCGCGCCGACGGAAGACCCGGCCTTGCGGGCGGTATCGACGATCGTTTCCCACCGGGCCGCTGCGGCGCGATCGGGGCAGAAGAAGGGGTTTTCATCGATCGCAGCGTCGTCGAACGCCGCCGGATCGATGCGATCCCCGCCCAGCTCGATCAGATAGGCGCGGATCCGCACTTCGGGAATCACGAGCCGCGCGACCGATCCCGCCGCCACCCGCGACGCGGTTTCGCGCGCCGAGCTGCGCCCGCCGCCGCGATAATCGCGAAAGCCATATTTGGCGTCATAGGCATAGTCGGCATGGCCAGGGCGATAGGCCAGCGCCACCTCCGAATAGTCCTTCGACCGCTGGTCGACATTCTCGATCATCAGGCTGATCGGCGTGCCGGTGGTGCGCCCCTCGAACACACCGGAGAGGATGCGGACCTGATCCGGCTCCTGCCGCTGGGTGGTGAAGCGCGACGTGCCGGGCCGGCGCTTGTCGAGCCAGGGCTGGATATCGGCCTCGCTCAGCGCGAGCCCCGGCGGACAACCATCGACCACCGCGCCGATCGCCGGCCCATGGCTCTCCCCCCAGGTGGTGAAACGAAAGGCGCGGCCGAAGCTGTTGTAACTCAAAACCCCTCTCCCCTGGGGAGAGGGAGAGGCCCGCCCGGCGCAGCCGGGTGGGCGGATGAAGGCACGCGCTCCAGAAGCGCGCGATGGATCGACTCCGGCACGCCTGCGAGATTATCTGCCGACTCGTTGTTCCAAACCCGGATCACCCGATATCCCTCGTTCCGCAAATATGCGTCGCGCCGTAAATCATATTGTTCATTTTCGCCATGCTGCGATCTATCGGCTTCGACGATGAGCATTGCTTCCACGCAAAGAAGGCTACGAACCGGCCGACCCAAGTCTGGCGACGGAATTGCCCTCGGGGAGAGGGAAACCTAGGCCAGCGCGATATCCGGGGCGTCCTCGGCCTTCATGCCGATGACGTTGTAGCCGGCATCGACATGATGGATCTCGCCGGTCACGCCGCTCGCCAGATCCGAGAGCAGATAGACCCCCGCGCCGCCGACATCCTCGATCGTGACGTTGCGGCGCAGCGGCGAGTTCAGCTCGTTCCACTTCAGGATATAGCGGAAATCGCCGATGCCGCTCGCCGCGAGCGTCTTGATCGGGCCGGCCGAGATCGCGTTGACGCGGATATTCTCCGGCCCCAGGTCCATCGCCAGATATTTGACGCTGGTTTCCAGCGC
>CAZJXG010000308.1:0-1594 GCA_964549965.1 uncultured Sphingomonas sp. | reverse complement strand
TCCACCCGACGCTCGATCCCAAGGCGCATCGCGACGTGATCGCCAAGGGCCTGCCGGCTTCGCCCGGCGCGGCATCGGGCCTCGTCGTGTTCGATGCCGAAACGGCGGCAGAGCGCGCCGAACTGGGCGACCATGTCATCCTGGTGCGCACCGAGACGAGCCCCGAGGACATCCACGGCATGCATGCCGCCAAGGGCATATTGACCGCGCGCGGCGGGATGACCAGCCACGCCGCCGTGGTGGCGCGCGGCATGGGCCGGCCCTGCGTCTCCGGCGTCGGCAACCTGGCGATCGACGCCAAGGCGAAGGTTTTCCGCGTCGCCGGCCGCGAGGTGCGCGAGGGTGACATCATCACCATCGACGGCGCCACCGGCGAGGTGATGCTGGGTGCGGTGCCGACCGTGCAACCCGAACTGGCCGGGGATTTCGGCACCCTGATGGAATGGGCCGACAAGGTCCGCCGCCTGAAGGTCCGCGCCAATGCCGAGACGCCGCTGGATTGCAAGACGGCGCGCATCTTCGGGGCCGAGGGCGTCGGCCTGTGCCGTACCGAGCATATGTTCTTCGACGCGGCCCGCATCACCGCGGTTCGCCAGATGATCCTGGCCGAGGACGAAAAGGGCCGCCGGGTCGCGCTCGACAAGCTGCTGCCCGAGCAGCGTTCGGACTTCACCGCGATCTTCGAGATCATGGTGGGCCTGCCCGTCACGATCCGCCTGCTCGATCCGCCGCTCCACGAATTCCTGCCGCATGAGGAGGAAGAGTTCGCCGAGGTCGCGGCGGCGACCGGCATCGGTGTCGAGGCGCTCAAGCGCCGCGCTGCAGAACTGCACGAGTTCAATCCGATGCTGGGCCATCGCGGCTGCCGGCTCGGCGTGACCTATCCCGAAATCTACGAGATGCAGGCGCGCGCGATCTTCGAGGCGGCCTGCGACGTCGCGGCGAAATCGGGCAAGGCGCCGATCCCCGAGGTGATGGTGCCGCTGGTCGCCACCCGCCGCGAGCTGGAGCTGATGAAGCTGGTCATCGACAAGGCCGCGAAGACGGTGTTCGCCGAAAAGGGCATGACGATCGAATATCTGGTCGGCACGATGATCGAACTGCCGCGCGCGGCGCTGAAGGCGGGCGAGATCGCCGAGGTGGGCGAATTCTTCTCCTTCGGCACCAACGACCTCACCCAGACGACGCTGGGGGTCAGCCGCGACGATGCCGGCCGCTTCCTGACGACCTATGTCGACAAGGGCATCTATCCCAAGGACCCGTTCGTCAGCCTCGACATCGAGGGCGTCGGCGAGCTGATCGAGCTGGCCGCCGAGCGGGGCCGCAAGACCCGCCCCGACATCAAGCTGGGCATCTGCGGTGAGCATGGCGGCGACCCGGCATCGATCGCCTTCTGCGAAGCGACCGGGCTCGATTATGTTTCGGCATCGCCCTATCGCGTGCCAATCGCACGGCTGGCGGCGGCGCAGGCGGCGCTGAAGGCGCGGGGGTAACGGCTCATCCACGCCACCCGGCATGCTGGCTCCGCGATGATATCGCTGTTTCAGCATCCACCGGGCGGCGTGGGACAGTCTAGTCGGCTCCTGTCATAAGG
>CAZJXG010000307.1:0-1628 GCA_964549965.1 uncultured Sphingomonas sp. | reverse complement strand
GGGTGGGAGCCGGAACGACCCGATACGAAATCGTTGCGGCTGCTTCCTTCCGGATCTGACCGGGTTGGCGACGGCACCGTCCGCCCGACTCCCGCGGCGCATATGGGGGAAGTGCCGCGGGGATGCAAGCCGTGCCCTGCCCGAAGCCCTATCGCCCCTGCATGTTCCGCGCGCTCGCCGGCATGCGCACTGTCAGCGTGTCGATCGCATCGGTCAGATGGATCTGGCAGGCCAGCCGCGAGAAGCGGGTGACGTGGCTGGCCAGATCGAGCAGATCCTCTTCCATCTCGGTCGCGCGGGGCAGGTTCGCGAAGTCCGCCGCGTCGATGATGACATGGCAGGTCGAACAGGCCATCTGCCCCTCGCAGGTCCCCTCGAGCGGCTGGCCATCGGCCTGCGCGACCTCCAGCAGCCGCTGGCCGGGGATCGCCTTCACCTCGCTACGCTGCTCGCCATCGGCGGACAGAAAAATCACCGTCGTCATACAGCCCACATCAACTGTTTCTCGGTCGCCTCGAAGATCATCGTCGTCGCGCGCTCGATATCCTCCTCGCTGGTATAGCGACCGAAGCCAAGCCGGATACTGGACCGGGCCTCCGCATCGCTGAGCCCGATCGCCTTGAGCACATGGCTCGGTCGGCCCGATCCACTGGCGCAGGCCGAGCCCGCCGAGAAGGCCAGCTCGCGCAGGCCGGAGATCAGCCGCGCGGCATCGACGCCGTCGCTGCGCAGGTTGAGATTGCCGTGATAGCGATGGGCGAACGAGCCGTTGATCGTCCATTCCGGGCCCAGGCGATGCGTCGCCGTCCGCCATAGCCGATCGAGATGCGCCGCATCGCTGTCGCGCTGCTCGTCCATCAGCGCCGCCGCGACGCCGAAGCCGGCGCACAGCATCGGTGCCAGCGATCCGGATCGGCCCAGCGCCTCCTGCCCGCCGCCGTGGATCAGCGGTTCGATCGTCACGCCATTGCGGACCCAGAGCGCGCCGATTCCTTTCGGCCCGTGGATCTTGTGCGCGCTGATCGCGACGAGATCGACATTGTCGGGGATCGGTACCCGGCCATAGCCCTGTACCGCGTCGCACAGGAACAGCGCGCCCACGCCATGCGCCATTTCGGCCAGCTGCCAGATCGGCTGGATCACGCCGATTTCATTGTTGACGAGCATCGCTATGACCAGCCCTACACCGGGGCGGATCGCCTCCCGCGCCACCTCCAGGTCGATCAGCCCGTCGCTGCCCACCGGCAATATCCGGACGTCGCGGCCGGCACGGCCCACCGCCCGCACGCTATCCAGTACCGCCGCATGCTCGGTCGCCAGCGTCACGATCGGCCCCGCGCTGCCCTTGATCGCCCAGTTGAGCGCCTCGGTCGCGCCGCTGGTGAAGGCGATGCGCCCGCCGCGGGGCAGCAGTTCGCCGACCTGCTCACGCGCCACCTCGATCACCGCCGCGGCCTCGCGGCCCATGCGATGCGGGGAATGCGGGTTGCCAAAGCGGTCGCCGAGATAGGGCAGCATCGCCTCGCGCGCCTCGGGCGCTATCGGGGTGCTTGCCTGATAATCGAGGTAGATCATGCTGCCCTCTCCTTCTCCTGCGCCCCCGTCGACATGGCGATCCTCCGCCATTC
>CAZJXG010000306.1:0-1638 GCA_964549965.1 uncultured Sphingomonas sp. | reverse complement strand
TAGCCCGTCTTATTCAGCGGTGGGGCTTTGAGGGTTGGCGGGAGTGGCGTAAGCCTTTGGCTTGCTGTAGGAAATTGGATGTCTAGACCAACCTGCAGCGAGGCAAAAAATGCCACAGGCCACACCCGCCGAGAGCCACGATAGCGCGGCGGTGATTTCGTTTCCAGCGGTGTTGCGCAAGAAGGTGACGGGCGCCTTCGACGGAGGGCGACTGACCTCGGACGGTGGTGTAGTGCTGCTGGCCCAGGCCGAGCGGGAGATGGGTATCTGCAAGCGCCTTGCCGCCTGCATCGCCGACCCGCGCGACCCTGCGCGGGTGATCCATAGAGTGGATGATATCCTGCGGGCGCGGGTTCTGGCGATCGCCTGCGGCTACGAGGACGCCGACGACCTCGACGCCCTGCGTGACGATCCGGGGTTTCGCCTGGCGCTGGGTAAGTCGCCGGAGGCAGGGGTCGGTCTGGCGAGCCAGCCGACGATGAGCCGGTGGGAGAACGCCCCGACCACGCGCGAACTGGCACGGATGATGATTGCGATGGTCGGCATCTACTGCGCCAGCTATTCCAAACCGCCCAAAGCGGTGACGCTGGATATCGATGACACCTGCGACGTCGTGCACGGCTACCAGCAACTTTCGTTCTGGAACGGTCACCATGGCGAGCGATGCTTTCTGCCGATCCACGTGTACGATACGGCGACGGGCCGCCCCGTCGCCATGCTGCTGCGCACCGGCAAGACGCCCTCGGGTGCGGAGGCCGCCGGGCACATCCGGCGCCTCGTGCGGCATATCCGCCAGCATTGGCCCGCTACGCACATCACCGTCCGTGGCGACGGGCATTATGGCAGGCCCGAGGTCATGGCCTTCTGCGAGGCACATGGCATCGACTATGTCTTCGGCCTTCCCACCAACGCCGCCCTGCGTGCCAATCCCGACATCGTGGCCGCCGCCGATGCCTGTGCCGTCCAGCGTGCCGAGGAAAACCGGGTGGTGCTGCGCAGCTATGCCGAAATCCGCTATGGGGCGAAAAGCTGGAAGTGTCAGCGCCGCGTCGTCGCCCGGATCGAAGCCAGCACCTTGGGCATGGACATCCGCTACGTCGTCACTTCCCTGGCAGAAGGCTCGGCCGAGCACATCTACGACAGCCTTTACTGCGCCCGTGGTCAGGCCGAAAACCTGATCAAGCGGCACAAGAGCCAGCTCAGCAGCGATCGAACTTCATGCCGATCGGCCAACGCAAACCAGATGCGGCTGATCCTGCATACCGCCGCCTATTGGCTGATGTGGCGCATCCAGCAGGCGATACCCAAGACAAGCGCGCTCGCCGCCGCCGAGTTCGCCACGCTGCGCCTGCGGCTCCTCAAGGTCGCCGCCCGCGTGATCGAAACCGCAACCCGCATCCGCATCGCCTTCGCGTCAGCCTGTCCCGAGGCCAGCACCTTCCGGGCCATTGCGGCCGCCTTCAGGCCTGCCCCGACATAGCCGCCCCGGCCGCACGCCAGAACCGCTCCCTCCAACTCGCAAGCCTATCAAATATCCGCGGTGAAATAGACGCAGCGAAATCCCTCGTCCTGATCACATACAGGCTGGCACCGAAAAACGCGGACCGCCGAAGCGAACAACGTCACGAATAATCCGGG
>CAZJXG010000305.1:0-1665 GCA_964549965.1 uncultured Sphingomonas sp. | reverse complement strand
GGGCGAGATTCGCCTTGAGCGCGAACATCGAGACGCTGGTGCGGTCCATCGTCGCCGATGCGCTGATCTGCGCGCCAAGCCGTTCCTGCGCCTCGGCGATACCGATCGAGTCGAGCTTGCCCGCACCCTCGTCTAGCAGTGATAGCATGAGCCCCTGCGTACCGAGCTTGGCCTTCGGATCAGCGGCATTGCCGGCATCGAAGGAGATCGACAGTCGCACCGTCGGAACCGTCGTCCGCCGCGCGAACACCACCTGCACGCCATTCGACAGGGTGGTGCGCTCGATCGCGGGGAAGGTGAGGTCCTTGATGTCCTCGACCTTCGGGAAGGAGGAGCGATCGACGGCGGTCTTCGGCTGCATCGTCTGCGAGATGCCGGGCGCGGCGGCTCCGCCCTCGACCTTCGGATCGCGGTAATAGCGCGGGCTCATGCCGCCGCCAGGTGCCGCGACCGCGCTGCCCCCGGCCGCCGCCATGTCGGTTTCGGTTCGCTCGCCGGGCTCGACGACCAGCCGGAAAGCCGGACGGCTCAACCATTTCTGGACGGCGGCCCGGATGCTCGCCGGGGTCGCGGCGGCCGCGGCCAGCAGGTCCTTCTTGTATTTTTCGGGATCGCCCGAATAGACCACTCCCTCGGCCAGCGTCACCGCCTTGCCGCTGAAGCCGCCCACCGTCTCCAGCCCGGCGATTTCGCCGGCCACCTGCCGGGTCGCGGCGCGGCGCACCTCATCGGCGGTTGGGCCGTTCTTGACGAAATCGGCGATCAGATCGTCGAGTTGTTTGGCGACCAGCTTCGCATCGACGCCCGGCTTCACATCGGCCGTCACCTCGACGATCGAGATCTTCTCGAACTGCTGGACGCCGGCCGTCACCGACACGGCAGTCCGCGCCTTGCGTACCAGCGCATTGTCGAGCCGCGACGAGGCGAGGCCGCCCAGCACGTCCATGCCGAGATCGAGCGGGATCAGGTCGGGATCGTTGAGGCCCGGCACCACCCAGTTGCGATAGATGCGGGTCTGCGCGACCCGGTCCTTCATCACCTGATCGACCGGGTCTTTCAACGTCGGCACGTCGACGACGGCGCGCGGCGTTTCGGGGCCGCGCGCGATGTCGCCGAACCATTTCTGCGCCTTCGCCTTGGCGGTGGCGGCGTCGATGTCGCCCGCCAGCACGAGCACCGCGTTGTTCGGGCCATAATGGCTGCGGAACCAGTTCTTCACATCGTCGAGGCTGGCGGCATCGAGATCGGCCATCGAGCCGATCGTCGAATGGCGGTAGGGATGCCCTTCGGGAAACAGCGCCGCGAGCTGCGCATATTCGACCAGCCCATAAGGCTCGTTGTCACCCTGTCGCTTCTCATTCTGGACGACGCCGCGCTGATTATCGAGCTTGGCCTTGTCGATCGCGCCGAGCAGGTGGCCCATCCGATCCGATTCGAGGAACAGCGCCATGTCCAGCGCGCCGGTCGGCACCGTCTCGAAATAATTGGTGCGATCGAACCAGGTGGTGCCGTTCAGATCGGTCGCGCCGACCGTTTCGAGCGGCTTGAAGAAATCCTCGTTCGCATTCTCCGACCCGTTGAACATCAGATGCTCGAACAGATGGGCGAAACCGGTCTTGCCCTTGGGCTCGTCCTTCGAGCCGATATGATACCAGACCGACACCG
>CAZJXG010000304.1:0-1695 GCA_964549965.1 uncultured Sphingomonas sp. | reverse complement strand
CGAGACCAAGGCCGAGATGAAGCGCGTCCTCGACGACATTCAGAAGGGCAAGTTCGTCAAGCGCTTCGTCCTCGACAACCGCGCCGGCCAGCCCGAGCTGAAGGCGAGCCGCAAGCTCGCGGCCGAGCATCCGATCGAGAAGGTCGGTGCCGAGTTGCGCGCGATGATGCCCTGGATCGGGAAGAACCAGTTGGTCGACAAGGCCAAGAACTAATCGGTCCCGCGCCCAAGCGGGTCGGTTACAAATAGCTCTTGCAGCATTGAGGATGGCGGCGGACACGGGTCCGTCGCCATTTTCATATGCGGAGAAGTCGATGAAACGCGCCTGCCTCCTGTCTGCCGGAATCGCCATCGCAACGGCGCTTCCAGCCTCCGGGCAGATGCCGAAGACTCCGCCCGGCATCGCCGACACCAGACGGATCGCAGCGGGCATCTATGCGGTCGATCCGGGCCACAGCCAGGTCACCTTCACCGTCAATCATCTCGGCTTCAGCACCTATCGCGGCATGTTCGGCGCCGTGACCGGATCGATGACGATCAATCCCAAGGCCCCGGCGCGCTCCAAGGTGTCGATCGTCATTCCGGTGAGCGGGATCACCACGACTGTGGCCAAGCTCGACGAACATCTGAAGGGGCCGGACTTCTTCGATGCCGCAAAATTCCCAACCGCGCGGTTCGAGGCGGTGTCGATCCGTCCGAGCGGCAAGCGCGCTAAGATCGGCGGCCGGCTGACGATCAAGGGCGTGACGAAGCCGGTGGTGCTCGACGCGGTCTTCATCGGCGCGGGCACGATGATGGGCAAGCGGACCATCGGTTTCGACGCGACGACCACCATCCGCCGCAGCGACTTCGGTGTCAGCTACGGTATCCCGCTGGTTCCTGACCTGGTCCCCCTCCAGATCAGCGTCGCCTTCGAGAAACCGGAGCCCTGACCAGCGGCAATCGAAAGACACGCCGCCGCAGCGGCGGGCGCGCCTTTCAGACCAGCGCTTCGAGCAAGCCGATCAGCGGTTTGTCGGCGGGCGGCATGTCGAGGCCATGGAGATCCAGCGGCCGTACCCATTTGATCGCGGGCGCCTCGATCGCCTGCGGGATTCCCCGCCACTTGCGACAGATATAGACGAGCAGAAGCATGTGCCGCGTACCCAGCGGTTCACTGGCGAAGCAGGCCGGGGCAAGACAAGCCTTCTCGACATCGATGCCGAGTTCCTCACGCAGTTCGCGGATCAATGCCGCTTCGGGAAGCTCGCCCACCTCGACCTTGCCGCCAGGGAATTCCCACAGGCCGGCCATCGCCTTGCCTTCCGGCCGCTGCTGGACAAGCAGGCGCCCGTCACCGTCGATCAGGGCCGCCGCGACGACCATCAGGGGCTGTGCCATGTCCATGGAGATTAGCCTTAGTGGATTCTTAATCCGGTGCGGGTACGAAATAAGACATTCGGTCGTAAAGCGATTTGGGCGGGCGGACCGCCCAGGGAATTCCAAATGAGAGAGAAATATCGTGGCGTGCTTCTGCGCGCTCTGATCACCGACCAGAGAGGAGCCAGCGCCGTCGAATATGGCCTGATCCTGGCCCTCGTCTTCCTGGCAGTGATGGGCGCAATCGCGTCGCTTGGCGGTGCTGTCCAGAGCCGCTGGAACGATATTTCGAACCGCGTCAGCTCGATCTGAAACCGGACAACGAATCGGTCGCGC
>CAZJXG010000303.1:0-1715 GCA_964549965.1 uncultured Sphingomonas sp. | reverse complement strand
TCGCCGCGATAGACGATGCCATGGCCGCTGGTGTCGCGGAAATAGACCTGGCCGATCTGGTGGGGGCCGAGGACCTTGCCGTCATCGCCATAGATCACGGTTTCGAACGGCGGCAGTGCCTTGCCGACCGAGCCGGGGCGGGCGAGCCATTCGGGCGAGCTGATGAAGGTGGTCGAGCCGGCCTCGGTGCCGCCATAGGCCTCAACGAGCACCGGGCCGAACCACGCGATCATCGCCTGCTTCACCTCGCGCGGGCAGGCGGCGCCGGTGTGGGCCAGCCGCTCCATGCTGGACACGTCATATTGCGCGCGGACCTCGGCAGGCAGGGCCAGCAGGCGCTGGAAATGGGTCGGCACCATCACCGATCCCCTGACCTTATATGTGTCGATCAGGGCCAGGGTCCGCTCGGCATCGAAATGCTGGACGACGATCAGGCTGGTGCCGGCGAAGACGTTGCGGGCCATACCGAGCGGGCCGGTATGGTAGAGCGGGCCGACCGCGATGCCGGGCGACGGGGTGGTGCGCGGACGCAGGGTTTCGGCGAGCGCCTTCACGGTCGCGACGCGCGGGAAATATTGCGGCGGCGTATCGGTCGCCTTGGGGCGGCCGGTGGTGCCCGACGTGTAGTGGAGATGCGGCAGCGGCGCCCTTTCGGGGTCGGGCTCGGCGTCGGAGGCGGCGGCGATCCAGCCTTCCCAGGCGATCAGCCCGTCGCGCGGTTCGCAGCGCCAGCCGATCACCGTGGCGATGCCGGCCTCCCGCGCGGCGGCCAGCCCCGCCTCGGCGGTTTCCGGGCCGACCAGTAGCGCGACGGCGCCCGAATCCTTCAGGATATAGGCGGCTTCGGCGGGGGTGAGGTGAAAGCTGACGGGGACGCTGGAAATGCCCGCCTCCAGGCAGGCGACATAGGCGATCACCGTCTCGGCGCTGTTCTGCGCGAAGACCGCGATGCGCCGCTCCGCATCATAGGGCAAAGCGTCGAGCGCGTTGGCCGCCCGGTTCAGGATCGGGTCGAGCTCGTTCCAGCTCAGCGTCGTGCGATCGTCGACGATCGCGAAATCATTGCGCCGTGCCGGATCGACGCCGGCGATGGTCAGGGACATGGGCGGGCCTTTCGCCTGATGGAAGGGAGGCGGGCTTCAGCCATTGGCGGCCTGCCGCGCCTCGATGGTGGGGCCGAGATGGCGCAGCGCCATCCGGAAGACGACCAGCGCGACCAGCGAACTGACGACGACCACGACCGCCAGCGAATAGCCGAGCAGCGC
Organism: uncultured Sphingomonas sp.; assembly: GCA_964549965.1. GTDB lineage: Bacteria > Pseudomonadota > Alphaproteobacteria > Sphingomonadales > Sphingomonadaceae > Rhizorhabdus. Next base: position 450 of record CAZJXG010000303.1, on the reverse strand, counting down.
TTCGTCCCCGAAGACATATTGGGTGAGCGCGGCGACGATCGCCGGGCCGGCGCCAAGGCCGAGCAGGGTGAACACGAACAGGAAGAAGGCCAGCATGCGGGCGCGCACCGCGCTGGGCGCGATCAGCGCCATCACCGAGGAGACATAGACCATGAACGGCACGGTGATGAACTGCGCCACGCAGTAGCAGGCCAGGAAGATATAGACGTTGGTGGCGAAGAACATATAGGCGACCACCGGCAGCAGGCCCAGGATCAGCCAACTGTAGAAGCGCAGATGGGCGTCCTTCATACCGCCTGTGAACAGCCGGTCGACGATCCAGCCGTTCACCACCAGCGACACGGCCGACACGATGTTCATCAGGCTCAGCGCCAGCCCATATTGCACGGGCTTCCAGCCGAAATGCCGCTCGATATAGGCGGGCACCCAGTTGGTCATCGAATAGCCGCA
>CAZJXG010000302.1:0-1727 GCA_964549965.1 uncultured Sphingomonas sp. | reverse complement strand
GCCAGCTTCCTCAATCTCGCCGCCATCCGCCGATGGTTGCCTAACTTTGTCAACAGGACCTAGACGCGTTCATCGAGCGAACCGACGCGTTGGGAGAACTTATCGAAGCAATGTTGAAGGCAGATCGCGACGGCAGGCTCGTAGCGGTTGCGGCATCGATCAGTCTGCACCGCAAATGACCGCTTAGGTCTCGATCAATCATGCTCGCGTTTTTGGGCCATCCATCCGGCCGGATGCTCCCGTTCTCGCTCCTCGGCCTCCCTGCGCGCGAGATACTCAAACCCATTCGAGAAACGTTCCGCCATAAGCCGCGCCTCCGCCTTGAAGTCGCAATCGCGTCGCGGCCGTGCTCGCAATGGCCGCCGCTGCTTCCTGCCGTCATGTTGAAACAAGAGAGCCTCCAATCCCGGTACTTGCGGCGATATTTGGGGGACCGCTCTTGTGTCAAATGACACATCGTACCGGACAATAGGGTCAGGTGAACGAGTAAGGCAGCTGCAAACAACGACGATGTTTGATAAAAGCGGGCTGACCACTTCCCGATCGGGAAGATTGCCCCCTAGAAAATATGGCTTGTTTTGAAATCTTCCCGATCGGGAAGAGATAGGTTGCTAGGCTTACTTTTTGGGCGTATCTTCCTGATCGGGAAGAATGATATGATTAGAACTGCCAAAGAATTTGGAGAGGCGGTGGCTGCCGCCCGCAAGGCACTCGGCCTCACGCAACGCGATCTCGCGTTGGCTATCAACAGCTGCGAGCGGTTCATCGTCGACCTCGAAAAAGGAAAAGCGACCGCGCAACTCGGCAAGGCGCTCGCGGCAGCCGCAGCAGTAGGAATCCATCTGTCCATTCCTACCAACTCGCCGGGCTGAGATGACTCTGAACCTTCCCGTTCTCTATGGCGACCGTCTGGTGGCGACGATCGTGGCGGACGATGGCTTCGCCCAGCTCCACTATGATCAGCGATGGCGCACCGCCGTCGATCGCTTCCCGGCCTCGCTCTCGATGGCGATCTCCGAGCGGCCCCATGGCGCGGAGATCCTTGTGCCATGGCTGATGAACCTGTTGCCCGAAGGCGAACCCCTGCGCGCCATGACGCGCGCCCTGGGCGCATCTCCCGACGACATCCTTGGCCTTATTGCTGCGACCGGCACCGATCTCGCTGGGGCGCTCAGCATCGCTCCGCAAGGGTTGAACGGCGATCCCGCCTATCGCCAGATTCCCGATGATAATGCCCTCGAACGGATCATCAGCGAACTGCCCTCTCGGCCCTTCCTGGTAAACGAAGACGGCGTGTCGATGAGCCTCGCCGGCGCCCAGGACAAGCTGCCGGTGGCGATCGAGGCGGGACGACTGGCCATCCCCATCAATGGGGCCGCATCGACCCATATCCTCAAGCCCGACAATCCGCGCCTGCCCGGCAGCGTCCAGAACGAAGCCCTGTGCATGGTGCTGGCAAAGCGCATCGGACTCGACGTCGCCTCCGTCACAACCGGCCTAGCAGGCGCCCGCAGCTATCTCCTCGTGACGCGATACGACCGTGCGGGCGAAGGCAAGCGAGTCCAGCGCCTACACCAGGAAGATTTCTGTCAGGCGCTCGGCCGTGCTCCCAGCCTCAAATATGAATATAATGGTTCGGGCACGCGAGGCCCCTCACTGGCCGATATGTTCGCGCTGGTCCGGCGGCACATGACCGCCCGCGACATCAATCGGCTGCTCGATGCGGT
>CAZJXG010000301.1:0-1736 GCA_964549965.1 uncultured Sphingomonas sp. | reverse complement strand
TCGCCGCCCTTTTCCTCATATTTGTCCCATTTGCGCTTATATTCGATCGCCTTCATCCAGGTCTGGCGATCGACCGCGACATTGCCCATCCGGGTCGAAGGTTCGCGGTTCTTGCCGCCATAGACGCGCTTGGGATTTTCGCCGCACGCCATTTTCAGCCCATAGGGCGCGCCGGGGAATTTCATGCCCTGCATCGTGCGCGCATAGACGTTCTTCAGCGTGACCGACCGTCCGCCGAACAGATTGGCCGAACCCGGCAATATCTGCAGCGTCGTGACGCCGCCATTGGCCAGCGCCCGGCTGAAACCGGGATCCTGCGGCCAGACGCTATGTTCGGCCCATACCTGCGGGGTGACGGGCGCGGTCGCCTCGTTGCCGTCCGACAGCGACTTCACCTGCGGCGACGGATAGTCGCCCAGATGGCTGTGGACGTCGATGATGCCCGGCGTCACCCATTTGCCCTTGCCGTCGATGACGGCGGCGCCAGACGGGACCGCGAGATCGGCGCCGCCGATCCCGACGACCTTGCCCTCGGCGATCAGAACGGTGCCGTTGTCGATCCGCCCGCCCTCGCCGTCGAAGACGGTGGCGCCGACGATCGCGGTCGGCGTGCCCGGATAGGGGCGGTATGTCGATGGGAAGGGATCATGGTTGAATGCCTTGCCCTTACCGGGCGGCGGGCTGTCCGACGACGCCGATTTGGGTGCCGCGCCGCCGGTGCACGCGGTCAGCGCCAGCGCCGCCGCCAAGCAGAGTTTCAGCTTGTTATTGAACACCATGCATCCATTTCTTGATGAGTGGTGAGACCAGGAAGAGGATCGCCCCGATCGCGATCGAGGCCCAGCCGATCGTCTGGAAGACGCCGGCATAGGTCTCCAGGCTGACCTTCAGGTTCGTCACCTGGCCGCCGACCGTCTCGACGCTGGCGAACTGCGCGACGATGCCGGCGACATATTGGGCGCAGCTGATCGACAGGAACCACAGCCCCATCATCAGGCCCACGACGCGGGCGATCGACAGCTTGGTGATCATCGACAGGCCGACCGGCGAAATGCAGAGCTCGGCCATCGAGTGGATCAGGTAGAGCAGCGCCAGCCACCAGAGCGCGACCTTGAAGTCCGGTCCGGCATAAGAGGTGCCCCATACCAGCGCGAGGAAGCCCAGGCCGACCCCGGCCAGCGCGATCGCGAATTTGATCGGGATCGACGGCTCTATCCCGCGCCGCCCCAGCGCGTTCCACATCATCGATGTCAGCGGCGCCAGCACGACGATGAAGAAGGCGTTGAAGAACTGGGTCTGCCCGGCGGTCATCGACCAGCCGCCGACCACCGTCAGGTCGGTATTGCGATCGGCGAACAGGGTCAGCGACGAACCGGCCTGCTCGAACAGCGTCCAGAAGGTCACGTTGAAGATGATCAGCACGATCGCCGCGACCATCATCTGGAACTCGACCTTGTTGCCGGCTTTCCACGCCCAGATCGGAATGGCGATCACCGATAGCAGGAAGGTGAAGAACAGCGCCTTGCCCATGATCGGCAATGCCAGCAGATAGCCGACGAAGCCGCTGCCCGCCTCGGCCGGCTGGCTCGCCATCAGATTGGTGAACAGGAACCAGCCGACCGGGATCGCCGCCAATGCGCCGATATAGATCAGCATCGATCGGTCCTTGGTCTGGCCCGGGGGCGGATCGCCATAGCCTTCCAGCTTGTCGCCCGCGAACTGGATCAGCGCCCAGC
>CAZJXG010000300.1:0-1760 GCA_964549965.1 uncultured Sphingomonas sp. | reverse complement strand
GCTTTTCCGAGGCTTCACGCGGGGGCATCGGTCGGCGCGCGTGCCGCGCGGAAGAGAAAAGCCAGCAAAAACAACGCCTCGAATGGCACCACAGGCCATTTTCGGCCGAAAGCGGCCCGGCCATGAGCGAGGACAGCGACTTCCGCGTCCGGCCGGGTAAGGCCAAGCGCAGCAAGGCGCAGGGCCGCAACGCCCGCGGCCTAGTCGCCGAGGTGCTGCGCGCCGCCGCCATGAGCGGCGGCAACCCTCGCCGCGCCTGGAGCGGGCCGTCCCGCCGCGGCCAGTCCAACTTCGGCCGGGGCCGCACCGCATTCGCGCGCAGCCGACTGTTCGGATCGGGCCGGCGGGTGCTGGTGAAGGCGCTGCCCGTTAATCACCGCGGCCGGGGCGGATACCGCATGGCGCCGCTGTCCGCGCATGTCGCCTACTTGAAGCGAGAGGGCGTCACCCGCGACGGCTCGCCGACGCGCATGTTCGATGCGGCCGGCGACGACGCCGACGATCGCGGCTTCGCCGATCGCTGCAATGACGACCGGCATCATTTTCGCATCATCGTCTCGCCCGAGGATGCGGCCGAGCTGACGGACCTGCGCGAATATACCCGCGACCTCGTGCGCCAGATGGAGGCGGACCTGGGGACGCGGCTCGATTGGGTCGCGGTCGATCACTGGAACACCGACAACCCGCATGTCCATCTGCTCGTGCGCGGCGTGACCGACACCGGCGCCGATCTCGTCATGGCGCGCGACTACATCAGCCACAACCTGCGCTCCAACGCCGAGGAACTAGCGCAGGCCGAACTTGGCCCGAAGCCCGAGCATGAGGTTCAGCGCACGCTCGAACGCGACGTGGCGGCCGAGCGCTGGACCCGGCTCGATACCGAGATCAAACGCTCGGCCGACGAGCTGGGCGTGATCGACCTGCGGCCCGAGCGCCCCGGCCCGGACGATCCGCGCCTCCGCCGCTTGATGGTCGGGCGGTTGCAGCATCTGGAGTCGATGGGGCTCGCCGCGCAGGGCGAGCCGGGCGAGTGGGCGGTTGCCGAAGGCGCGGCGGCCAAGCTGCGCGAGCTGGGCACGCGCGGCGACATTATCCGCACGATCGGCGCGGCGCTCCGCGAGCATGGTCAGGACCGGCCGCTCGATAGCTATGCCGTCGTCACCAGCGCGCCCGAGAAGCCGATCGCGGGCAGGCTGATCGACAAGGGCTTGCACGACGAACTGATCGGCACGGCCTATGCCGTGATCGACGGCACCGATGGCCGCACCCACCATGTCCGGCTGCCCGGCGTCGAGGCGCTGGAGCACACACCGAAGCTCGGCGGCATCGTCGAGCTGCGTGCGATCGGGCGGCCGGGCGAGGAGAAGCTGACGCTGATGCTCGCCACGCGGTCGGACCTCGACCTCGCCGCGCAGGTAAAGGCGCCCGGCGCGACCTGGCTCGACCACCGGCTGATCGAGCGCGGCGCGAGTGTCGCGGATGGCGGGTTTGGCGCGGAGGTGCGACGCGCGATGGACGCGCGAACCGACCATCTCGTCAAGGAAGGGCTCGCGCGCCGGTTCGGCGAGCGGACGGTGTTCGAGCGCGGGATGCTCGACACGCTGCGAAAGCGCGAGTTGGACGCGGTTGGCGCGAAGATCGCGGGCGAGACCGGCCTTGCTTATCGCCCCGCCGCGTCCGGCGAGAAGATCGCCGGCATCGTGCGCCAGCGTCTCGCGCTCGCCTCCGGCCGCTTCGCCATGATCGACGACGGCCTCGGC
>CAZJXG010000299.1:0-1806 GCA_964549965.1 uncultured Sphingomonas sp. | reverse complement strand
ATCTGTCCGGCGGCGAAGCCCTGGACGGTCATGGCGCCGCCGCTGCCGCCCTGGCCCTGTCCGCCAAAGGCGCCGCGCAGGCTGGCGGTCAGCTTCACGCGGTCGGCCGTCTGCGCCTGCAGCATCACGAAGAAGGCGAGCAGCAGCAGGCTCAGATCGGCAAAGCTCAGCACCCAGCGCTGCGACAGCTGCGCCTTCACAGCACGGTCCTCAGATTCGGGCGGACGACCGTGGGCGGCAGGCTGTCCAGTTCCTCGCGCGCGAGGATCTCCAACTGCCGGCACGCCGTGGTCTGCCACGCCAGCTCGGCCTCGGATATCGTCTCCAGCCGGCCCGCGATCGGGGCCGCGATCGCGGAGGACAGGATCACGCCATAGAGGGTGGTGAGCATCGCCACCGCCATCGCGGGGCCGATCGCCGCCGGGTCCTCCATGTGCGAGAACATCTGCACCAGCCCGATGATCGTCCCGATCATGCCCATCGCCGGCGCCGTCTCGGCGATGCCGCGCCACACGCCGATCACGCCCTGGTGGCGCAGCCGGCGGGCATCGACATCGGCGGCCGCCCAGCGGACGAAGTCGCCCGAGTTGCGCGCCTCCGACAGCTCGCGCGCGGCGCGGATCAGGAAGCGCTGGGCGGTTTCCACCCGGTCGACGCAGGCGATGGCGCGGACCTGGGCCAGTTCGCGGATGCGGCTGACCGATACGCGCGCGGCGGCGGCATCGGCATGGGGGTTGGCGGAGGCGAGCAGCCCCAGCGAGGCGAAGCCCCGGCCGATATCGGCCAGCGGGGACCGGAAGACGGTGGTGAGGAGGGTGCCGCCGAACACGATGCCGATCGCGACGGGGTCGATATATCGGGCGATCTGTTCGAGCAAAATCATTGCTTTCCTTAGGCCCCGGAGAGTCAATCGACCGTTGCCGAACATGGCTAACGGACCCGGCAAGAGCGGCCGGCAAGGATTTGCCGCCTCCGGCAGGAAGCTGCCGAATATGCGCCGTATCCCGAAAATTCAGAGGGTAATCACGCCGTTAACCACATTTGGCACGGCAGTTGCTTGGAGGGGATCCAAGACAGCCGTCGGGCCTGTTCGAAGATGATTAACGGCCGCCCGCGGCAAGACTTTAGGAAGGTGAAGCAAAAAATGGCTGATCCACTTTTCGGCATCCACGGCAAGGCGCTGGAGCTGCGTTCGCAGCGGCTGGCGATGCTCGCTTCCAACATCGCGAATGCCGCGACGCCCAATTACAAGGCGCGCGACATCGATTTCCAGAAGGCGCTGTCGGACGCCACCGGCAACAGCGGCATGAGCGCCGGCCAGGCGGCCGATGCGAACATCGGCTACCGGGTCCCGCTGGAAACCTCGCTCGACGGCAATACGGTCGAACTCTCCACCGAGCAGAACCAGTTCGCGGAGAACGCGCTGCACTACAAGACCACCCTGTCCTTCCTCGAAGGGCGGATCGGCACGGTCATGACCGCGCTGAGGGGAGAATAAGCCATGGCGGGCAATCTCTCCGTCTTCGACATCGCCGGACGTGCGATGTCGGCGCAGATGGTGCGGCTCAACACCTCGGCGTCGAACCTCGCCAATGCGGGTTCGGTGGCGGGCAGCAAGGCCGAGGCCTTCCGCGCGATCAAGCCGGTCTTCTCGTCAGTCACCGACTCCCCCGGCGTCGCGACCGTCAAGGTCGACGAGGTCGTGGCCTCCAACATCGAACCGATCAAGCGCTACGATCCCAATCATCCCAAGGCCGACAAGGACGGCAATGTCTGGGAAGCCGGGGTCGATCAGGCGCAGGAGCT
>CAZJXG010000298.1:0-1820 GCA_964549965.1 uncultured Sphingomonas sp. | reverse complement strand
TACCGTCCGGCGCCCAAACCTTGATGGCATTGAGCGATGCCGGGCGATGATCGGCGAAGAAAAGATCGTTCGAACTGGCCGCATCGATGGTCACATAGCTGTCGGTGCCCGAGAAGACGGTGGCGCTGGGCACCAGCCACTGGCGGTGTGCCGAGCCGGGGACGGAGAGCGAGAGCAGCGCGGTCGCGGTGAGCAGGCGGAGGGGCATGCGCGTCATGATGCGTCCTTTCAACGGGCGGAGAGGGTGATGGCGCCGAGTTCGGTCTTGCCCGCGCCCCTTGCCGGCTTGGCCGGAACGCTGATCGGCATGCTGACGAGTTCGCGGCCGCCGGTTTCGCGCGCCGCTTCGACATTGAGGACATAGGCGCCGGGCTTGATATCGGCGGGCAGCGGGATGGCGTAGTTGCCCGGCGCACGCGTCGCGCCGCTGATCCCGTCGGCCGGCATCGCCAGGCTCTTGCCGCCCTTGCGCCACCAGGCGCGCAGATCGGACAGCCACTTCGTGCCGGGCTCGTTGCCCCCCTTCTTGACGGCGTACCATGTCGCCAGCGTGCGGATCGCGCCGCCGCCGGCGGGCTCCAGCCACACCGCGACATAGGGCCTGTGATATTCGGCGACCTTGAGCTGAGGGATGGTGACATTGACCGTACCGGCGGCCGCGGCCGGCGCGGCAACGAGGCCGCCGACGAGAAGCAAAGCTGAATGACGCATCGATTATACCCTCAATGAAGGAAGAGGAGGACGATCAGGAGCGGCGCGACAAGCCCGAAGCCGACAAGCGGCCATGTGAGCGGGCGGGGCTTCGCATGCATGTAGAGCAGGACCAGCCCGGTCAGCGTGAACAGGATGCATGCGCCAGCGAAGATGTCGATGAACCAGCCCCAGGCACTGCCGCTGTTTCGGCCCTTGTGGAGATCGTTGGCAAAGCTGATCCAGCCGCGATCGGTGATCTCGGCGCTGACCGCGCCGCTGCCGCGGTCGATGCTGATCCACGCGTCGCCGCCGGGACGGGGCAGGGCGACATAGACCTCGCCCGGGGACCATTCACCAGGCTTGCCGGTGGCATCGAGGCCCAGTCTCCCCTGCAGCTCGGCGATGACCGGGCCGGGCAGGGGCGCCGTGTCCGAGGCCGGCCGGGCGAGCTGGGCCCGCAGCGGCGCGGGAAGCGTGGCCGAAAGCGTTTTGACGCTCGGTGATGCGCTGATCGTCGCGGCATGATTGAGCGTGATGCCGGTCGCGGCGAACAGCAGCATGCCGATCAACGAGATCGCCGCAGTCATCCAGTGCCAGTTATGGAGCTGCTTCAACCACCAGCCGCGCGAGCGATACCACGGCCTGGGCGCCGGTTTCGGCTTGGCGGCAAAGGCGGAAGAGGCAGGCTGCTGGTTCACGCGTCGTCGACTAGCGCGAGCGCATCATCACAGCAATAGCTAATGCGAAACGTTTGCAATAAATTCGGAATTGAAATTACGGCAAGGCGTGACGCGCAACGACATTGGCTATGCGTGGACCGGAAGGCATGGCGAGCCGTCCGGCCGGTTTGTCGAATACGGTCTCCTCACCGATGGGCGGTACAGGAAACGAGACCGCCCCGAACCTCGCAAGGAGGCCGGGGCGGCGGCTGTTCGCTACAGGCGGCTGTTACTGGTCGAGGAAGCTCCGCATCTTGCGGCTGCGGCTCGGATGCTTGAGCTTGCGCAGCGCTTTCGCCTCGATCTGGCGGATACGCTCACGCGTCACCGAGAATTGCTGGCCGACCTCCTCGAGCGTGTGATCGGTGTTCATGCCGATGCCGAAGCGCATGCGCAGCACGCGCTCCT
>CAZJXG010000297.1:0-1886 GCA_964549965.1 uncultured Sphingomonas sp. | reverse complement strand
TCGGCGGTGATCCGGTCAACGGGACCAACTTCATCGACGTGCTCGAACTGTTCCTGGCTGACGAGGCGACCAAGTCGATCATCATGATCGGCGAGATCGGCGGATCGGCCGAGGAAGAAGCCGCGCAGTTCCTGCGGGACGAAGCGAAGCGTGGGCGCAGTAAGCCCATGGCGGGCTTCATCGCGGGCCGTACGGCGCCTCCGGGCCGCCGCATGGGGCATGCCGGGGCGATCGTCTCGGGTGGCCAGGGCGGCGCGGAAGACAAGATCGCGGCGATGGAAGCCGCGGGAATCAAGGTGGCGGCGAGCCCTTCGGAGCTCGGCACTACATTGGCGGAAGTGCTCAAGGGCTGATGTGAGTAGGCCCGTCCTTCGGGGCGGGTCGGCGTTTAACGCAATGTTCAGCTGACATAGTGTCAACCCACGTTGCTGCGCTTCGGGCCTAAGTCCCGGGGTGGGTGCAGACAAGGATGGTGAGATGGGTATCGAAGGCGTCGATTTCGACGGACCGGAGGGAGTCAGTGCTTCCTTCGTAGAAGGCCTCTATCGGCAGTATCGCGCCGACAGGATGAGTGTGGACCCGAGCTGGCAGAATTATTTCGCCGGGATCGAGTCCGGGGTTTCAGGCCCCAGCTGGGCGCGGTCGGACTGGCCCCCAAGCACCACCGATGCGCTGACCGCTGCGCTCGATCCCACCCAGATGGAGGTTCCGGCCAGGGCGCCCAAGCCCGCCGCCGCCGCGCCAGCCGCGTCGCCCGCGGTCGACCAGGGCGAGGTTGAGGCCCGCGCGATGGATTCGATCCGCGCGGTCATGCTGATCCGCTCTTATCGCGTCCGCGGCCATCTGCTCGCGAATCTCGATCCGCTCGGTCTGTCGCAGCGGGAGGAAACGGAGGATCTGAACCCGGCCTGGCACGGCTTCACCGAGGGCGATATGGACCGGAAGGTCTATGTGCCGGGCTTTCTGGGTCTGCAATGGGCGACCCCGCGGGAGATCGTCGACATCCTCCGCCGCAATTATTGTGGCAGTGTCGGCATCGAATATATGCACATCAGCGATGTGGAGGAGCGGCGCTTCCTCCAGGCGCGGATCGAGGGCAAGGATGCCGAGATCAGCTTCACGCCCGAAGGCAAGAAGGCGATCCTCACCAAGGTGATCCATGCCGAACAGTGGGAGAAGTTCCTGGGCCGCAAATATGTCGGCACCAAGCGCTTCGGCCTCGACGGCGGTGAATCGATGGTCCCCGCGCTGGAGGCGGTGATCAAATATGCCGGCGCTTACGGCGTCAACGAGGTCGTGATCGGCATGGCCCATCGCGGCCGCCTGAACGTGCTGTCCAACGTGATGGCAAAGCCCTATCGCGCGATCTTCAACGAGTTCGCCGGCGGCTCGTCCAACCCCGACGATGTCGGCGGCTCGGGCGACGTCAAATATCACCTCGGCACGTCGACCGATCGTGAGTTCGACGGCAATGTCGTCCATCTCAGCCTCGCGCCGAACCCGTCGCATCTCGAATGCGTCAATCCGGTGGTGCTGGGCAAGGCACGGGCCAAGCAGACGAAGGTCGACGATCTCGAGCGGGAAACGGTGCTGCCGATCCTGCTCCATGGCGACGCGGCCTTTGCGGGCCAGGGCATCATCATGGAATGCTTCGGCTTTTCGGGCCTGCGCGGGTACAACACCGGCGGCACGGTCCATTTCGTGATCAACAACCAGGTGGGCTTCACCACCTCGCCGCAGTTCGCGCGGTCCTCGCCTTATCCGTCGGACATCGCGAAGATGGTGCAGGCGCCGATCCTGCACGTGAACGGCGACGATCCCGAGGCCGTGACCTTCGCCTGCAAGGTGGCGACCGAGTTCCGCCAGACCTTCAAGCGCGACGTCGT
>CAZJXG010000296.1:0-1935 GCA_964549965.1 uncultured Sphingomonas sp. | reverse complement strand
CGCGCCCGTGCGGCGGGCATGTCCTTATCACACCGCCGTTCCGAACATGGCTCCAATGCCGGCCGTCAGCGCCATGGCAGAAGCTCCCCAGAAGGTTACGCGGACGGTGGCCCTGACGACTCCGGCTCCCCCGGCGCGTGCGCCAATCGCGCCCAGCAGCGCAAGAAAGGCCAGCGAGGCGACGAAGACACCCGTCACCAGCCAGGGCCGTGGCATGATCAGGACCATGGCGAGCGGCATGGCCGCACCGACGGAAAATGTCACCGCCGACGTCAGGGCCGCCTGAATCGGGCGCGCCGCTGTCACCGCCGATATGCCGAGCTCGTCGCGCGCATGGGCGCCGAGCGCGTCCCTGGCCATCAGTTGAATGGCCACCTCGCGGGCCAGCGCCGGATCGACGCCGCGATCGATATAGATGCCGGCCAGTTCGTTGCGTTCAAGCTCTGGCTCGCTGGCAAGCTCCGCCCGCTCCCGGGCTAGATCGGCCTGCTCGGTGTCCGACTGCGAGCTGACGGACACATATTCTCCAGCCGCCATCGACATCGCCCCGGCGACAAGGCCAGCGACGCCGGCGATCAGAACCTGCGAGGTCGCGGCGGAAGCGGCCGCCACGCCCACGATCAGGCTGGCCGTCGAAACGATTCCGTCATTCGCCCCGAGCACCGCCGCACGCAGCCAGCCGATCCGCGACACGAGGTGGCTTTCCGGGTGGAGGCGAAGACGAGACACCGGCATTCCTCCCGCAGAGGCCGCACATCATGGCCGATCGAGAAGCCACCGTGCCGCTTTCCGTCTCGATCACCAAGATAATTACGAAAGGATGCCCGATGAGGATGAGCACTATATCTACGCTGTAGCCCGCCAAGCCGCACGGTGCGACTTCGTTCGGGAGAGGTGGGCGACCGGTTCCCTTTGCGGGAACGAGGCACGGAGGATGCGAGCCGTCCACATCTCGGAACACCGGTTTCCGGCCAAGAGCAGTTCGACTGTAGGACGGCGTTTCTGATGTGGTTTCCGACTGGAAAACGGCGGGTCACGGCGGTGTGTGGCGGGTCGAAGACGAAGAAACGGAGAATTGCATCCAATCGCAACCTTTCCCGTTCGCATCATTGACGGCCTTTGGCAGAGTATCGGACATGCAGATTATCGAAACCGAGCACTTGATCCTCAGGCCGTTCCGGGAGGGCGATGCATCGGACCTCTTGGCTTACCTGCGCGCGCCGACGGCCCGCTGTTTCCTCTCGCTCAAGCTCGCGGACCTAGCTGAGGCGGAGATCGAGGTCAGAAAACGCGCCCTCGACGGGGGCTGCGTGGCGATATGCCTGAAACAGACCGGTCAGGTCATCGGCGATCTGTTCGGCGGCGGCGGAGACGATGAGGAAGCCGAGACGGCCTCGGTCGGCTGGAACCTCAATCCGCAATTCGGTGGTCAGGGATATGCGTTCGAAGCCGCGAGGGCGCTGCTCGACCATCTTTTCCGGGCAAAGGGATTTCGCCGAATTTATGCCTATGTCGAAGACCATAACAAGGCCTCACAGCGCCTCTGCGAAAAGCTGGGCATGCGCCGTGAAGGCGTGTTCGTCGAGTTCGTATCGTTCACCAATGACGATGCCGGCAGCCCGATCTACGAAAACACCATGCAATACGCCATCCTGCGCCGCGAGTGGATGTCTGGTGCTACAGCGATTGGTCAACCGCAGGCATGACCGGCGTCGCAGGCACCGAGAGGTCGGGCAGTGGCGCATGAACGGCGATGTTTGGCGGGTGCGTATGGCTACTTGGTGGTGATGCGGCGGCAGTCGGCAACCCGTTCGGCCCGAGGTTGTTACCCATGTCTTAGGTAGAGTCTGTTACCTATGTGTCCGGACTGGACACGCGTGAAATGGCGGAGAGGGTGGGATTCGAACCCACGGTGAGCTTGCACCCACGGCGGTT
>CAZJXG010000295.1:0-1947 GCA_964549965.1 uncultured Sphingomonas sp. | reverse complement strand
CTTCGTCATCCAAAATATCATCAATTTTGGACCACTCAGAAGGGGGCAGATCAATGGCTTCCGGCCTGGTTGAACAGCGACGGCTGGGTTCCGGTGGGCGATGCCGCGTTGCCGCGCACCGAGGTGCAGAGATTTGCGACCCCCGCGCCGAGACCCGTCAGCGCGCCCACACCGGCATAAACGGCGGGATCGCCCGTTATGCACGTGTTGTAGAGCGCCACATAGAGGTTCTGGTTCACGCCCAGCAGGGAAAATGGCGCCGCCGACTGATTTACGTGCAGATAGTCGCCGATCAGCCTGAACCGCAGCTTTTCCGTCGGGGTGAACAGGAGCTTCCCGCGGATGGACGTCTTGTTCTCGCCGCCGCTCGTCGCGTGGGTGGGACCATCGGTGATCGGGAAGGCATATTGATCGTTCGTATTGCTGTTGGTCGGTCCGCCGAACGCCCCGTTGGTGGCGAGCAGATAGATCGGGTTCTGGTCGGTGGGGCCGTTATAGGCGATGCGCTTTTGCCAGCCGTCGCGATGCTTGGTGGAAAAGGCCAGGCTGGCGACCAGCACATCGGGCTTGATCGGAATGTCGATCGAGCCGCGCACATCGATGCGGTTGTAGCGGCCGGTCGTCACCTCGCCCTTGGCCTTGAAATCCGACCCCGGATCGCGCGTGACGATATTGAGCGCGCCGCCGATGGTGTTCCGCCCGAACAATGTGCCCTGCGGCCCTTTGAGGACTTCGACGCGGTCGAGATCGAGCAGGTCGATATTCGCCCCGATGTTGCGCGCAAGGTACACGCCATCGATGTACACACCGACACCGGGTTCCAGGTTGAACGCAAAATCATTCTGGCCGATGCCGCGGATATAGCTGACGAGGATCGAGCTGGATCCCGCAAATGCCGCCGTATTCTTCAGCGTTACGTTGGGAGCCTGATTGCCGATCTGCGAAATGTCGCTGACGCCTTTGGCGCTGAGCGAATCGGCAGAGACCGCGGAAATGGCGATAGGAACGTTCTGCGCGCTCTCCGAACGCTTTTGCGCCGTTACGATGATCTCCTGCAGCGCCCCCGTGTCGTCGCCGCTGTCCTGAGCCACGGCAGCAGCCGGCGAAAGAAGGGCGAGCGCCACCGTCAGCGCCGAAGCGCTGTTCAAAACCCTGATTTTCATACCTTACCTCCCCTATGGGCGCATATGCTGCGCCGTTCGTTTACGTCAGTACGTTGAGAAAACTCTCGCGCGGCAGATTGTCGTGCGAGAATGTCGCGCGACCCAACTGGCTGGTGTCCCAGGTCAGCGTCGGGGTGTCGGGATAATGGACGTACCCACCGGTAAAGACCTCGTTCCGGTTGCCCGACGGATCGAAGAAGTAGATGGTCGCGCCGCGCGTTACCCCGTGCCGGTTGGGCGCAATATCGACCGGGATGTCATATTTTCCGATCAGATCGGCCGCGTGATAGAGGTCGTTCACCGACTCCAGCAGGAAGGAGACATGGTGAAAGCGGCCAGGCTCGGGCTGCAATATGAACGCTATGTCGTGCGGCTTGGTCGATGCCGACAGGAAGGTCGCGAGCTCCTTCTCGTTGGTGTGGTCGACAAGCTGTTCCGACACTGCCCAGCCGAACACGGATTTCATCAGGTCGCGCGCCGCCACGATATTCGGCCCGCCCAGCAGCACATGGTCGAGCCGCACCACCCGCATGCCGCGAATATATCCCTCGTCCGGGATCGTGCCGGGATTGCGCAGCGGCATGCCGTTGCCGCACTGGTCCTTGTGCGCGTAGATATGCGCCTCGTGGCCGGTGGGCAGGGTGAAGATCAGCCGGCGACCGCTGAGCGGATAAGCCCCGGCTTCGACCCACCGGGTCTGGATACCCCGTTCGCCCAGGGCAGCCTCGTAGCGGTCGAGATCTGCGTCGTGCAGCGTCTTGAAGGCCACATAATCGACGCCTGA
>CAZJXG010000294.1:0-1986 GCA_964549965.1 uncultured Sphingomonas sp. | reverse complement strand
CAGCTGACCCCGCGCGACCCCGCCTCTCGCGCCCAGCTGACGGCGCCGGTCACGCGCATGCAGACCGCGCTGGCGGCGTACAGCTCGACCCAGAGCTACCTGACCCAGCAGGTCAAGCTGTGGACGAACAGCAACAACAGCTAATCCCGAATCCCGCGACCAGGAGGGCCGATCCGATATGTTCATGAGCAATGGTTATGGCAGTGCAGCGGGCGGCGCGAAGCTGCGGTATCAGACCATCGATGTCGCCGCCCGGGTCGAGGGCGCGACGCCCCACCGGCTGGTCGGCATCCTGTTCGAGGAGCTGATGAAGGCGCTCGAGATCATGGCCGCCGCGCAGCGCGCCAACAATCGCACCAAGGCGATCGACAAGCAGGCGCGGGCCTCCAACATCCTGCTCGCGCTGGAAACCAGCCTGGACTATCGCAACGGCGGCGATATCGCCGTCAACCTCGCCAAGGTCTATCGCGAGGCGCGCCGGCTTGTGATGGCCGGCGGGCGCGATCACAAGCCCGAACTCATCGACCTCGCCCGCTCCCATCTGGAAGGCATCGTCGAGGCGTGGGAAGCGATCGGCTGAGCCGCACGGTTTAGCTTTTCTTAACGCTCCAGGTTGCATGGTGCGGGCCGATCAGGAGACGACCATGGCCTTGTTCAAGCATAAGCCCGCCGCCGATGCCGCGCCGTTCAAGGAACGCCGCGTGCGCGGCAAGGTCGTCAGCTTCTCGGCCGATATCGTCGCCGAGCATGTTCCCTCACCAGCGCATGCACTGCAGCAGATGCTCGCGGATCGCGCGACCGACGGTTTCATCACCGATGCGGCGGAGCGACGCCGGGCGCTGGTCCGCTTCGTCGGCCTGACATTGGTGCTGTGGGGCGGGAGCGCGACCGCGCTGGTCCTCGCGATGATATTGGCGAGCTGAATTCGAGCGGCCGCTTCACGATAAGCCTCAGTCCTCCTCCAGTTTCGCGCCGTCGAGCAGCGCCTCGGTCCGGTCCTTCTCGATCCGGTCACGCGCCCGTTCTGCCTTGGTCCTGCCGAATTTCGCGCGGTTCGCGTCGGCCGTCGTCCGCGCTTCGACCCTCGCCCTGGCCTTCCTGGCCTTGTTGAGATTGACGACGTCTCCCATCGCCCCACCCTGCCCAGCGCGCCATGGTGACGCAATCCCTTCTATGGGCTAAGGCGCGCCGATGAATGACGACGCCCTTCGCGCCTGGATCGAAACCAGGCTCGGCCATGCCCCCCGCGACATCGCCCTGTTCCGGCGCGCGCTGACCCATGGAAGCTATGCTCCCGATCATTATGAGCGGCTGGAATTCCTGGGCGACCGGGTGCTGGGGCTGATCGCCGGTGCCTGGCTCTACGAGATATTCCCGCAGGAGCCGGAGGGGAATCTCTCCCGCCGCCTGAACGCCATCGTCAGCCGCGAGACCTGTGCCGAGATCGGCCGCGAGATCGCGGTCGCCACCCATTTGCGGCTCGGCAAGCAGGCGCGGGACGATGGCGCGGTGGAGAGCGACAATGTGCTGGGCGATGCGGTCGAGGCGCTGATCGGCGCGCTCTATCTGGAAGCCGGCCTCGACGCCGCGCAGGCTTTCGTCCGCGGCGCGTGGGCCGAGCGCGTGACCGGCCAGGCGCAGGCGCCCAAACATCCCAAGTCGGCGCTGCAGGAATGGGCGGCGGCGCACCGGTGCAAGCCGCCCGTCTACACGATGGGCGGGCGCAGCGGGCCGCATCATGCGCCGCGCTTCACCGTATCGGTCGAGATCGCGGGCAAGGCCGAGGCAAGCGCCGAAGGCAGTTCGAAACAGGAAGCTGAAACCGCGGCCGCCAAGGCGCTGCTGGAGAAACTGGCATGAGTGAGCGTTGTGGTTTCGTCGCCGTGGTCGGCGCCCCGAATGCGGGAAAGTCGACCCTGGTCAATGCGCTGGTCGGCCAGAAGGTCGCGATCGTCAGCCCCAAGGCGCAGACCACGCGCACCCGGC
>CAZJXG010000293.1:0-1993 GCA_964549965.1 uncultured Sphingomonas sp. | reverse complement strand
AGCTCGAAGCTGATTGCTTGCGCGTCGGGATGTGCTGGATTGATCAGGATGTTGCGTTCCACCCGTGCCGGGATCGAAGGCACCAGCAACAGCGCCGAGCGCCCTGCCGCGAACCACGCCTCGCCAAAGGTCTTGCAGATGTCTTCGCGCTTGCCATCCCACCCGGAGAATTTTGCGGTCGGGAAGACTTCGTAGCTGACCCCGTTGGGAATCGTGATGCGGATATAATGCTGGTTGGGCGGCATCACCGTGTTCGCGTGGACGAGCTTTTCCAGCATCGCTGTCGAATAATGTTCTGACGTGTAGATGATCGGGCTGGCCGCGGTGTTCCACCGTCCCGGATAGAGCCGAGCGCCCTCGCTGTCATAGATCGGATGCGCGCCAGTGGGATCGCCGATCCGAAAACAGGTCAGCACGCGGTCGGTGATCTGGGCGCTCACGCCCCGCCGCCATACGCCGCCCGTCCCAGCAGGTTGATGACGACATCGGCTCCCGGACCCGTCGCCAGCGCCACGTCGAGCGGCGGCTTGTTGTCGAGCATCGGGTGCGCGCGGCCGAGAAAGTCGCGGACCTTGGCGGGATCCTTATAGATATCGAGCGCGAAGCTGAACACCTTGGCGATCCGCGCCAGCTTGTCGCCTTCCTCGCTGGTCAGGCGCTTGGACGCCGACTTCTTGCGGCGATCAAGCGTCGCCTTGGAAATCAGGCGGAACTTGAAGCGGCTGTCGCCCGGCGCGACGGTATCGGCGAGATGGTCGAGTGCGCCGACCGGCAGGCCTTCGAGAATCGAATAGCTCAGCCCCAGGCGCGTGTCGCCCTTGCGGGGCGCAACCCCAAGCAGGGTCTCGATCGTCACGGGCTGGCTCGCCATCTGCTGCTCCTGTCTCACCTGATACAGATATATGTCTCACATGAGGCAAACACAAGCAACCGGTGATATCTGTCCGGTGGGGCCATGACCTCTTCCGGCCGGCAGCTTCACCCCGCTCTTTGAGGCGCAATCCTTGGTCCGGCGCGCGGCCTAATGCGATCAACCCGTAAAGGGTCCGGTCGCTTCGCTACGGCTTTTGGCCTGCGGCAAAAAGTGATCGCGGCCACCCACCAAACACTTCGGGCGCCAGTCGAGCGGGGATGAACCCGCCGGCTTTCAAGGAGCCTCGACATGTTCACCGACATCAAGATCGCCCGCCTCAATGCGCTCAGCCTCTCCAAGACCCTCATGATCGCAACGATGGTCATCGGGATCGGCAACCAGTTCGCCGTCATCACCGCCGACGACTTTGACGGCGACGTGGTCGTCATCAACGAATATGATCCGTTCAGCTGAAACCTTCCGGCGGGGGCATCCGCCCCCGCCCTTATTGCGCGAGTGCTGATTGGACGATCTTACCGAGGAAGCGAACCCGCACTTCATTCACTCGACCCTGCGGGAGCGCATCGTCGAGCATGTCTTTGTCGGTGAAGCACTGCGCAGGCTCTGGCAACTGGGTGTGACCGACGTCGAGGTGCTGCGTTCTGAATTCGACGCGGGCGGCTATGACCTGGTCATGGCCCGAGGTCGCGTAACCCGCCATATCCAGTTCAAGACCAAAGTCGTCGGCGGCAGGACAGACGAGGTCAAGGTCAGCCTCAAGCTGATGGATAAGCCGAGCGGATGCGTCGTCTGGATCGTGGTGACGCCGGACCTCCTCTTCGATCATTTTCTGTGGTTCGGCGCGGGGCCGGGCGAGCCTCTTCCCGACATCAGTGCTTTCGCCGTCGCCAGACATAGCAAGGGGACGGCGCAGGGCGAGAAGAATGAGCGGCCGGGCCATCGCAAGGTCCGGATAACCAGGTTCGAGAAGGTCTCAACCTTGGACGCGATATTGCTTCGCCTGTTCGGTGATCTCAAGGTTGCGAAAGCGGATTGAGCGGTCAGGCGGCCCCGGTTGCACCGGGCCGGGCTCTAGGCTGACGCCCCGAGCCCCGTGCCGGGTCTCGGCCCATCCGGGTC
>CAZJXG010000292.1:1527-1996 GCA_964549965.1 uncultured Sphingomonas sp. | reverse complement strand
AGATCGTTGTTCATGCTGGATTGGCTCGATGACATTGACCTACGTCGCCGCACCAACGCCAATCTCAACAAGGGCGAGGCCCGCAACGCTTTGGCCCGCGCTGTATTTTTCAACCGGCTTGGCGAGCTGCGGGATCGGACATTTGAGAACCAGCGCCACCGGGCGTCGGGCCTCAACCTCGTGTCGGCCGCGATAATCCTCTGGAATACCGTTTATCTCGGGCGGGCGGCCGATTATCTGCGCCAGCAAGGCCGTGTCATTGAGGATGAGCTATTGAGCCATGCCGCGCCACTGGGCTGGGAGCACATCAGTCTTACCGGCGATTATCTCTGGAGCGACATGGAATTGCCCGAGGATGGATATCGCCCACTGCGCACGCAAAACAGCCGGTCAGGCGCTTAGACCCCATGACTGCCGGAGCCTCGAGGGCTCAAATCTGAGATGCTGATGATGGATTTGTCAGCACTGG
>CAZJXG010000292.1:0-1517 GCA_964549965.1 uncultured Sphingomonas sp. | reverse complement strand
TCATGACGGAGACAGTAAACTACGTCGGTCTGGACGTGCACAAGGAAACCATCGCGGTCGCAGTTGCCGATGAAGAGCGCGGAGGCGAGGTGCGTTTCGTCGGCACGGTTGCCAACGAGGACGATGCGGTCAGAAAGCTGGTCAAGCGGCTGACGGCGCCGGGCGTGAGGTTGAGCGTCTGCTACGAGGCTGGTCCTTGCGGCTATGGCCTGCACCGGCTGCTGACGAAACTGGGGCAGGCTTGTATCGTCATCGCTCCCTCGATGATGCCACGACGGCCAGGCGATCATGTGAAGACCGACCGGCGTGACGCAATGACCCTGGCCCGACTGTTGCGTGCCGGCGAGCTTACCGCGATCTGGGTTCCGGACGAGGCGCACGAGGCGGTGCGTGATCTGATCCGCGCCCGACGCAGCGCACAGGAAGATGCCGCCGGGGCCAAACAGACCGTGCGTAGCTTCCTGCTGCGGCACGATCGTCGTTTCGGCGGCAAGGCGGCCTGGACGAAGATGTATTGGCGGTGGTTGTCCGAACAGCGGTTCGACTTCCCCCATCAGCAGCTGGCGTTCGAGGAGATGCAGAAGCGGGTGCTGGAGGCGCAGGCGCGGGTTGGACGGCTCGAGGCGGGGCTGGGCGAAGCGGTGGATGCATGGCGTTTCGCGCCGCTGGTCCGCAATCTTCAGGTCCTGCGCGGCATCAGGCTGGTCAGCGCCGCGACGCTGGTGGCCGAGGTCGGTGATCTGACCCGCTTCGACAATCCCAAGCAGTTGATGGCCTATGTCGGCTTGGTGCCGTCCGAGCATTCCAGCGGCGCCCGGACCAAACGTGGCCGGATCACGCGCGCGGGTAACGCGCAGGCACGCACCATGCTGATCGAGGCTGGCTGGTCGTATCGACTGCCCGCTCGCGAGGAACGCCGCTATCGTGAGCGCGTCATCGACTTGCCCGAAGAGATCCAGGCGATTGGATGGAAGGCGCAGGTTCGTCTCTGCCAGCGCTACCGTCGCCTCGCGGCCGCAGGCAAGCCCCAGCCCAAGGTGACCACCGCGATTGCGCGTGAACTGGTCGGCTATGCTTGGGACATCGCCCGACGCGTACCACCGGCGGTCGCCGCTTGATCTTCCAAACAGCAGTGAGAGGAGGCGCCAGCGCACCACCTGCATAGCCTTGGCCGGCGTGCCGCGGGCACCCGACTGTGATGGGCAATCCACGGTGTACGGTGGGGCAGGTTCGTCCGACGCCCGAACTTAGACGGAGGATAGGCCCAGCGACGGATACGGGTAGTGCGGTAACCAACCCGCGGATGAGAGCGTGATCAATCGTCGTCGATCAGGCGTCCGCGGCACACCCGCCAAGGTCAATGCGAACGCTGGTCTTGCGGTCAGCGAAGGAGTAAACTCGGCCAGCGTCTCGGATGGCAGTCATGAGAGCGTATATCTGGGTCCGTTCTATGTACTGACCCCTCATAGCTGATCCGGTTTACCCGCCCATCGTCATCAATGACGGAACTGCGCCAT
>CAZJXG010000291.1:0-2013 GCA_964549965.1 uncultured Sphingomonas sp. | reverse complement strand
TCAAGACGCGCTTCGGCAACCTCGCCAACATCCTCGACAATGAGGGGCAGCAGGCCGACGTCCTCGTGCTCGAAAGCCCGGTGCTCCATTGCCGCGACTGGCACGGGCTCAAGGAGCATTTCGGCGCGCAGGCGGCCGAGATCGACTGCACCTTCGATGCCCATGGCGGCCCCGACGCGCTGCGCCAGGCGATCACCCGGGTCCGTGCCGAGGCCGAGACCGCGGTGCGCGAGGGCAAGGCCGAGCTGTTCCTCACCGATGAGCATGTCGGGCCCGATCGGGTCGCGATCGCGATGGTGCTGGCGGCGGCGGCGGTCCACACGCATCTCGTCCGCAAGGGGCTGCGCTCCTATGCGTCGGTCAACGTCCGGTCGGCCGAATGCCTCGACACCCATTATTATGCGGTGCTGATCGGGGTCGGCGCGACGACGGTGAACGCCTATCTGTCCGAAGCGGCGATCGCCGATCGCCATGCGCGCGGCCTGTTCGGCGATCGGTCGCTCGACGATTGCCTCAAGCGGCATCGCAAGGCGATCGACGATGGCCTGCTCAAGATCATGTCGAAGATGGGTATCGCCGTGATCTCCAGCTATCGCGGCGGCTATAATTTCGAGGCGGTGGGCCTCAGCCGTGCGCTGGTCAACGACTTCTTCCCCGGCATGCCGGCGAAGATTTCGGGTGAGGGATATAATTCGCTCCAGTACAACCTCATCGAGCGTCATGAGGCGGCGTTCGACGATGTCGTCGTCGCACTGCCGGTCGGCGGCTTCTACAAGCAGCGCGCGGGTGGGGAGGCGCATGCCTATTCGGCGCAGCTTATGCATCTGCTGCAGAGCTCGGTCGCGACCGACAGCTATTCGACCTATCTGCAGTTCTCGCGCGGGGTGCGCGATCTGCCGCCGATCTATCTGCGCGACCTGCTCGAGTTCAACTGGGCGCGTGAGGGGATTCCGATCGATTCGGTCGAGCCGATCACCGAGATCCGCAAACGCTTCGTGACGCCGGGCATGTCGCTTGGCGCGCTCAGCCCCGAGGCGCATGAGACGCTGGCAATCGCCATGAACCGGATCGGCGCCAAGGCGGTGTCGGGTGAGGGCGGCGAGGACAAGAGCCGCTACACGCCCTATGCGAATGGCGACAATGCCAATTCGGTGATCAAGCAGGTGGCGTCGGGCCGCTTCGGCGTCACCGCAGAATATCTGGGGGCTGCCGAGGAACTGGAGATCAAGGTCGCGCAGGGCGCCAAGCCCGGCGAGGGTGGTCAGCTGCCCGGTTTCAAAGTGACTGAGATGATCGCCCGTCTGCGGCATTCGACGCCGGGTGTGATGCTGATCTCGCCGCCGCCACACCACGACATCTATTCGATCGAGGATCTGGCGCAGCTGATCTACGACCTGAAGCAGATCAATCCGCGTGCGCGGGTGTGCGTGAAGCTGGTCAGCTCGGCGGGCATCGGCACGGTCGCGGCAGGCGTCGCCAAGGCGCATGCGGACGTGATCCTGGTCGCCGGCCATGTCGGCGGCACCGGCGCGAGCCCGCAGACATCGGTCAAATATGCCGGCACCCCCTGGGAGATGGGGCTGTCCGAGACCAATCAGGTTCTGACGCTCAACGGGCTCAGACATCGGGTCAAGCTGCGCACCGATGGCGGCCTCAAGACCGGGCGCGACATCGTCATCGCCGCGATCCTGGGCGCCGAGGAGTTCGGCATCGGTACGCTGTCGCTGGTCGCGATGGGCTGCATCATGGTGCGGCAATGCCATTCGAACACCTGCCCGGTGGGTGTCTGTACGCAGGATGAGGCGCTGCGGAAGAAGTTCGTCGGTACGCCGGAGAAGGTGATCAACCTGATGACCTTCATCGCCGAGGAGGTGCGCGAGATTCTCGCCAAGCTGGGCGTGCGCTCACTGGATGAGATCATCGGCCGCACCGAACTGCTCCGTCAGGTGAGCCGGGGCGCCGAGCATCTCGACGATCTCGATCTCAATCCGGTGCTGGCCAAGGTCGATGCGC
>CAZJXG010000290.1:0-2038 GCA_964549965.1 uncultured Sphingomonas sp. | reverse complement strand
TGATGTCGATATTCTGGAACACCGCGTCCGCCGTCCCCTCATACCATTGATGTTCGGAGACGCGCTGGCTGGCGGGCAGGATGTCGAAGCTTTCGTTACGCTCGGGCCGCAGGAAGTTCCAGCCGCGCTGGAGGTGGCGGATCAGCGAATGCGCCTTGTACTGGGTCGCGACGCCCATGCGCCGAATGCCGGAATTGAGCGCGTTCGACAGCGCGAAATCGATGATCCGGGATTTGCCGCCGAAATAGACCGCAGGCTTGGCGCGACGATCGGTCAGCTCATAGAGGCGACTGCCGCGCCCGCCGGCCAGCACATAGGCCATGGCATCACGCGCCAGGGGCTGACGCCGCCGATCCGCTGTCATCTGGTCCCCCGGCATCACATGGCCTCCAGCATCAATGTCGCAAGCGGCGGAATCGTTACCGTGGCATAACCATCGTCGGCCGCGGTGATAAGTCCGCCATTTCCCATATCGCTGCCGCCATAGACGGCGGCATCGCTGTTGATGATCTCGCGCCAGCGGCCGCCGCGCGACAGGCGCAGGCCATAGCCGTGGCGCGGCACCGGCGTCATGTTCGAGATGATCGCGATCGGCGCCTCGCCCGGCGCATGGCGTTCCCAGGCAAAGACCGAATTGGCGCTGTCGTCGACCACCAGCCAGCGGAACCCCTCCGCTTCGCAGTCGCGGGCGTGGAGGGCGGGGCGGTCGCGATAGATGTGGTTTAGGTCGCGGACGAGGCGGCGGACCCCGGCATGGGCGGGCGCGTCCAGCAGATGCCAGTCGAGCGCGCGTTCCTCGCTCCATTCGGCGCGCTGTGCGAATTCCTGGCCCATGAACAGCAGCTTCTTCCCCGGATACCCCCACATCAACGCATAATAGGCGCGCAGGTTCGCGAATTTCTGCCAGTCGTCGCCGGCCATCTTGCCGAGCAGCGATCCCTTGCCGTGGACCACCTCGTCATGGCTGAGCGGCAGGACATAATTCTCGCCAAAGGCATAGAGCAGGCCGAAGGTGATATCGTCATGATGGTGGCGGCGATGGACGGCCTCGCGCGCCATGTAGCGCAGCGTGTCGTGCATGAAGCCCATGTTCCATTTGAAGCCGAAACCCAGCCCGCCTTCATGGACGGGATGCGAGACCTTGGGCCAGCTCGTCGATTCCTCGGCGATCGTCATCACGCCGGGATGCTGGCCGTAAATCTCGGTGTTCATCCGCCGCAGGAATTCCACCGCTTCCAGATTTTCGCGCCCGCCGTCCGGATTGGGCAGCCACTCACCCTCCTTACGCGAATAATCGAGGTAGAGCATCGAAGCGACGGCATCGACCCGGAGGCCGTCGAGATGATATTTTTCGGCCCAGAACAGCGCGTTATTGACCAGGAACGACATCACCTCGCGCCGCCCGAAATTGTAGATGGCGGTGTTCCAGTCGGGGTGGAACCCCTTTCTGGGGTCGGCATGTTCGTAGAGCGCGGTGCCGTCGAACCGGGCCAGGCCATGGGCGTCGGTTGGGAAATGCGCCGGAACCCAGTCCAGGATCACGCCGATCCCGGCACGGTGCGCGCCGTCGACGAAGCGCGCGAAGGCCTCGGGCGGGCCGAAGCGCGCGGTCGGCGCATAGAGGCCGGTCGTCTGATAGCCCCAGCTCGGATCATAGGGGAATTCGGTGATCGGCAGGAACTCGATATGGGTGAAGCCCATCTCGACGACATAGGGGATCAGCCGTTCGGCCATCGCATCCCAATGCAGAAACTGGCCATGTTCGTCGCGCTGCCACGATCCGGCATGAACCTCGTAGATCGACACCGGCTGGCGGCGGATGTCGGCCTGCTGCCAGAAAGCGCGATGCCCGGCATCGCCCCAGTCATGGGCCAGCGGCGCGGTGGTGATCGATGCGGTCGCGGGTCGCAATTCGGAACGGAAGGCAAAGGGATCGGCCTTCAGCGGCACCAGCTTGCCGTCGGCGCCGACGATCTCGAACGTATAGGGCTCGTCCTCGCCCCGGTCGGGGCTGCAGATTTCCCCGATGCCGGTGTCG
>CAZJXG010000289.1:0-2048 GCA_964549965.1 uncultured Sphingomonas sp. | reverse complement strand
GGGATATCGAGATCGATCCAGCAGAAGATACCGCCGCCGATGATCGCGATCACCGCCGCGTAGAAGCCCAGCAGCGGCATCAGCACCACCGTCGCCAGCACCCGCGGCAGGATCAGCGCTTCCATCGGCGATACGCCGATGGTGCGCATCGCATCGACTTCCTCGGCAAGCTTCATCGATCCGATCTGCGCGGCAAAGGCGCTGCCGGAGCGGCCTGCGACCATGATCGCGGTCATCAGCACGCCCAGTTCGCGCAGGGTGATGCGGCCGATCAGGTTGACCGCGAACACCTCGGCGCCGAACTGGCGCAGCTGCACCGCGCCCTGCTGCGCGATGACGATGCCGATCAGGAAGCTCATCAGCCCGACGATGCCCAGCGCCTTGACGCCGACCACCTCGAACTGGCGTGCCATCGCATTGTAGCGGAACCGGCGTGGATGGGTGATCAGCCCCCACAGGCCGACCATCGTGGCGCCGAAAAAGCCGAGCAGGCCGATCAGCGATTGCCATGCCACGGTCGTGCCGTCGCCGATTTCGCGCAGGACCCTGATGAAAGGCGGGCTCGAATCGGGGCGGATTTTCAGCGGCTTGTCGGCCTCGCTGATCTGCTCGAGCAGCTGGCAGACGTCCGCGTCGGCACCGACCACCTCGATATGATGCTCGCGTGAGATGCGGTGGACCAGCCAGGCACCGACCGTATCGATCCGGTCGACCTGGCCCAGGTCGATCTTCGACGGCAGATCGGTGAGCGCTGCCAGCCGCTGCGACAGATCGCCGATGCACGCCAGGGTGAGCTCCCCGGTGAAACGGAGCACGCCCTGATCCAACGCGAAATCGGCGGAAGCATTCATGACGGGCAGAGGTGGCGCAAAAGCATGGGATCGGCAAGCATCCGAAATGAATGTGCGCCGAAAGCGAATGTTCCACCGCACGGACGCATCATCGCCTCGCGGGTCGCGGACGGTCCACACCGCCGCAGGCCGGAACGGATGGCGATTGCCGGCCGCAGGCAGCGAAAAAGCCCGGAGCCTTCGCCCCGGGCCTTCCCGTTCCCCTCCGAAAGGGCGATGTCGTCGCGGTCAGGCCGCGAACTGGTTCATCGTGTTGTGGGCGCCGCCGGCCTTGAGAGCCGCTTCACCGGCGAAATATTCCTTATGGTCGTCGCCGATGTCGGAGCCCGACATATTCTGATGCTTCACGCAGGCGATGCCCTGGCGGATTTCCTGGCGCTGCACGCCCGCGACATAGCCCAGCATGCCGGCCTCGCCGAAATATTCCTTCGCGAGATTGTCGGTCGACAGCGCGGCGGTGTGATAGGTCGGCAGCGTGATCAGGTGATGGAAGATGCCGGCGCGCTTCGCGGCATCGCGCTGGAAGGTGCGGATCTTCTCGTCGGCCTCGATCGCCAGCTCCGAGCCGTCATAATCGACGCTCATCAGCTTGGCGCGGTCATAGGCGGACAGGTCCCGGCCGGCCTCGCCCCAGGCATCGAACACCTGCTGGCGGAAGTTCAGCGTCCAGTTGAACGAGGGCGAGTTGTTGTACACCAACTTGGCGTTCGGGATCACCTCGCGGATACGATCGACCATCGAGGCGATCTGCTCGATATGCGGCTTCTCGGTCTCGATCCACAGCAGGTCTGCGCCGTTCTGGAGCGAGGTGATGCAGTCGAGCACGCAGCGGTCGGCACCGGTCCCCTCGCGGAACTGGAACAGGTTGGACCGCAGCCGCTTCGGGCGCATCAGCTTGCCGTCGCGGTTGATGATGACATCGCCGTTGATGCTGCGGATGTCGGCAATCTCCTCGCAGTCGAGGAAGCTGTTATACTGGTCGCCGATGTCGCCCGGCTCGGCCGAGAAGGCGATCTGCTTGGTGAGGCCGGCGCCGAGCGAGTCGGTGCGGGCGACGATGATGCCGTCGGTGATGCCGAGTTCGAGGAAGGCATAGCGGCAGGCGCGGATCTTCGCCAGGAAGTCCTCGTGCGGCACAGTGACCTTGCCGTCCTGGTGGCCGCACTGCTTCTCGTCCGACACCTGATTCTCGATCTG
>CAZJXG010000288.1:0-2075 GCA_964549965.1 uncultured Sphingomonas sp. | reverse complement strand
GTTCTCGCCCGATCGTAAGACGCTGGCGGCGATCTCGATCGGTTCGAACTCGGTGACGTTCATCGATACCGCGACCAATGCCGTGAAGCACACGACCTATGTCGGGCGCTCGCCGCATGAGGCGTTTTTCCGCCCCGACGGTCGCGAAGTCTGGGTCGCGGTGCGCGGCGAGGATTATATCCAGGTGCTCGACGGCAAGACCTTCGCGCCGACCACGCGCATCCCCGTCCCCAACGGCCCCGGCATGACGATTTTCTCGCCGAACGGGAAATACGGCTATGTCTGTTCGAGCTTCTCACCCGAGACCGTGGTGATCGACACCGCCTCGAAGAAGATCGTCGGTCGCGTCAAGCAGGCGAGCCCGTTCTGCCCCGACATCGCCGCGACGCCCGACGGCAAGCAGGTCTGGCTGACGCTGAAGGACGTCGGCAAGGTCATGGTGTTCGACGCCAAGCCACCCTTCGCAGTGCTGAAGACGTTCGACACCGGCGCGATCACCAACCACGTCAACATCGCCCGCACCAAGGCCGGCCAGTTCGCCTATGTGACGGTCGGCACCGAGAATGTCGTGAAGGTGTTCCGCACCACCGACTTCGTGCAGGTCGCGAGCATCCCGGTCGGCGCGCTGCCGCACGGTCTGTGGCCGTCGGGCGACGGCTCGCGGATCTATGTCGGGCTGGAGAACGCCGACGCTGTTGCGGCGATCGACACCGCCAGCAACACCGTCATCGCGACGATTCCGATCGGTCAGGGGCCGCAAGGCGTGGCCTATGTTCCCGGCGCGGTGCCGGTAGGCGACGGCAGGGCAAACCTGATACCGCTCGCACAGGCCGGCATGAAGATCCAGCTAACCCTCGCTGGGACTGGCCGCAGCCAGGTCACGCTGTTCGATCAAGGCCAAGTCCAGATCCTGCAGGCGGCGGTTGCGGGCCTCAGCCCAAAGATGCCCTATGTCCTTGGGCTATCCTCCCGCGCTGATGGTGGCGGCGTGATCCAGCCTCTGGCAAAGTTCATGACTAATCCGGCGGGCGGCGCGATCGTCAACACGCTCGGACCGCTCCGCCAGATCGTCAGCGACGCGAAGGGCGACATGCGCCGGTACCTCGTCATTGCGTCAGGCGACCCGATAATGCCGGGCGCTGTCGTTCAGGTGCAGAAATGAGGGTTCAGGTGAACTCTGCGCCCCGCTGTCCGTGTCCGGTATCTTGGTCATGACGCCGGTATAGGTTGCCGCAGCGTCTTGAGGCTGTCGGAAAACACATGTTTTCGGACACCCTTGGGTGATCCCTCGGCTTTGGTCGGCAATCCTGCGCCTGAATAGTCGACAAACCCTGTCGCTTTGACGTAGTGTACGACAAAGTGGTTTTGAGGGTTTGTCGTACATGCTGGTCGGATATATGCGAGTGTCATCGGCCGATGATCGCCAAACTGTCGATCTTCAGCGCGACGCTCTGGTCGCGGCGGGTGTCGATCCGCGTAATTTGCATACTGATAAGGCATCGGGAGCACGCGACGATCGACCGGGCCTGAAGGACTGCCTCGATTATCTGAGTGCGGGCGATACGCTGATCGTGTGGAAACTCGATCGGCTTGGGCGATCGTTGCCGCATTTGCTGGCGATCGTCACTGACCTGAAGGCGCGTGGCATCGCGTTCCGTTCGCTGACTGAGCAGATGGATACGAACACGCCGCACGGCGAACTGCTATTTTCGCTGTTCGGCGCGCTGGCGCAATATGAGCGCGCGCTGACGCGCGAGCGGGTGATGGCGGGACTGGCGGCTGCAAAGCGTCGAGGGCGCCAGGGTGGACGGCCTCCCATGATCGACACTGAGACCCTTGAACGGATTACTGCCGCGCTTGATGGCGGAGCAAGCAAGGCATCCGTTTGTCGCACCTTCAAGGTGCCGCGTTCGACCTTGATTGGCACTCTTGCCCGGATCGGTTGGGCGCCGCCCGCTAGAGCCTAACCCGATGCCTCGTCGCGCCGTGCTGTCGGACGAGCAACGCATGGCGTTGCTCGCACTTCCCGATGATGAAACCACGCTCGTTCAGCACTGGACGTTGAGTGAGGATGA
>CAZJXG010000287.1:0-2083 GCA_964549965.1 uncultured Sphingomonas sp. | reverse complement strand
GCGCTCTGGGCGAAGGGCGAGCTGCTCGACGCGATGCCGCCCTGGCAGGGCGGCGGATCGATGATCGACCGCGTCACCTTCGCGAAGACGAGCTGGGCGCCCGCGCCGCAGCGTTTCGAGGCGGGCACGCCGAACATCGTCGGCGCACTCGGCCTCCATGCCGCGATTGACTATGTCGAAGGGATCGGCCTGCCCGTGATCCACGCCCATGAGGTCGCGCTGGTGCGCGCGGCCCGCGCGGCGCTGGCGGGCATCAACAGCGTGCGGCTGTTCGGTCCGGAGGATGCGGCCGGGATCGTCTCCTTCGCGATCGAAGGGGTGCATCCGCATGATATCGGCACCATATTGGACGAGGCAGGGGTAGCGATCCGGGCGGGCCATCATTGTGCCCAGCCGCTGATGGATCACCTCGATATCCCCGCCACGGCGCGCGCCAGCTTCGGCATCTACAATGATGCCGCCGATGTCGCCGCGCTGGCGAAGGGGATCGAACGGGTGACGCGGATTTTCGGATGATGCCAGACAGTGAGCAGGGCGAAGCGATGAACGAACCGGGCAAGATCAAGGTCGAGGAAGTGGACGCCGTGGCGCCGCCGCCCCGCGCGCGCGTCGAAGTGGACGACCATGGCACGCCGGTCGATGGCGGAGCCGCCGGAAACACCGAGCGCAAGCCCGACTATCTGGAAGGCTTCCTGACGCAGAAGCCCGCCGAGGCGTCGGCCGGCGAACCCGGCGGCGATCTCTACGAGAGCGTGATCGACGCGCTCAAGGAGATTTACGATCCGGAAATTCCGGTGAACATCTATGAGCTCGGGCTGATCTACGGGGTCGACATCACCACCGACCATCATGTCGTGGTGACGATGACGCTGACGACGCCGCATTGCCCGGTCGCCGAATCGATGCCGGGCGAGGTCGAGCTGCGGGTCGGCGCGGTGCCGGGGGTCGGATCGGCCGAGGTCAATCTGATCTGGGACCCGCCCTGGGACCCGGCGAAGATGTCCGACGAGGCGAAGCTAGAACTGGGAATGTTGTAAAGCTCCCCCTCCCTGCCAGGGGAGGGGCCAAGGAGACTGGAATGACCACGACCACCACGACCCGTGCCCGTCCCGCCGCGCTGATCCTGACGCCGTCCGCCGAGGCGCGCATCAGCCATCTGATGGCGAACGCGCCGGATGGCGCGATCGGCGTCAAGCTGTCGACCCCGCGGCGCGGCTGTTCGGGGCTCGCTTATTCGGTCGATTATGTCAGCGAGGCCGATCCGTTCGACGAGAAGATCGAGACGCCGGGCGGCCTGTTCTTCGTCGATGGCGGATCGCTGCTCTATCTGGTCGGATCGACGATGGACTGGGTGGAGGATGATTTCACCGCCGGCTTCACCTTCCAGAACCCCAATGCCAAGGGCAGCTGCGGCTGCGGCGAGAGCTTCACGGTCTGAATCTCAAGCGGACAGTCTCTCCCGCCGTCATGCTGAACTTGTTTCAGCATCCACCGGCGGGCTGGGTCAGCCGTTTTGATTCGTTGAGCGACTCGGTTTCTTCCTCCTGAGCGGTCTAAGTGGCCTGGTGGATGCTGAAACAAGTTCAGCATGACGATTTGGGAATAGTTGCCTCTCACCCCCCCAGCCGCTACTCGCCCCGCCATGCTTGCCGCGCTCGATCATATCGATGCCTGGATCTTCGATCTGGACAACACGCTCTACCCGGCGTCGGCCGACCTGTTCGGGCTGATCGACGTCAGGATGCGGCTCTATGTCGAGCGGCTGCTTGGCGTCGACGAGGCCGAGGCGCACCGCATCCAGAAACGGCTGTTCCGCGAACATGGCACCACCCTGTCGGGGCTGATGCAGAGCCATGACATCGATCCGCGCGAATTCCTCGCCTTTGTCCATGACATCGAGATGGATGCGCTGGCGGAGGATCGCCGGCTGGTCGAGGCGGTGGCCCGGCTGCCGGGGCGCAAGCTGATCTTCACCAATGGCGATGCCGATTATGCGGGCCGGGTGCTCGAACGGCTGGGCCTGTCGAAGAGCTTCGAGGCGATCCACGACATCCATGCCTGCGCCTATCAGCCCAAGCCGCAT
>CAZJXG010000286.1:0-2087 GCA_964549965.1 uncultured Sphingomonas sp. | reverse complement strand
ATTTCGACCGCTGCATCGCGACCCCGGACATGATGGGTCTCGTCGGCCGCCTCGGTAAGATCCTGGGTCCGAAGGGCCTGATGCCGAACCCGAAGCTCGGCACGGTGACGATGAACGTCGCCGAGGCCGTCAAGGCAGCCAAGGGCGGCCAGGTGGAGTTCCGCGTCGAGAAGGCCGGCATCATCCATTCCGGTATCGGCAAGGCCAGCTTCCCGGCCGAGGACCTGCGCGCCAATTTCGACGCCTTCGTCGACGCGATCGTCAAGGCGAAGCCGTCGGGCGCCAAGGGCAAATATCTCAAGAAGGCCGCGGTCAGCTCGACCATGGGCCCGGGCGTCAGGATCGACACCGCCGAACTCGGCGTCTGATCGACCCGACCGTCCTTCGGGGCGGTCCTTCGGAATAGAAACCGCGTCGGCGCTTCGGTGCCGGCGCGGTTTTCTTTTGCCGGCGAGACGGGTCCCCGGAAAAAGGCGGGGACCGACGCCTGTAAAGCGTCGGACTTCTTTACACGGCGCAGATCCGGCTTTCGCCATCTCGTTCGGAAAGCCCGAAAATCCAACGATTCCCGAAATTGGCACGATTCTCGCTTTAACGATTTGTGAACCCGCTCAGCTCGCCCGGGGGTGACAGGCGGGGGGAGGCTTGATCCGATGACGAATGCCGCATTCCGGGGGGTTTTTGCGCTGTTCGCCGTTGCCGTGATCGCCTCTCCCGCCTGGGCGCAGCTGGGCGCGGTTTCGGCGTGGTTGCAGCATGTGCCGCAGCCGAGTGCGCTGGTGTTGTTTCTGGTCGCGGTCGCGGGCGTGCTGGTGGGCCGTTATGCGAGCCGGAAGCGTCGCGATCCGTAAGTAGCGTGGCCCATATGTAGTTGTTGTTCGAGTATCTTGCGTACGAGTTTGTGTTTTCCCCTGTAGCGTTGCTCTGCTTGCCAGATCCCCGCCCGCCCTTCACCGCACCCTGTCGGCGAACGGCGGGCGGGGATCAGTCTTTTCGGCTCCCGCGCGCTTGGCGATTGACCTTGCCGGCCGGGCGCGCTTCAAGCGCCGGATGACCGGCACCCTCGACCAGCTCGAATCGACCATCGCCCGGCGCCGTGGCGCCGATGCGTCCTCCTCCTATGTCGCATCGCTGTTTGCGAAGGGCATGCCCAAAATCGCCCAGAAGCTTGGCGAGGAAGCCGTCGAGACGGTGATTGCCGCGATGGCCGGCGACGCCAAGGGCGTTACCGGCGAGGCGGCCGACCTGATCTTCCACCTGATGGTGCTCCTCAACCAGGCCGGCGTCCCCTTCGCCGATGTGCTGGCCGAACTGGAGCGGCGCGAAGGGACGTCCGGCCTGGCCGAGAAGGCCTCGCGCCCGCAAGCCTGACAGGAGCCCTCCATGCCGATCGACGCGACCCAGCCCTATGACGACAGCAACATCTTCGCCCGTATCCTGCGGGGCGAGTTGCCCTGCAAGAAGGTTCATGAGGATGAGTTCGCGCTCGCTTTCCACGATATCAACCCGCAGGCACCGGTCCATCTGCTGGTGATCCCCAAGGGCGCCTATGTTTCCTGGGACGATTTCACGGCCAAGGCGTCGGATGCCGAGGTAGCGGGTTTCATGCGCGCGGTCGGCCAGGTCGCACGCGAGGCGGGACTGGTCACACCCGGCTATCGCCTGCTCGCCAATACCGGCGGCCATGGGCATCAGGAGGTGCCGCACCTCCACGTCCATATCTTCGGCGGACGCCAGTTCCGCGAGATGCTTCCCGAATCAGCGGTCTGAAACCGCTCTGGCCAGCGGCTGTTTCAACGGATTCCCGGCTTGCGCCGCCGCGAAGGCGTTCGATAGCGCTAGTCTTTAGTCTAACCTCGCTTCAGTGATGGGCGTAGGAAAGGAATTATACTATCGTATAATCCCGTATTAAAAACATCAGGAGATCAGTGTTTTGTACAATTATAGTATTATCGAAAAATAATATTCATACCGATCTACGTTGATCTAGATCGATTTCCATACATTCTGGATTTAACCTTCTCTTCACCAAAATCAATGCTATCTGATTTGGTTGATGTGTGGCGTAGCGTGTATGGCGAGGGAGT
>CAZJXG010000285.1:0-2137 GCA_964549965.1 uncultured Sphingomonas sp. | reverse complement strand
TCCAGTACTCAGGATTCTGGCGATTAAGTTTTAACAATCGTGTAAAGAGATCCCGGTGGGTCGCTACTCCCCAGATGCGGTTACAGGCCCCCCGTACCGCCGATCCGCCCCCGAACAACCGGCCCCGCCTCCCAGCCATGGGGGGCGGGGTCTTTTGTCGGGCGATGTGACCGCTGGACGCCCCGCCGCCGCGCCGGCGCACCTATCCCCAGCGGCGCCGGATTCGGTCCCCGCCACCACATCCTGCGTCGTCGCGCTTCGGAAAATTCTTCGATTCCAATATTTCATCCACAGATTCTTTTGTTGCGCCTTCGTTCTCCTCAGCCGCCAAGTGGCTGAACCGACTCATGATTCCACCGCGTCAAGGGGGCGCCGGCTCAACTCGTCGTGCGATGAATCGAGTCCCCGAACCGTCATTTTGACTCTTGCGCTCGGAATCAGATGAGGCACTATAGGTGGTGTAAGACAACAGGGGTGGCGCTATCACTGGTGGCTGGCGTTCGGGGGCACTTCTCCCGGCGAGGGGGCTTCGACGGCGCTGTGGATACTGGGGATAAGGCAGATCGGCACTGGAATAGGGCCGGAAATGCACTATCTTGATAGGATCGCCTGAGTCGAACCTTTATGGAACATGGCCGGGCTCTCGCCTTGGCCGATATGGGTGGCGGAGACGGGCGACATGGACCTTTCTGGTAGCAGCGAAGTGAGCTCGAACGACGTGGCGACGATCATCGATTCCGAATCCAAGGCGGCCCAGCCCGCGGCAGCGCTCGATGCGTCCGCGGCAGCGCTCGATGCGCCCGCGGCCCCCGCCGCTGCGGAGGCTGTCGTGGAATCGCCTGCGCCCGCCGCGAAGAAGCGCGGCATCGACAGCATGGAGATCACGCCGCAGCTATATGCGGTCGAGGTCGATCACAGCCGCGATGCACTGCTCACCGATTTCGGCAAGGACACGCTCACCGATCGCTATCTCCTGCCCGGCGAAAGCTACCAGGATCTGTTCGTCCGCGTCGCCTCCGCCTATGCCGACGATCAGGCGCACGCCCAGCGCATCTATGATTATATCTCGAAGCTGTGGTTCATGCCGTCCACCCCGGTCCTGTCGAATGGCGGCACCGGCCGGGGCCTGCCGATCAGCTGCTATCTCAACTCGGTCGACGACAGCCTGGAAGGCATCGTCAACACCTGGAACGAGAATGTCTGGCTGGCCGCGCGCGGCGGCGGCATCGGCACCTATTGGGGCTCGGTGCGCGGCATTGGCGAGCCGGTCGGCCTGAACGGCAAGACCAGCGGCATCATCCCCTTCGTCCGCGTGATGGATTCGCTCACCCTCGCGATCAGCCAGGGTTCGCTGCGGCGCGGCTCGGCGGCGGTCTATCTCGATGTCTCGCATCCCGAGATCGAGGAGTTCCTGGAGATCCGGAAGCCCTCGGGCGATTTCAACCGCAAGGCGCTGAACCTGCACCATGGCGTGCTGCTGACCGATGCCTTCATGGAGGCGGTCCGCGACGGCCGCGAATGGGATCTGGTCAGCCCGAAGGATGGCTCGAAGCGCGGCAGCGTCGATGCCCGCGCGCTGTTCCAGAAACTGGTCGAGACCCGCCTCGCCACCGGCGAACCCTATATCGTCTTCAACGACACGGTGAACCGGGCGATGCCGAAGCATCACCGCGATGTCGGCCTGAAGGTGTCGACCTCGAACCTCTGCTCCGAAATCACCCTGCCCACCGGGCGCGACCAGCATGGCATGGATCGCACCGCGGTCTGCTGCCTCTCGTCGCTCAACCTGGAAACCTGGGATGAGTGGAACGGCGACAAGATGTTCATCGAGGATGTCATGCGCTTCCTCGACAATGTCCTGCAGGATTATATCGATCGCGCGCCGGACGAGATGGCCCGCGCCAAATACAGCGCCGGCCGCGAACGCTCGGTCGGTCTCGGCGTGATGGGCTTCCACACCTTCCTGCAGGCGCGCAACATCCCGTTCGAAGGGGCGATGGCGAAAAGCTGGAACCTGAAGATCTTCAAGCATATCGCCGCCGGCGCGCAGGAAGCGTCGATGCTGCTGGCCAGTGAGCGCGGCCCCTGCCCCGATGCCGCCGATCAGGGCGTGATGGAGCGGTTCAGCTGCAAGATG
>CAZJXG010000284.1:0-2239 GCA_964549965.1 uncultured Sphingomonas sp. | reverse complement strand
CCTAAAGCGACCAGGCTACGGGCACGATTGCCACCCTTAAAATGAGGCGGCTTGCGCTCGGCTGAACCGGGTCAGCTTCCCTTCTTACCGATCTTTTCGACACGCGCGACGACTTCCTGCACTACGTCGACGGGAACGAAACGCTCGATCGCTCCGCCATAGAGGGCGATCTCCTTTACCAGACGCGAGGCGATCGGCTGCAGCGCGACATCCGCCATCAGGAAGACGGTCTCGACCCGGTTGTTGAGCTGCTGGTTCATCCCCGCCATCTGATATTCATATTCGAAATCGGCGACGGCGCGCAGACCGCGGACGATGATCGAGGCCCCCATCCGCTCGGCGAAATCCATCAGCAGCGAATCGAACGCGACGATCTCGATCTTGTCGCCCATGTCGGCGGTTTCGCGCCGGACCATCGCCAGCCGCTCTTCCAGCGTGAACATCGGCGACTTGGACGGATTGGTGGTGACACCGACGACAAGCTTGTCGACCAGCTTCGCGCCGCGCCGGATGATATCCATATGCCCCAGGGTGATCGGGTCGAATGTGCCGGGATAGACGCCGGTACGGATCATATATTTCCCCTCTTCTCCGCTCAACGGTCGCGGTCGACCGCATAGTCGGCGATCTCGCGTAGCAGATCGGCCTCGCGGCCGAAATTGCCTAGATGATCGATCGCCTGCCGGGACAGGGACTGCGCCTGCGCCCGCGCCCGATCAATCCCGAGCAGCGATACGAAGGTCGCCTTGCCCGCGGCATCGTCCTTGCCTGCTGCCTTGCCCATCGCTGCCGGGTCCCCTTCGGCATCGAGCAGGTCGTCGGCGATCTGGAAAGCCAGCCCCAGATCATGGGCGAAGGCGCGCAGCCGGGTGCGGCCCTCGGGCGGGTTGCGCCCCAGGATCGCTCCGGCCTCGATCGAGAAGGCGATGAGCGCTCCGGTCTTGAGCTGCTGGAGCCGGCTGACCGTGCCCAGATCGTGCATCACCGCCGCGGCCGCCATGTCCATCGCCTGCCCGCCGACCATGCCCGCAGGCCCCGAAGCCGCCGCCAGCGCGGCGACAAGCTCGGCGCGGACAAAGGGATCGCTATGGGTCGCGGGCGCGGCGAGGATTTCGAATGCCATCGCCTGGAACGCATCGCCGACGAGGATCGCGGTGGCCTCGTCAAAGGCCCTGTGAACGGTGGGGCGGCCGCGGCGCATGTCGTCGTCGTCCATCGCCGGCAGATCGTCGTGAACGAGGCTGTAGACATGGATCGCCTCGACCGCGAGGCCGGTGCGCAGCGCGCATTCCGGATCGACCGCGAACAGCCGCGCCGCCGCGCAGACGAGCAACGGGCGCAGCCGCTTGCCGCCGCCGATCGCGGCATGGCGCATGGCCTGGTACAGGGTGCGGCGGCTGTCGTCGGGTGGGGTCAGCAGCACGTCGAAGCGGCTGTCGATCTCCTGCGCGATCCGCGCCAGCTCGGAAGTCAGCAGGTCGCCCATGATCAGCCCGCGTCGAAGGGCTCGGTCCCCCGTGGCGCGCCATCGGCGCCGAGACTGATCTTCTCGATGCGGGCCTGGGCGGCCTTGAGCCGCTCCTCGCAACGACGGCGGAGCGCATCGCCCTTCGCATAGAGCGTTATCGATTCGTCGAGCGGGACATCCCCCGATTCGAGCTGCCGGACGATCGCCTCAAGCTGCTTGAGCGCTTCTTCGAAGCTGAGGTCGGTCAGGCTGTCGGCGTCGGTCATGGCGATGGCTTTTGGGCTTGGCAGGCGCGGGGGTCAAGCGCCTCTCCTGCTGCCGTGCCTCCGGTTTTCGCCGGAGGGACGGAAAGAAGCGTGACGGCAGCTTATTGCTTCTTGAACGGGTCCACGAAGGTGGCGCCGCCATAGGTCGCCTCTTCGCCGCCGCCCTGCAACACCGCATCCGCATTGCGCACGGCCGCGTCGCGCTCGGCGCGGAGCTGCGCGATCAGCTCTTCACGGTCGCCTTCCAGACGGGTGTCGGTCGGGGCTTCGATGCCGGCCGCCTTCGCGGCCTTGGCGACCACCGCGTCCAGCTCACGCTGCGACGAAAGGCCGAGGGTCACGGGGTCCTTCGGAACGATGTTGGCGATGTTCCAGTGGGTGCGATCGCGGATCGCCGCGATGGTGGTGCGCGTCGTGCCGATCAGCTTGGAAATCTGGCCGTCCGACACTTCGGGATGGTTGCGGATGATCCAGGCGATGCCATCGGGCTTGTCCTGGCGCTTCG
>CAZJXG010000283.1:0-2291 GCA_964549965.1 uncultured Sphingomonas sp. | reverse complement strand
CCGCTGCTCGTTATGATAGCGCTGCGTCGGATCAAGGAAGCCGCCGCCGGGCAGCGGGAAATTGGTGTAGTAGGTGTCGAGCTGGTCGTAATAGACCGTGTAATAGCTGTAATCCTGATCATTGTTGATCGAGCGCTTCAGATAGCTGCCCGCATAGTTCAGGTCGAAGTCGCCCACCTTGCCCTTGATCGTCATCGTGGCGAGATACCATTTGTCGATGTTCAGATCGGGTGCGAACTCGTGGACCTCGAGATCGCCAGCGCGGACGGGATCGAAGCCGAACGTGCCCTTGGCCTTTTGATATTGCCCCTGGATGCCGGGGTTGACCGTCCAGCTGTCGTCGAGCTCGATGCCGAGCGCGAGGCGACCGCCATAGGTGTCGGTCTCGTTGAAATCCTTCTTTACGAAGGGCTGATTGTTGACGACGAGGTTGGTTGTCGGATCGCCGTCGGACAGCTGATAGGTTCGCGAGGCGAAGGTATTGTCGATATAGCCGCCGTCACGCCGGTACCAGCCCACCGCGCGGACCGCGACGCCTTCGCCGAGCGGCAGGTTGAAGAAGCCCTCGGCGGTACCGCCGAGATTGCCCTTGCCGAACTTGTTGAGGCCGAAATCATAGCCGGCTGAAACCTTGTCCGGATCGGGCTTGTTGGTGATCATCCGGATCGTGCCGGCAAGCGAACTGGCGCCGTAAAGCGTGCCCTGCGGACCCGACAGCACTTCGACTCGCGCCATGTCGTATGTGTGGACGTCGAGCATTGCGCCGATCGTCGAGACGGGTACCTCGTCGAGATAGATGCCGACTGTCGGCAGCGAACCGCCCGGCAGGTTGATGCCGCCTGTCGCGACGCCGCGGATCGATATGTCCGATTGCGAGGGGCCGTATGTCTGAAAGCTCACGCTTGGCAGCAGCTTGGTATAATCGTCGAGATTGTTGACCTGGTGCTGAGCCAGCACCTCGGTGCTTAGAGCCTGAAGGCTGATCGGTACCCTCTGGATGCTCTCGCTACGCTTCTGCGCCGTGACGACGATATCGCCGGTATCGGCATCGTCGGGCGCCATCTGCGCCACGGCCGCGGCAGGCGAAAGCAGGATCGTTGAGGCGAGGAGAAGCGCCGCCATGGTGCGCCGTGCAGGAAGGGAAGACGTCTCGATCACTGGAGGCCCCTTTTTTGATTTGCTGGCTCCAGTTCCCCATGAAAATTGTTTCGGCGCAAGAAACTATGAGCGCCTATTGCCTACATCGTTGTTAATTTTATGCTGTGTTGCGGAATAAACACAGCGGCGGAACCTCCGGATACGAGTCCAGTACCGCCCCCAGCGCCGCGCGCAGCGGCTCCAGCATCGCTGCATAGGGCCGCCATTGGTCGACGCCGTCGCGGTTGATCGGCCGGCGGACCTGCTCGCTGCTGGCGGTGCGCACCGCGCGGCCGCTGTTGTGGAAGTCGAGGCATGCCTGTTCGAAGGGAAGGTCCAGCGCGTCCAGCAGGCGGCGGACCTCGCCTTCGGGATCGTCGAGCAGCTGCTCGTGAATCACGCGGTGCACCCGACCCGGCATGACCGCGTCGAAATGCGCCATCAGCCGCACATAATCCGAATAATAGCGGCCCATGTCGTCAAGCCCGTAGCTGAACCCCTGTCCGCGCGCGAAATGCTGGCGGAAGTTGGAAAAGCAGCAGTCGAGCGGATGGCGCCGCGCGTCGATGATCCGGGCGTTGGGCAGGATCAGGTGGATGAAGCCGCTGTTCAGCCAGTTGTTGGGCAGCTTGTCGATGAAGAGGGGCTTGTCCTCGCGGCGCTGGATTCGGGTCGCTTCGATATAGTCCTGGCCGAGCGCGGCCAGCGCCGCGGCATCGAGCGTGTCGAGATCGCGCGGATAGCGGCCATCGCCCACCGCCTGGCGCGTGAGGCGCGGTATGTCGGGCAGTTCCATCGTGCCTTCGACCTGCGAATGGCAGGCGAGGATCTGCTCGATCAGCGTCGATCCCGCGCGCGGCATGCCCAGGATGAAGATCGGATCGGGGGCAGGGCAGCCCTGACCGCTGCGCGCGGCAAGCAAATCCGGCGTGAAGCGCGCGATCGTCGCGTCGACCTGACGGGTGATCTCGTCGGGATCATAACCTATCTGGCGTCTGCGGACCGCATTGCCGCTGGCGTAATGGGCGAAGGCAGTTTCGACCTCTCCAGCGTCGTCGAACGCCTTGCCGAGCGCGAAATCGAGGTGAAGCCGGTCTTCGTCCGACAAATTCGGATTGCGTAGCGCCTGCTCCATGCGCGCGATATCGGCCTCG
>CAZJXG010000282.1:0-2293 GCA_964549965.1 uncultured Sphingomonas sp. | reverse complement strand
CGAGGCATCGGCCGCCACGATCGCCGTCGCGCCGATACCGGCCACCGGCCTGGGCGCCGCGATCAATGATCGCCTGAGCCGGGCGGCGGCACCCCGCTAGGGCATCCGACGCGGATATCGTGCAACGCGGCCAGTGCGGGCTGGCATCGGCGGCCAAGGCTGCTAACAGGTCCCCATGGCCCTGCTGACCCGACGCTCGACCACCCCCGCGCTGCTGGCGCTGATGCTGACATCAGCCTGCATCCCGCAGCAGGATCGTGCGGGCACGCGTCGTCCCGCGCCACCGGCCGCGGCAAAGCCGAGGTCGCCAGTACGAGCCGCGCTTCCGCCGGCAGCCCCGCCCCCGGCGGCGATCACCCCCATAGCCCCCGGTCCGCCGCCGCCGGCCGTGTCGGAAGCGGCACCAACACCACCGCCGCCCGCCTGGCAGGTCCGGGTAGTGACGCCGGATGCGATCGAGGTTACGGCATCGACCTATGTCGTGAAAAAGGGCGACACGCTGCGCGCCATTTCCGAAAAGACCGGTGCCGGATCGGAGACGATCGCGCGGGTGAACAAGATATCGCCCCCGTTCAAGATCATCATCGGCCAGAAGCTCGTCATCCCCGCCGGCCGCTATCACAAGGTCGGCAAGGGAGAGACCGGCATCGCCATCTCGCGCGCTTATGGCGTGGAATGGGGTCGGATCGCCCAGCTCAACGAGCTGGATGAGCCCTATGTGCTGCGCGAGGGGCAGCGGCTGATGCTGCCGAGCAGCAAGGAAGTGGCGGGAATGAGCGCGGACCAGCGCGCGGCCGCCTTCCGGCTCGATATCGAGGATCTGATTTCGGGCTCCGAACCCGCGCTTGCCACGCGCGCGAAGCCCGCTCCGCCGGTGACGACCGCAAAGGCCGTGCCGCCGACCGTCACCGTCGCCGAGCCGTCGCGCTTTGCCGGACGGTTCGACTGGCCGGTCCGCGGCCCGATCCTGCGGAGCTTCGGCAATATCGGTAGCGGCCAGCGCAACGACGGGATCAATATCGGTGCGGCCCTCGGCACGCCGATCGCGGCGGCGGCGGACGGCGTGGTTGCCTATGTCGGGCAGGATATCCCCGCCTATGGCACCCTGATCCTGCTACGCCATGGTGATGGCTGGCTCAGCGCCTATGGCTATGCCGACAGCATCACCGTCGCACGCGGCCAGAAGGTGGTGCGCGGCCAGACCATCGCGAAAAGCGGGATCAGCCCCTATAGCGGCCAGCCCCAGCTCCATTTCGAGATCCGCAACGGCGTGAAGCCGGTCAACCCGATCGGCTACCTGCCCTCGCGCAGCTGAAGCCGTCCGCCCCATAGCGACAGCAACGCCGCCGCCGCCGCCGCGATCCACAGGCACGGCACGCCGAATCGGGCGAACAGCAGCGCTCCGACGATCGCTCCGGCGACAAGCCCCGTCCAGAGCAGCAGGAAGGGGAGCCAGTCCCAGCGGGGGCCGCCGCGCAGCGCATCGGCGATACGCTGGCCGGCCCGGACGAGCGCCCCGGTCATATAGGTCACGCCGATCGTGACATCGCCATCGCGCTGGAAGACATTGTTGATGCAGCCCATCGCCATCGCCAGCGGCACCAGCATCAGCCGCGCGAGGCCGAGCGACCCCATCCCCGCCGCCAGCGCGATCAACAGCGCCACGACGGCGAGCACCAGTGCCTTGCGCACCTCCGGCCAGCGCGCCGCCAGCAGGCCGCCGAGCACCACCCCAACGACGAAGCTGATGATGAGCTGCGCCGCCAGTCCGGCAACCGGCACCGCTTCGGCAAGGCCGACCGCGAGCCGGGTCGAATTGCCGCTCATGAAGGAGACGAACAGGCCGCCGGTCTGGAGAAATCCGACAGCATCGACGAAGCCCGCCAGCCCGGCAAGGCAGATGGCGAGCGCGCGGGCGGCACGGGTGTAGCGGATCATGCCGCAGCCTAACCGATCGATGCCCCGCCTGTCATCGGGCAAGCCCCTCGCAATTTCACCCGAAAGCCCTTATGTGGCGCGCCACCCATGGCAATAGAACTCCCCTCCCCGCCGAAGATCGGCATGGTCTCGCTCGGCTGTCCCAAGAATCTGGTCGACAGCGAGCGTATCCTGACCAAGCTCCGGTCGGACGGCTATGGCCTTTCGCCCGATTATGCCGGGGCGGATATCGTCCTGGTCAATACCTGCGGCTTCCTCGACAGCGCCAAAGAGGAAAGCCTCGAGGCGATCGGCGAGGCGATCGCCGAAAATGGCCGGGTGATCGTCACCGGCTGCATGGGCGACGAAGCCGAGA
>CAZJXG010000281.1:0-2313 GCA_964549965.1 uncultured Sphingomonas sp. | reverse complement strand
TGCCGTCGCCGAACACCTGGAACTCGATATGGCGCGGATCGCCGAGATATTTTTCGAGATAGACGGTGGCGTCGCCGAACGCGGCCTTCGCCTCCGAGCCGGCCTGCGCCATCAGCGTCTCGAGCTGGCTCTCGTCGGTCACGACCTTCATGCCGCGCCCGCCGCCGCCCGAGGCGGCCTTGATGATCACCGGATAGCCGACCCTGGCCGCGACCTTGCGCGCTTCCTCGATCGAGGAAAGCGGGCCGTCCGACCCCGGCACCAGCGGCAGGCCGAGCTTCGCGGCGGTCGTCTTCGCCTCGATCTTGTCGCCCATCGTCCGGATATGCTCGGGCTTGGGCCCGATCCAGATCATGTTATGCGATTCGACGATCTCCGCGAACATCGCGTTTTCGGAGAGGAAGCCGTAGCCCGGATGGATCGCGTCGGCGCCCGAAATCTCGGCCGCCGCGATGATGCTGGGGATGTTCAGATAGCTTTCGGACGCCGGCGCCGGACCGATGCAGACCGACTGGTCGGCGAGCCGGACGTGCATCGCATCGGCATCGGCGGTCGAATGGACCGCGACCGTCTGGATGCCCATTTCATGGCAGGCGCGGTGGATGCGCAGCGCGATCTCGCCGCGATTGGCGATCAGGACCTTGGTGATGGCCATCAGTGCGCGCCCGCCACGCTATGCTCGCCATTCCCGCCCAGGCGGGAATCCATATTCTCTGAAGCTCGAACCTCTTGAGATTCGGCGTGTATGGATCCCAGCTTCCGCAGGGATGACGGTGGGGAGAAACGCACGCGCCTCACTCCACCACGATCAGAGGCTGGTCATATTCCACGGGCTGGCCGCTTTCGACCATCACCGCCTTGATCGTGCCGGCGCGCGGGGCGGGGATGGCGTTCATCACCTTCATCGCCTCGACGATCAGCAGGGTCTGGCCCGCCGCCACCTTGTCGCCGATCGCGGCGAAGGGCTTCGCGCCCGGCTCCGGCGCCAGATAGACGGTGCCGACCATCGGCGACTTGACGGTGCCGGGGTGATCGGCGGGGGCTTCGGGCGCCGCGGCCGATGCGGCAGCGGCAGGAGCGGGGGCAGCGGCGGCCGGGGCGGCATAGACGGGCGCGGCGGCGCCGACCGTGATGTTGCGCGCCACCTTGATGCGGCGCTCCCCGTCCTGAACCTCGATCTCGGTCAGGTTGGTATCGTCCAGCAGCGTCGCAAGCTGGCGCACCAGTTCGGGATCGACCTGCATTGCTTTCCCCTGCGATTGTTCGGCCATCAGTTGCTCGTCGATTGTTGATCCGTGGCGGACGCCATTGTCAGATGCGGGCGGCGGCGTCCAGCGCCAGCATGTAGCTCTGCGCGCCAAAGCCCATGATCGAGCCCTTCGCCGCCTGCCCGACGAAGCTGACATGACGGAAGGATTCGCGCGCATGCGGGTTCGACAGGTGGACCTCGATCACCGGGATCGTCACCCCCTTGATCGCATCGTGCAGCGCGATCGACGTGTGGGTATAGGCGCCCGGATTGATGATGACGGCCTTCGCGCCGGCGGCATTGGCCTCCTGTATCCAGTCGACCAGATGGCCTTCATGGTTCGACTGGCGCATGTCGATCTCCACGCCCAGTTCCAGCGCGCGATCCTCCATCATCCCGGCGATGTCGTCGAGCGTCGTCGTGCCGTAGATTTCGGGTTCACGCGTCCCCAGCATGTTGAGGTTGGGGCCGTTGAGAACGAAGATGACCGGACGATCCGCCACGCGGCAAGCCTTTCCGTTGCGAGGGTGCGACCGGCATCCCTATATGACCACCGAAGCTAAAGCGAAAGCGCATTGGAGAAGCAATGACCAATCCCGACGGCACGATCCAGGTGCGCATCAATGGCGACCATCGCCGGATCATCGCGGGGATGACGATCGCCGGGCTGGCGCTGGAGCTGGGGCTGGAGCCGACCAAGGTGGCGGTGGAACGCAATCTGGAGGTTGTGCCGCGCTCGACGCTGGGGCAGGTCGTGCTGGAGGACGGGGACGATCTGGAGATCGTTCATTTTGTCGGAGGCGGCGACCATCCGGTCGCGGGGGACGGCGGAGATCATGGCGTGGGCGTTGACGACGACAGCTGGACGGTGGCGGGGCGGACATTCCGGTCGCGGCTGATCGTCGGCACCGGGAAATATAAGGATTTCGCGCAGAACGCGGCGGCGGTCGCGGCATCGGGGGCGGAGATCGTCACCGTCGCGGTGCGCCGCGTGAACGTGGCCGACCCCAAGGCGCCGATGCTGACCGACTATATCGATCCGAAGAAGATCACCTATCTGCCCA
>CAZJXG010000280.1:0-2313 GCA_964549965.1 uncultured Sphingomonas sp. | reverse complement strand
GTCCTTGCGGGCGCGCTGCCCGTTGCGGATGCGGGTGAGCAAATCACCCAAGGGATCGGTCAGAGCCATCTTCTGTCTTCCTTACCAGCTCGACTTCGTAACGCCGGGGATCAGGCCCTTGTTGGCCAGCTCCCGCAGCTGAATA
Organism: uncultured Sphingomonas sp.; assembly: GCA_964549965.1. Taxonomy (GTDB): domain Bacteria; phylum Pseudomonadota; class Alphaproteobacteria; order Sphingomonadales; family Sphingomonadaceae; genus Rhizorhabdus. The sequence continues at coordinate 2,168 of CAZJXG010000280.1, read as the reverse complement.
CGGCACAGCCGGAACTTGCGATAATAAGCGCGGGGACGGCCCGTCACCTCACAACGGTTGCGCACGCGGGTCGGATTCGCGTTCCGAGGGATCTCGGCGAGCTTCAGGCGCGCGATCAGGCGCTCCGTCTCGTCCTTGCTCTCATCGTCCGCGACCGCCTTGAGACGCGCATATTTGCCCGCATAAGCCTTAACCAGCTTCTTGCGACGCTCGTTCTTGTTGATCGAACTCAGTTTCGCCATGACTTAAGTTCTTCCTTTTCCAAGCAGACCGCTTACGCGGCCTGCTTCTGATCCTGATTTTCCACCGGGAAGGGGAAGCCGAACAGGCGCAGCAGCTCGCGCGCCTCATCGTCGGTCTTCGCCGAGGTGGCGATGATGACGTCCATACCGCGGATCTTGTCCACCGAGTCATAGCTGATCTCCGGGAAGATCAGCTGCTCCTTCAGGCCGGTGGCATAGTTGCCGCGGCCGTCGAACGACTTGGGGTTAAGACCACGGAAGTCGCGAACGCGGGGAAGCGCGATCGTGACGAACCGGTCGAGGAACTCGTACATGCGCTCCCGGCGGAGAGTGACCTTCGCGCCGATCGGCATGCCCTCGCGCAGCTTGAACTGCGCGATCGACTTCTTCGCCTTGGTGATCACGGCCTTCTGGCCGGCGATCTTGGTCATTTCCTGAGCGGCCTGCTCGACCTTCTTCTTGTCCTGGGTGGCCTCACCAACGCCCATGTTCAGGACGATCTTGGTGATCTTCGGCACTTCCATGACATTCTTGTAGCCGAACTTCTCGGTCATCGCCTTGACGATCGTGTCGTCATAGAGCTTCTTGGCCCGCGGCGTGTAGGCATCAGCCATTGATCGTCTCCCCGGTCTTGACCGCGACGCGGACCTTCTTGCCGTCCTTCACCTCGAAGCGGACGCGCGAAGGCTTGCCGTCGGCGGTCGCGATGGCGACCTTCGACACGTGCAGCGGCGCTTCGATACGCTCCAGGCCACCCTGCGGATTCGCCTGGCTGGCCTTGCGGTGACGGGTTGCGATGTTGACGCCCGACACGATCACCTTGGCATCCTTCGGGAACGCCTTCGTGACCTCGCCGGTCTTGCCCTTGTCCTTGCCGGACAGGACGACGACCTTGTCGCCCTTCTTGATCTTCAGCGCGGACATCACAGCACCTCAGGGGCGAGCGAGATGATCTTCATGTGGTTCTTGGCACGGAGCTCGCGGACCACCGGGCCGAAGATGCGGGTGCCGATCGGCTCACCGCTGTTCTTGTTGATCAGGACGGCGGCATTGCCATCGAACCGGATCGTCGAACCGTCGGGACGATGAATGTCCTTGGCGGTACGGACGATGACAGCGCGATGCACGTCACCCTTCTTGACCTTGCCGCGCGGAGCCGCTTCCTTGATCGAGACGACGATGACGTCGCCTACGGTCGCGAAACGGCGCTTGGAACCGCCCAGCACCTTGATGCACTGCACCCTCTTCGCGCCGCTGTTGTCAGCGACATCGAGGTTCGTCTGCATCTGGATCATTGTTCAGACCCTTCCACTAATCAGGCGTGGTTCGGCGTCGCGTGGGTATCAACCCGCCCGATCACCTTCCACGACTTGAGCTTCGAAATTGGCGCGGTCTCTTCGATGCGCACCATCTCACCCTCGCGAAACTCGTTGGTCTCGTCGTGAGCGTGATACTTCTTCGACCGCTTGATGATCTTGCCGTACATCGCGTGCTTCACGCGACGTTCGACCTTCACCACCACGGTCTTGTCGGTCTTGTCGGAGACCACCGTTCCGGTCAGCACGCGCTTCGGCATGGCTGGCGCTCCTTACTTTGCGGCCGCAGCGGAGCGCTGCGTCTGCAGGGTCTTGATCTGCGCGATCGTCCGACGGACTTCGCGCACGCGGCTGGGCTTCTCGAGCTGGTTGGTGGCAGCCTGGAAGCGCAGGTTGAACTGCTCCCGCTTCAGCTCGCCCAGATCCTGGGCCAGCTGATCGTCGGTCTTGACAGTGAGATCAGCGATCTTCGCCATCTTATTGGTCCTCGTAGATGGATTCACCGAAGCGGGCGACGACCTTGGTCTTGATCGGCAGCTTCTCCATCGCGCGCTCGAAAGCGACGCGGGCAAGCGGGCCGGGGACGCCGTCCAGCTCGAAGAGAATGCGG
>CAZJXG010000279.1:0-2380 GCA_964549965.1 uncultured Sphingomonas sp. | reverse complement strand
GGATGCCGGTTGCCGCCAGCGTCGCATGGCGGCGCAGGGCATTGAGTTCGCCAAGATGCTGGGGCGTGATGCGGCTGCCCTCGTCCGCCAGCCTGTCAAAAGTCGAAGCCGGAATCATGTCAGCCCGCCCGCGATCGAGGCCCAGTGCGCGGACATGGGCGAGCCGTTCGATCAGGCGCAGAATGTTGCGCGCTGCCGGCGATTGTGGCGCATTGCGCAGCCAGGATAGCCATGTCGCGGCTTGCCCCGTTCGTCGGGCCAGCAAATCGTCCAGGCCCTGAAGGGTGTCGGGCAGCAGGCCGTTTGTGAGCACTTCATAGGTAAGCTGTTCGGCTTGCTGGCGAGCCCGCCGGAGCACCGCTTCGAGAATCGACGAAGAAGGCAGGAGGATCTGCCGACGCCGGAGTTCGTCGACGATGACGCCTGCCATCTGGCCGGGGTGGACGATGGTCTGTGCGATCGGGATCGCGAAGGCGGCGACTTCGCGGAACGCGTCGCGATCAAAAATCCTGAACCCGTGCGATCGTCGGATTTCGACGAGATGCTCGCGGCGGGTCTGATCTCGATGGGCATAGTCCGCAAAGGCTTCGGGTGCGACGCCGAGTTGGCGGGCCACATAAGCGAGCACGGGGGCGGGCGGGACTTCCCCCGCTTCCAGCGCACGGCCAGGCCATCTCATGGTGAGCAGGAGCATCGCGAAACCGAGCCGGGTGGCATCGCCGCGACGGCGGCCGACAATTTCCAGGTCGTCGCTGGTCAGCGTATAGTGACGTGCAATCTCGCGCTCATCGAGCGGCGCGTCATAATGCCCCACCCAGATTTCCGGACTCACCAGTCGCCGCCTCGCCAAGCATCATCTCCTTCGCTGTGCCGGTCCGTCAGACGGTCCTCTGGCGGCCAGCATGAATATGTCCGTCAACTCTGGACCTGTGATGGCGATTCGGACAAGATCGCATAATGATGGGAAAACGGACACGATCGGGCAGCATGTGGCGCTGATCGGCTATGCGCGCGTCTCGACCGCAGACCAGAAGCTGGCGCTCCAGCTCGACGCGTTGAGCGCTGCCGGTTGCGATCGCATATTCGACGATTATGCATCTGGAGCAAAAGCCGATCGGCCCGGCCTGGCCGAGGCGCTCACCTATCTGCGTACCGGCGACACGCTGGTGGTCTGGAAACTCGATCGTCTTGGGCGTTCGATGAGCCACCTGATCGAGAAAGTCGGCGAGCTGGCGGCGTGCGGCGTGGGTTTCCGCTCGCTCACCGAGCAGATCGATACCACCACGTCGGGCGGGATGCTGGTATTCAACATCTTCGGCTCGCTTGCCCAATTCGAGCGCGATCTGATCCGGGAACGCACCCATGCTGGCCTGCGAGCCGCGCGCGAGCGCGGTAGTCAGGGCGGCCGCCGCCCTGTCGTCACTCCCGACAAGCTGCGCAAGGCGCGGACGTACATCGCAGCGGGCCTAACTGTTCGTGAGGCGGCGGCTCGGCTCAAGATCGGGAAAACCGCCCTGTACAAGGCTCTGGAAAGCGCATGAAACCGCTGCCGATCCAGAACTCGTGGGTGCTGGTTACAGGGGCCTCAACCGGTTTGGGCAGGGCGTCAGCCCTCCGTTTGGCGGCATCGTACCAGGCCAAGCCCCTGATTGTTGGGCGAAGGCTCGACAACTTGCGGGAGCTACAATCCGAAATTGGCGAGCGGTTTAATGTCCCGTGCGAGATCATAGTGGCCGATCAACGTGAAATTGAGGGCAGGGAGAAGATCGCGGCCAAGGTTATAGAATTGAAAGTCAATGCGGCTTTCTTGGCTGCCGGGCTGACGAGCGCCGGTCCGTTTGATGCTAGCCGTGCCGACGCCTATGCCGAGGTGATTGGAACAAACGTAGCCGGCTTCACGGATTTGCTGGCCCGCCTGATTGCGATCTTCCGGCAGCAGCCGTTTGAATCCTCAATAATCGCAGTGTCGAGCCTGGCGGGCGAAACATCCGTACCCTTCCAAGCGGTCTACGGCGCGTCGAAGGCCTATGTGAGTACCCTCATGCGGGCACTTTCCATCGAGCTTGCCGGGACGGGTGTGAGCGTTGGGTCTTTTGCACCCGGTGGCATTGACACCGATATGGCTGCCCTCAGCGATTTGAAGTGGGGGAAGTTTGGCTTGATGGACGTTGATCGCTGCGCGACCCTTGCCGTCGATGCTCTGGTTCATCGGCGATCCTTCGCCATACCGGGGATGGGCAACCGGCTCACATACTTGGCCAGCAGGGCTCTACCTCGATCGTTGATGAGCCGGCTTGCGGCCCTCCCATATCGGCGCCCGCAATGATCGACACATGCTCAAAGGATAGGTTGAACACGCCGTTGAGTACCTACAGGTAGC
>CAZJXG010000278.1:0-2389 GCA_964549965.1 uncultured Sphingomonas sp. | reverse complement strand
TCAACGAGGCGCAGACGCACCATATCGTCGACCTGAAGATGTGCGCGATCATGCACCCGGTGCTGTTCGCGCTCGTCGATCCGCTGCGGAAGCTGCTGCACCCGATGCTGAGGGACCGGCGCGCCGCCGGGGTACAGATGACGCTGGTCGATCAGGGCGTCGACCTGCTGATCGAGAAGGTGGAGGTCGAAGGGCTGGCGGCGATCGAGGCGCTCAACGACTTCGCCGTGCAGCATAAGCTGGCGCGCCTGTCGGTCGATGACGGCTATGGCGCGCAGCCGCGCTGGGAGCCGGAACCGGCGACGGTGACGCTGGGCGGCGTCGCGGTGCCCTTTCCCGCCAGCGCTTTTCTTCAGGCGACCGCCGATGGCGAGGCGGCGCTCGTCGCGGCGGTCGAGGCGATCGTCGGCGATGCGGTGCTGGTCGCCGACCTGTTCGCGGGGCTGGGCACCTTCGCGCTGCCGCTGTCGGACGGCCGCCGGGTTTATGCCGCCGAAGGCGCGCGGGACGCTGTGCTGGGGCTGAAGGCGGCGGCCGACCGGACCCAGCGGACCATCGCCGTCGATCACCGTGACCTGTTCCGCCGGCCGCTCGATGTCGCCGAGATCGAGCGCTTCGATGTGCTGGTGCTCGATCCCCCGCGTGCGGGTGCCCGCGAGCAGATGGCGGCACTGGCGGCGTCCACGAAGCTGCGGCGGATCGCCTATGTCTCCTGCAACCCATCGACCTTCGCGCGCGACGCGCGGATATTGGTCGAAGGCGGCTGGCGGCTCGATCGGATCACGCCGGTCGGCCAGTTCCGCTGGTCGACCCATGTCGAGCTGGTCGCCGCCTTCACGCGCTGATCCTAAGCCTTTGGTCGAAGAGCGGCCGGCGGCAAGGATCGATTAACCATAAATTACCCGATCGGGCGCAGGGTGCCTCCACATCCTCTCGATGGTGGTGCCCATGTTCCGTCGCCTTCCCCTGTTGCTGGCCTGTATCGCCCTTGCCGTCCCGATATCGGGCGCGGCGGCGGCGCCCCGCCTGACACTCAGTCTGCATGGGCTCGAGGGGGCTTCCGAGGTTTTCTACCACCCCTATCGCTGGCTCACGATCCGCCGCAGCATCGCCTTCGTTCGCGCCGAGCCGGTCGACGATATCGTCCGCGCCGTCCCGGCCTTGGCGCGGCACCCCCATTCCTATGCGCTGACCGGCGATATTCACCCTTTCGGTGGTCCGTTCCGCGTCTCGCTGGGCCTGCGCGAGGATGATAATCGCCGCCTGCTCCGCAGCAGCAATGATCGGGCCGCGACCGGCACCGCGCGCTATGCGCCGCTGATGACGGTCGGTTTCGCGGGAGCGGTCGGGGAGGGGCTGACGATCGGTGGCGATATCGGGCTGGTCGGTCGCAGCATGAACCGCGCCGGCGACAGCCTGCTGATCACGCCGGTCGATCTGCTGGCGGGCGGACAGCGGCCGAAGCGGGGCCATGGCCCCGTCGTCCAGCTTGCCGTCGGATATCGATTCTAGGCGTCCGGTCCGCCGAGCAGGATCAGTGCGGCGCGCACAGCCAGGACCAGCAGCACCAGCGATCCCGCGACGAAGATGAAGAAGCGCGGCATCACCGCATTCACCGTGGCCTGGATCAGGCTGTGCACCACCCGCAGGCCGACATAGAGCCAGGCCAGCGTCGCGTTCAGCCCGCCGCCCGCGCCGAGGATCGCCAGGGTGATCGCGGTCGCGTAGAAGATGGTCGGCTGCTCATGCAGATGGTTGTAATTATCGGCCTTCCAACGGACGCTGGGCGGGATCTTGTCCATGAACTCGCTGGCCGGCCTATTGGGATCATAGGCGATCTTGCCCCTGATGATCGCCGGCAGCCGGGTCGCATAGAGCCAGAACGCCATCACGAAAGTCCAGAGGACCAGCGCGATAACCGCATTCAATATCGGGGTCTGCATGCTATTCGCTCCCTTTGCCGGAAGTGTGGCGATTCGGAAAGGTACTGTCAAATGGATGGCGCTTTCGGACCGGTCCGGGATTATTCGTCGAAAGTCGTAACTTGTACGAAATTACCGTCGAAAATCCGTATCTTTGCTGGCTGATCCCGTAAGCTTCGACATGCGATAAGAGGGGCATGTTCCAGTCGCTTATCTATGTCAGCCGCAGCCTGCTTGTCCTGCCGGATCAGGCGGGGGAGATCGACCGCATCGTCGAGGGATCGATTGAGCGTAACGCGGCCCTTGCCGTGCGCGGCGCGCTGATCTTCACCGAGCGTCATTTCGCGCAACTGCTCGAAGGCCCTTCCGCCGCGATCGAGGCATTGATGGACAGCATCGAACGTGACCAGCGGCACGAACGGGTGAGGGTGATCGAACGGCGGGCGATCGAAGGCTACCGCTTTCCC
>CAZJXG010000277.1:0-2403 GCA_964549965.1 uncultured Sphingomonas sp. | reverse complement strand
AACCCTCGTCGTAAGCTTGGGAAGCTTCTGCTCTACCATTGAGCTACACCCGCGGCGCGATGCCGATTGCCACAGCCTTGGCCGCGGGGTCAACGTCCTATCTGCGGATGGCATCCCCGCATCGGCGGCCCAGCGGCCGACAGGCAGCGGAGAAGCGGGCTTCGCCTTCGCCGCCGATCTGCTATGGGAGCGGCATGACGCACCCCAATTCGAACGGTGAACGCGATCTTCGGTCGGCGGTGCTGCGCGGACTTCGGGGGCGTTGCCCGTCCTGCGGACAGGCCGCGCTGTTCGGGCGTTTCCTCAAGCCGGTCGACCATTGTCCGGCCTGTGGCCAGCGCTGGAGCGGGCATCAGGCCGACGATATGCCCGCCTATCTTGTCGTGCTGGCGCTGGGCCATATCCTGGTGCCGCTGCTGGTGGCGACCAATTTGCGATTCGATCCGCCGATGTGGCTGGAAATGCTGATGTGGCCGGGCCTGGCGCTGATACTCGCGCTGCTGCTGATCCAGCCGGCCAAGGGCGCGGTGATCGGCTTTCAATGGGCGCGGCGCATGCACGGGTTCGCCGGGGGCCGCTGAGCGCGGCCAGGGAGCATCTTTCTGGGGGGAATGGAATGAAGACGATATTGCTGTTTCTGATCGGCGTTGCGATGGTCGTCTGCGCGATCCCGCTGATCCCGCTGGAAACGGCGGTGAATATGCTCCAGCTTCGCCGGGTCGGCTTCGAAGCGTCGCAGATCCAGGGCAATATCTGGGAAGGCCAGATGTATGACGCGAAACTGGCCAAGATCGAGCTGGGCGACGTGATGAGCAAGATGTCGCTCGACGATATCAGCAAGGGCCGCGTCCGCCTGAACATCGAAGGCACCGATGAGGTGTCGCGGCTGAAGGGCGGGTTCAGCTTCGGGCTGGGCGGTCCGGGTGTCGAGCAGTTCACGGTCGGCATGCCGGTGGTCGCTGGCCCGCCGCCGATCGGCGGGGTCACGCTGATCCTGGACGGGCTCACTGCCCGCTTCCCCGGCGGCGAGTGCACCGATGGCCGCGGCGAGGTTCGCGCCTATCTCTCGGGCGCGCTGCCGGCGGTGGGCCTGCCCAGCGAGATGAGCGGCCCGGCGCTGTGCCGCGATGGCAAGCTGACCTTCGATCTCGCAAGCCCGAGCGGGCGGGAACAGGAAACCGTCACGATCCTCGCGCCCAACAAGTTCAAGGTGCGCATGTTCATCAAGCCGTCGATGGAGCGGGTCGAGCAGATCCTCCAGTCGAAGGGCTTCCAGCGCCTTGATGACGGCTATGTCTTCGAGGAAGAGCGGACGATCTGAGCATGATCCTTCGCCTCGTCCTGGCCTGTCTGGCTGTGCTGTCGGCATCGATCGGCAGCATGCCGGCCGGCGCCGCGCACATCGCCGCCCGGCTGGAGGCGGAAAGCGTGCGCCCGGCACCGGGCAGCCGCGTGACCCTGGCGCTGAGCATGGTGCCCGAGCGGGACTGGCACGGCTATTGGCTCAATCCCGGTGACGCCGGCGCGCCGGCCGATATCGCCTGGACGCTGCCGGCCGGCGTGCGCGTCGGTCCGCTGCGCTATCCCGTGCCACAGCGGCTGATCGTGCAGGGGCTGATGAACTATGTCTATGAGCGGCCCTATGCACTGCTCATGACCCTGGAGGTGCCCCGAGGGCTGAAGCCGGGCACCGCGTTGCGCCTGTCCGGCAAGGCGCGCTGGCTCGCCTGCTCGCCCACGATCTGCGTGCCGGAACAGGGGCCTGTCTCGGTCGATCTCGTCGTTGGTGACGGTGCGGTGGCATCGGCGACCCGCGCTCGTTTTGACGCATGGCGTGCGAAACTGCCCCTGCCGCTCGGGCAAGCCGCCAGTTTCGAGACCGGGAGCGGCAAGGTCCGGCTCGCCATTCCGTTCCCCCGAGGGCGGCCGGTCACCGCTCCCTATTTCTATCCGGCGACCGACGGCGTCGTCGATTACGCCGCGCCCCAGGCGACCAGCCGCCGTGGCGATCGCCTGATCGTCGACATGAAGGCCGCCTCCAATGGCAGCGGCCCCGGCTCCGTCATCGACGGCGTGATCGCGATCGGCCCGGATCGCGGTCTTGCGATCAGCGCGCGGCCGGGCAGGGTCCCGGCAGGGGGCGTCCCGATCGCGGCCCCCGGCGATGAAGCGCCCGATGGCAGCTGGCGGATATTCCTGGTCGCGCTCGGTGGTGCGCTGCTGGGCGGGCTGTTGCTGAACCTGATGCCCTGCGTCTTCCCGATCCTCAGCCTGAAGGCGCTCAGCCTAGCGCGCAGCGGCGAAACCGATGGCCATGCCCGGATCGAGGCACTTGCCTATACCGGCGGCGTGATCCTGAGCTGCGTCGCGCTGGCGCTGCTGCTGCTCAGCCTGCGGGCGGCC
>CAZJXG010000276.1:0-2411 GCA_964549965.1 uncultured Sphingomonas sp. | reverse complement strand
CCGGTCTTGCCCTTGGGCTCGTCCTTCGAGCCGATATGATACCAGACCGACACCGCCACGACCGGTGCCTTGCGGTCGGTATGGACGATGACCCTGAGGCCGTTGTCGAGCGTGAAGCTCTCATAGGGAATGTTCACCGCCTTCACGAGCGCGGCGACGGAGGCCGGCTTCGTGGCGGCGAGAAACGCGGTGGGCGCGGGCGCGGTCAGGGCTGTCGCGAACAGCAGTGCGGCGAAGGGGCGGAACAGGCTGCGGCGCATTGGGGACTTTCCGGATGGGGGAAGATTGCGATCCACTCTAGCCTGTGGCGCAAAGGGTGCAATATCCGTGCAATACGCCGGTCGAACCGCAAAGACGGTTGATCGTCGCGGCCGCGGGAGCAGGATGGCCAGATTCTCTTGGTGAAATCTTGTGTTGCAGAATTACCACACCATATGGTGCGGATCAGGAACAGGGATCAGGCATGAACCTCGAAAAATTCACCGACCGCGCCAAGGGCTTCCTCCAGTCGGCGCAGACCGTTGCGATCCGGATGAGTCATCAGCGGATCGCGCCCGAACATCTGCTGAAGGCACTGCTCGAGGATGAGCAGGGCATGGCATCCGGCCTGATCAAGGCATCGGGCGGCGATGCCGGCATCGCCCTGCGCGCGACCGACGCCGCGCTCGCCAAGATTCCGGCGGTCTCGGGCGGCGGGGCGCAGCAGACCCCCGGCATCGACAATGATCTGGCGCGCCTGCTCGACCAGGCCGAGCAGATCGCCCAGAAGGCGAGCGATTCCTATGTGACGGTCGAACGGATGCTGCTGGCGCTGGTGCTGGCGGGGACGACCCCGGCCGGCAAGGCGCTGGCCGAGGCGGGCGTTCGTGCCGAGGCGCTGAACGGCGCGATCAACGAGCTGCGCGGCGGCCGCAGCGCCGACACGGCCAGCGCCGAGGACCGCTATGACGCATTGAAGAAGTTCGCCCGCGACCTGACCGCCGCGGCCCGCGAGGGCAAGCTCGATCCGGTGATCGGCCGCGACGAGGAGATCCGCCGCACCATCCAGGTGCTGGCGCGGCGCACCAAGAACAACCCGGTGCTGATCGGCGAACCCGGCGTCGGCAAGACCGCGATCGCCGAGGGACTGGCGCTGCGCATTGCCAATGGCGACGTGCCCGATGGGCTGAAGGATCGCAAGGTGATGGCGCTCGACATGGGCAGCCTGATCGCCGGCGCCAAATATCGCGGCGAGTTCGAGGAGCGGCTGAAGGGCGTGCTCGACGAGGTGAAGGGCGCCGAGGGACAGATCATCCTGTTCATCGACGAGATGCACACCCTGATCGGCGCCGGCAAATCCGAAGGCGCGATGGATGCCGGCAACCTGCTGAAGCCCGCGCTGGCGCGCGGCGAGCTGCACTGCATCGGCGCCACGACGCTCGACGAATATCGCAAATATGTCGAGAAGGACCCGGCGCTGCAGCGGCGCTTCCAGCCGGTGTTCGTCGGCGAGCCGACGGTCGAGGACACCATCTCGATCCTGCGCGGTCTCAAGGAGAAATATGAGCTGCACCATGGGGTGCGGATCACCGACGGGGCGATCGTCGCCGCGGCGACGCTCAGCCATCGCTACATCGCCGACCGCTTCCTGCCCGACAAGGCGATCGACCTGATGGACGAGGCCGCATCGCGGCTGCGCATGGAGGTCGAGTCCAAGCCGGAGGAAATCGAGAATCTCGATCGCCGTATCATCCAACTCAAGATCGAGCGCGAGGCGCTGAAGAAGGAGACCGACGCAGCCTCGAAGGACCGGCTCGACGCGCTCGAGGCGGATCTGGTCGAGCTGGAGGAACAGTCGGCCGAGCTGACGCAGCGCTGGCAGGGCGAGAAGGACAAGATCAACGCCGAGGCCAAGCTCAAGGAGCAGCTCGACGCCGCGCGGATGGAGCTGGATCAGGCGCAGCGCCGCGGCGATCTCGCCCGCGCCGGCGAGATCAGCTATGGGCTGATCCCCAATCTCGAAAAGGAACTGGCCGAAGCGGCCGGCGCCACCGCCGGCGCGATGCTGCGTGAAGAGGTGACGGCGGAGGATATCGCCGGGGTCGTCGGCCGCTGGACCGGGATTCCGGTCGAGCGGATGCTGGAGGGCGAGCGCGAGAAGCTGCTCGCCATGGAGGCCGAGATCGGCAAGCGGGTGATCGGCCAGAAGGATGCGGTCGAGGCCGTGGCGCGCGCGGTGCGCCGTTCACGCGCCGGCCTGCAGGACCCGAACCGGCCGCTCGGCAGCTTCCTGTTCCTGGGACCGACCGGCGTCGGCAAGACCGAACTGACCAAGGCGCTGGCCGAATTCCTGTTCGACGATTCGGCGGCGATGGTGCGCATCGACATGTCCGAGTTCATGGAGAAGCACAGCGTCGCCCGGCTGATCGGCG
>CAZJXG010000275.1:0-2417 GCA_964549965.1 uncultured Sphingomonas sp. | reverse complement strand
AATTGTTCGAGCAGATCGACGACCTCGCCCTCCAGTTCCTTCATCCGCGCCATCGCGACATAGAGGAAATTGCCGGTGCCGCAGGCGGGATCGAGCACCCTGGTGGCGGAAAGCTTGCCGTGGAAGGCCTCGACCAGCTTGCGGGCTTCATCAACCTTGTCCTGTTCGATCAGGTCGGAGGCGGCGACGCGAACCCCGGTCCAGTCGGCGCGCAAGGGTTCGATGATCGTCGGGCTGACGAGCCGTTCGACATAGGCGCGCGGCGTATAATGGGCGCCGAGCTTGGCGCGCTCCTTCGGATCGAGCGCGCGTTCGAGCAGGGTACCGAAGATCGCCGGTTCGACATCGGTCCATTTATGCTCGGCGGCCTTGATGAGGACTTCGAGTTCCTCGGGATCGAGCGCGATGGCGGTGCGATCCTTGAACAGATAGCCGTTGAACCGCCGGAGCGGTACGCCCAGCGCCGGGGAAAACCGGCCTTCGTCCATCGCCGCCCAGAGCGCGGACAGCTGATGTTCGAGATGTTCGGGATGGGCGCGCTGGTTCCTGAGCAGTTCGGTGAAGCTGCCCTCGGGGATCAGCGCGCTATCCTCCGCGAACATCGTGAAGAGGACGCGCATCAGGAAGCCGCTGGTGCGATCGGCATTGTGGCCGCGCTTCTCGATCCGGCGGGCGACGGTGGCGAGCAGATCGGCGATGTCGCGCGTGACCTTTGCCGCGCGGGCCGTGGGATCGAGGCTTTTCGGATCGACCCAGATCGCGCGGAGCCGATCGCGCACGTCCGCATCGTGCAGATCATCCAGCATGATGCGGTAGCGGGTCCGATCCGGGAACTGGGCATAGGCCTTTCCGGTGCCGGTGAAATCGGCATAGACCTCGATACAATAGCCGATATCGGCGACCAGCAGGAAGGGCGGCCAGCCATGATCGCTGGGCAGCGCCTTCGCATAGCGTTCGGCCTGCCCCTTCGCCTGAACCATCGCCTTGGCCCAGCCGGGCGTGCCCCGTTTCGCGGTGCCGCGTTTCAGCCGGATGGCCGCCGTCTGCCCGAAGAAATCGAGATCATCCTCCCCTTTCGCGGCGGCGGTGCGATCGCCCTCGCTGCCCTGCTTGGCTTCCAGAATGAAGCAGTTGCGCCGATAGGCATCGATCCGGCCGAAGCTTTTGGTGCCGTCGCCATTGTCCTGAAACACGCGGCGTTCGAACACATAATCATTGGCGCCGTCATCGACCTTGCTGCCATGCGGCTTTTCGACGCCCAGCAGATCGCACAGGCCATTGATGAAGCTCTGCGTGTTCGCAAGCTCCGATCCGCCGGTGTCGCGCCAATGCGCGATGAACGCGTCTATTGCCCCCGTGTCGCTCATGCCGAGGTGATATGGCCGGACCGGCTGCGCGGCAAGGAAGGATGCGTTCGCTTTGGTGGAACAGGCGATCGTCGTCGTCGTCGCAGTCCTCGCTCCGCTCGGACGGGTGCCTCGACTGCGCTCGGCACGAACGGTGTGTTGTGGTGGGGGGGCGGCTGCCTCGCGACACCCGAAGGGCATGCGCGCATCGCCTATCGCAATTTCTATCCGCCCCAGGCGCGCTGGATGTTCTCGGCGATCCGGATCGCGGCCGACGGCTGAGCGGCGGGATCAGCGCGGCGCCACGCTGCGCGCCCATTGCACGATCGCGGCGGCGGGCATCGCGCCCGACTGGCGCGCGACCTCCCGGCCCTTATGGAGCAGGATCATCGTCGGGATCGACTGGATGCGGTAGCGGGCGGCGATCGCCTGTTCCGCCTCGGTATCGATCTTGCCCAGCCGCATCGCCGGTTCGAGCTGGCGCGCGGCGGCGGCGAAGGCGGGCGCCATCTGCCGGCAGGGGCCGCACCAGCCGGCCCAGAAATCGACGAGCAGCGGGATATCGGCGCGGGCCGCATGGGCATCGAAGCTGGCGGCGGTGAGCGCGATCGGCTCGCCCTGGAACAGCGCGGCGCCACAGCGGCCACAAGTGCCGCCACCGCCGAGCTTCGCCACGGGCACGCGGTTCGCGGTGGCGCAGGCGGGGCAGGGGATGATGCGGCTGTCGGTCTCGGTCATGTCATTCTCCCGGCTGGGCCAACGCCTGAACGGGGCCTTCCGTTCATGCCGCCGCCAGCGGCAGTGCGGTGGTATATTTAACCTCGGACAAGGCGGCGATCGAGTTGATTTCCTGGACCCCCTCCAGCCGGCTGAGCTTGTCGAAGAAGAAGCGTTCATAGGCCTCGATATCGGCGGCGACGATGCGCAGCAGGAAATCGACCGGCCCCATCAGCACATAGGCCTCCAGTACCTCCGGGAAGTCGCGGATCGCGGCGGTGAACTCGTCGAGATGCCGGCGGCCATGGGCGTTGAGCTTCACCTGCGCGAAAATCTGCGCGTTGAGGCCGATCT
>CAZJXG010000274.1:0-2419 GCA_964549965.1 uncultured Sphingomonas sp. | reverse complement strand
GCTGTCGGTCGCGGTGGCGCTGCGCGAAGGCAGCCGGAAGTTCAGCCGCGCCGAGATCGCCTCGATCGAGACGCTCGTGCGGGGCGCGGTCGGCGCCGATCAGGCGCGTGGCGATGTGGTGGCACTGTCCGCCCGCAGCTTCGCCGTCGCCGAGGAGACCGAAGTCAAGCCGAACTGGTGGGACGCCCCCTGGGTCTCGACCCTGGCCCGCAACCTGTCCGCACTGCTCGTCGTCGCGCTGCTCGTCTTCGGTGTCGCCAAGCCGCTGCTGAAGCGCCGCGCCACGCTGGCCGACGAGAAGAAGGCGGCGATCAGCGCCATGGTCGCCTCGGGCGGCCGCCTGCCGCAGGGCACCAACCCAGCGATCCGCGCCGAGATCGCGTCGGAAATGGCGCAGCAGGCGCTGATCGATCCGAACAAGCCGGTCACGCTCGACATGATCGAGGCGACGCCCGGCTATGCCAACCGCGCCGAGCTGATCCGCAATTTCGTGAAGCAGGATCCGGACCGCGCCGCGCTGGTCGTCCGCGACCTGATCCGCGCCGACATGCCGGGAGCCTGATCCGATGGCCGACGAAACCCCGATCGATACCGATGACGCGACCCCGGTCGTGCCGACCGGCAGCTCCGCCGCCGCGATCCTGCTGATGCTGCTCGGCGAGGAAGAGGCCGCGACCGTGCTGAGCCGGCTGAATCCGGACGAGGTCCAGCTGCTCGGCGGCGCGATGTTCAACGTCGCCAATATTTCCGAGAATGAGATCGACGGCGTGTTCGACGTGTTCTGCGACCGTGCCCGCGTCCGCACCACGCTGGGCTTCGGCGTCGAGCGCCAGATCAAGGGTATGATGCACAAGGCGCTCGGCCAGGACAAAGCCGATCAGGTGCTGCAGCGCATCACCCCGGTCCAGCACACCACCGCGCTCGAAAACCTGAAATGGATGGATGCGCGGCAGATCGCCAATCTGATCGAGTTCGAGCATCCGCAGATCGCGGCGATCGTCCTCGCCTTCCTAGAATCGCAGCGTGCCGCCGATGTCCTCCAGCTGCTGCCCGAAGATGTGCAGGCCGATCTGGTCTATCGCGTCGCCACCATGGGCCCGGTGACGGAGAGCGCGCTGGAAGAGCTGGACGACCTGCTGAGCCGACCCGCCACCAGCCAGTCGAGCGGCTCCACCACCCGCCGCGGCGGCGCGGGCGAGGCCGCCAAGATCGTCAACAGCTCACGCAAGGCCGCCGAACAGCGGATCATCAAGGCGCTGCAGAAGCTCGACAAGACGGTTGCCCGGACGATCGAGGAGGAGATGTTCATCTTCGACAACCTCAACGCGCTGACCGAGAAGGATCTCGGCGCGCTGCTCCGGGCGGTCGACAACGATATCCTCGTCGTCTCGCTCAAGGGCGCCGACGAGAAGCTTCGCGCGAAGATCTTCGGCTGCATGTCCAGCCGCGCCGCCCAGTCGGTGCAGGACGAGATCGCCGATCGCGGCCCGATGCGCCTGGCCGATGTCCAGGAAGCGCAGAAGGCGATGCTCGCCATCGCCCGCAAGATGGCGGCCGAAGGCACGATCAGCCTTGGCGGCAAGGGCGACGACTTTGTCTGAGGCCTGGACGCACGAATGGCGCGAGGCGGCGACCCGGGTCGATGCCTGGGCACGCCCCGCACCGACCGCGAACTTCACCCCCTGGGGCAGCGACGGCACGCATCCGCGCCGCCGCGCCAGCGACTTCGCCCCCACCCCGGCCCCGGCCAGGGAAAGCAACGCCGCCGTCGATATCGAGAGCCTGCGTGCCGAGGCCTTCGCCGAAGGCTTCGAGCAGGGGCGCCAGACCGTGATCGCCGAATTCGCCCGCGACCGCGAGGCGCTGGCCCAGCTGATCCGCGCCGCCGAAGTGCTCCAGCCCGAACCGGCCGGTCCGCTGGCGGCGGTGCTCGCCGAGACCGTTACCCGCCTGGTCCGGCAGATCGTCGGCGAGGTGTCGATCGACCCGGCGATGCTCAAGGAGCGCGCCGAGACGATCGCCGAGCTGGTCACGGCCGAATCCGGCCCCGCCCGGCTGCGCATGAACCCCGACGATATCGCGATGCTCGAAGGCGTCGATCTCGGCATCCCGATCGCGCCCGATCATCATCTCAGCTCGGGCACCATCGTGCTCGAAAATGGCGAAGGCTGGATCGAGGACGGCCCGCAGGTCCGCCTCGCCCGGCTGCGTACCCAGCTCGATGCTATGGGTCTGCCGCGATGATCAGGATCATCGCTCATGGGTCTCCCGCGATGATCAGGATCATCGCTCATGGGCCTGCCGCGATGATCAGGATCATCGCTCATGGGTCTCCCGCGATGATCAGGATCATCGCTCATGGGCCTGCCGCGATGATCAGGATCATCGCTCATGGGTCTCCCGCGATGATCAGGATCAT
>CAZJXG010000273.1:0-2419 GCA_964549965.1 uncultured Sphingomonas sp. | reverse complement strand
TCGATATTCTCGTTGTCGGTCCAGCGGGTGTAGTGGATGCGACCGCGCACCATCACCTTCATGCCCTTATCGACATATTGTTCGACGGTCTTGCCGACGCCGTTGAAGCAGGTGATCCGGTGCCATTCGGTATCCTCGATCCGACGGCCATTATCGTCTTTGATGGTCTTGCCGTTGCTGTCCCGCTTGGGCCGCGAGGTCGCGAGGCTGAAGTGGGTGATCTTGGTGCCGCCCTGGGTGGTGCGGGCTTCCGGCGTGGCGCCGACATTGCCGGCGAGGATGACGAGGTTCTGCATGTCGAGGTTCCTTTTTGGGTGCCGAAGGGACCGTCCCTTCGACTGACCCCCGAAAAAGGCGGGCATGGGCGGTGCTTCCACCGGAGCGCGTCAGCAGCGCAGGGGAACCCCGACACAAGGGGTGGTGCGGGCAGCCGTGGCACACGGCAACTCGGCCCGAAGGGGAGCGGGTTGGAGGCACCGAACGACCGACTTAGGGATCAGGTCAAAAAGAAGGGATGGTCGCTTGGGTTCTATGACACCAGGAACCGGTGCAGAAACCACGCCCCACCGCTGCGACAATCTACGCCCCGCAGAGCCCTCTTAGCCACTGAACGGCACATTCTCCCATTTCTGCCCCGTCCCCAGCGAAGCGGCGATGCCCGGTACGAGAAAGGAGGTGATGGCTCTGTCGTCCGTGTTACGGCAGGGTCACCCCCGGCCTCAACGGGATCGGTGAGCCCGTCTTCGACCAACGCGCAAGGCTACCATTGGAGCGCCGGTTACGCGATCTGCGCCCGGATTACGGCAAGGAGACGGTCAACGCACAGCGAGGCGTCCGTCACATCGAAAGGTGAAACCCCGCCCCGGAACATCGCGTCGATTTGATGGCGGCTATAGGCAGGCGAAAGAATAGCCGCGAGCTGCGGAAATTCCGGTGGGAAGCCCGACAGGCCCGTCGCCACGGCAAGCGCCAAGGCCTTTTCAAGGTCATGCCGAATATGGACGCGGTTCCAGTCGTCGGCATAGCCCGCCTTCATCAGATAGGCTTTGAGGCTAAGTTCGATCGCGATGGCCAGTGAATGCGCAGCGCTCGCCGGAGCGATCCCGACGCTTGCCGACGCGCCGCGGGCAAAGCCCGTGGCATTCTCCATGAAAATGTCGATCAGCGCCGGATCGACGCACCCGGCAAAACGCCGCGCAGCGTCATCGAGCGTGGCGGCCGATAGCCCGAGCAGCCAGCGCGGTCCTCCGATATTGCGCAGATGGCGCAAATGCGCCGAACCGGGTTCATCGGCGTCGGTGCCGGCCGACCAGCGCAACAGCAACGCGGCCTTCCAGCAGCGCCCATGGCGCTGTCGGAATCCAAGCAGAGCGCTCAGTTCCTCATCATGCAAATCGCGCATCATCATCTCTCTCTCATTTGTGGCAAGGCGACGGCCGGCGCGGCGTGAGCAACGCGGATGTCTGGAGGACACTGAAATTGATCCGCGCTGCGGACACGGCCGACGGATTCCGGCGCTATTCAGCCAAACCAAACACGCCTCGGCACCCTCCCCTCTCGCTGGCGGGAATTCCGATGGGACAACCGTAAGCAGAGCCAAAAAAGGGCCGCCGGCAAACCGGCGGCCCGCGGCTTCAGCCCGCACCGCGACGAGCAGCTGAAGGAGGGCTTCCCAATGGGCCGCGACGATCAACGACCCGGAGTCCCCGAGCCTTGGCTTCGATGACAAGCCGCTCCGTCACGCCATTGCCCTGGAAGGCGATCACGAATCTCGGCTTGAGCGAGAGCATCTGCTCGTTGCGACGGAAGCCAGCGCGATCTCCGAGCTTGCGATCGAGACCGAACCGCACCTGCTGGATGCCATTCTGCTCGGCCCAGGACGCTGCAAGCCGTTCGATACCCTTCATATCGCCGCCGTGTACGAGATACATGTCGCCGACATGGGCGCGAACCTTGTTGAGGGTCGCCAGCAGGTTGTCGGCGAACGTCTTCATATCCAAGTCGTTGGCGAAGGTGAGGCGGCCACCGGCGAACACAACGGGCGTACCCTGCGCGGTGTTGGCGTTCAAAGCCCGCTCGCGGCGCGCCCGCAAGAAGGCGTGGCCATCGACGATCCCGGCGGTGACACCGAGCGAAATGCGGTTGCCGGACGATGGCACCCACGATCTCCCGGTTTCCCGGATATAGTGCGCGGCGGCGACATCGCGCATGATTTCGAAGGCACCCGCGGATTCCTCGACCTTCTTGGCGAGATCGATCTTTTCCTCCAGATTGGCCGTGCTGATTTCGGAGCCGTCCTGTTCGGCGAGGAGCAAGCGAATGTCGTCGGTCAACCGGTCGACCAGCCCGTGTTTCTTGGCGGCGGCGCGGTGGAAGAGATTCACCAGCCCCCAGCCCAGATCTTCGATGTCACGCTCGA
>CAZJXG010000272.1:0-2424 GCA_964549965.1 uncultured Sphingomonas sp. | reverse complement strand
GCATCGAAGGTCAGCGTCAGCGGCGCCGGCTGGGTCGCGGCCGCGCTGTCATAGCTGACCTCGGTGTCGCCGACGAAAGTGTGGGCGGTCCAGGTCGTCGTCGTGGTCGCGCCTGAAGGAATGTTTTCCCGGATATAATAGGTGGTCATCGGGAAGGCGGTACCCGATGCATCGTAGACCGTGTTGGTGGTCGACTGATTGTAGCTGTTCGCGTCATTGCGATCGAACGCATAAGGGTTGGTCGCGGAGTAGACCGAGCGGGTCGAGGGCACGTCGGCGGCATCCGGGAAGGTGACTGCGAGATCGACATTCTGGGTCGATTGCGACGTGCCCGAGGTCAGCGGCAGCTGGACCGAGCGGGCGGCGGTGATACCGATCGCGGTGACCATGCCCTCGCTGTTGGTCGGCAGCACCTGAAGATAGGCGCCCGACGCGTCGGTGATGAAGCGGTTCGAGTCGATGCTGAACGCGCCGTTGCGGGTATAGGCGACCTGCGCGTTCGAGCTCGATGCGCGCGTCATGAAGAAGCCCTGGCCCGAAATGGCGAGATCCAATGATCGCCCCGAAGCGGCCAAGCCGCCTTGCGTGAACTGCTGTGCGATCCCGCGCAGGCGGGTACCCTGGCCGGCGATGCCCGCACTCTGCATGGGCGAGGAGGAGACCAGATCACCGAACTTGGTATTGCTGCGCTTGAAGGCGGTCGTGCCGACATTGGCGATGTTGTTCGAGATAACCGAAAGGTCGGTCTGCGAGGCCTTCAGGCCCGAAAGCGCGGTGTAGAAAGACATTCCCCAAAATCCCCTGTTGCTGCCCCATCCATCGGCCCCGGCGATTCTCTCAATCGTTTGCGTTGCCTTGCTGCTTCTGCGTCACCTTGGTTAAGAAACACTTAAATTGCTGCGATACACAAAATATTGCTGTTGCCCTTTCCGTACCGGTTTCTGACGGAGCCGGCCTGTCGATGGCGCCGGAAGACCGAACAGGGACAGGGGGTGCAATTCGGTCCCGCCCGCGCTACATCTCGGCCATGAGCGGAAACACGATCTTCTTCATCCTGATCCTCGCGGCGATGGTGGCCACCGTCGTGGCGCTGGTGCGCGGGATCATCGCCTTCCTGCGGACGACCGAGGCCGACCTGAAGGCGGGGACGGTGAATCAGTCGGGGCTCAGGCAGAATAAGATGATGCGGATGCGCATCGCCTTCCAGGCCCTGGCGGTGATCCTCGTGATCCTGATGCTGATCATGAGCCGCGGAAGCTGATGGCGGTTTCGGCCTTGCCGGCCGTTCCCGACGATCCACGCGAGCAGAGCGAAATCTGAAATGGTCCGCCTCAACAAGATTTATACGCGCACCGGGGACGCGGGGGAGACCGGTCTCGTCGATGGATCGCGCCTGTCCAAATCGGCGTCTCGCATGGCGGCGATCGGCGACGTCGACGAGCTCAATTCGGCCATCGGCGTCGCACTGACCCATCGCCTGCCCGATGGCGCGCGCGCCCAGCTTACGCGCATCCAGAACGAGCTGTTCGATCTTGGCGCCGACTTCGCCACCCCCGGCCCCGATTTCACCCCGTCGGACATGAGCCTGCGGATCATCGCCGCGCAGGTCGAGCGGCTGGAGCAGGAGATCGACGCGATGAACGCCGATCTGTCACCACTGCGCAGTTTCATATTGCCGGGCGGCGATCCGGCGGCGGCGGCGGTCCATCTCGCCCGCGCCATCTGCCGCCGCGCCGAGCGCGCCGCCGTCACCGCGCAGGAGGATGTCGGGCTGAACCCGGTGGGGCTGGCCTATGTGAACCGGCTGTCGGACCACCTCTTCGTCCTCGCCCGCTGGCTCAACCGCGCGGGCGAAGGCGACATATTGTGGAAGCCGGGCGCCACCCGTTAGGCCGCGCCGCCGCTCACATCGCTGCCGGATCGCCGATCAGCATGTTGATCATCACCAGCCCGAGCAGGATGAAGAAGCCCGCGAGCAAACTGGTCTTGACGATGTCCTTGCGACGATCCGGATCCATGACGCTACCCCCCCAACACGACCGAGGGTGGCAGTGTACTCCATGCGGATCGCCGGGCCGAGCCTTATCGGACGGGGCCGCTGGCCGCGCCGGGCGGATAATTTGACGCGCCGCGCCACTGGCATTCCCGCCGGCCCCTCGCTACATCGCGGCGATATGGCCAAGCTCAAGATCGCGTCCTGGAACATCAATTCGGTCCGCGCCCGCATCGATATCGTCCGGCAGTTCCTGGTCGAGCAGGATATCGACATATTGTGCCTGCAGGAGACCAAGGTCCGCGACGACACCTTCCCGTTCCAGATGTTCCGCGATCTCGGCTATCAGCATTTCGAGATCAACGGCCAGCCGATGCACCATGGCGTCGCGATCATCTCGAAGCTGCCGCTGCACGACAATGGCCGGCACG
>CAZJXG010000271.1:0-2432 GCA_964549965.1 uncultured Sphingomonas sp. | reverse complement strand
GATCGCCAGCGCGAAGGCATTTTTGTGGAACACCAGATTCTGCGCATAGGTCGTCGACGCCGAACCCAGGAAGCTCACCGCCGAATTGTCGAGGTCCGACGCCGCCGTATAGATGTTCTGGAAGGCACCCGACCAGATCATCGCCGGATAGATCACCACCGATGCCGCGCTGCCCGAAGCCGCCACATCAGAGACCACCGTGAACTGCTTGAGCCACGGCAGCGCCGCCTTCGTCACCGGATTGACGGCATAAACGCCCGCGATGGTGAACACCTCGCCGGCCTTCAGCGTCTGGGTCGCGCCGCCGAACGCGTCCATGCCGATCGTCTGCACCATCGTGTCCTTGACCGATGCATAGCTGGTCGTAGCGCTGGTGATCGAGCCGTTGATCAGGATCGATCCGCTGCGCGTCCCCATCGTGATCGACTGGACATTCTGCGACATCCGCGTGTCGATGCCGCCAATCATCCCCAGGTCGCCCTTGCGATAGGCATCGCTCGCCGCGCCCTGGATATAGAGGCTGGTCTGCGAACCGAGCATACCCCACTGATCGGCAGGCGACAGGATCGCGGTGCGCCCGTCGGCCATCACCCCCTGCTCGTCCAGCCGCTGCGGCGCCGGCGCGAAGTCCTGGAAGCTGTTGATCGTCTGGCCCGGGGTGCCAGCCCAATTGGGCACCTTGGCCGCCAGTGCCAGCACATCGCTGTCGATCTTGTTCGCCAGCTGCACCATCGCCGGCTTGATCACCCGCTCGGACAGGTCCTTGATGTTGAGGGTCAGTTCGGCCGAGGTGAAGGCGAAGTCGACGCCCTTCTGCTGGTCGACCGTGATCGTGGTCGATCCCTCGATCACATCCTGCGCCGAGGCATTGGCGCCCGAACGCACCGTGAAGTCGGTCGGCCGCTTGATGGTGACTGTGGCGCCGGTCTGATAACCATTCTTGGCATTGGGAAACTCGGACTCGAGCCCACGGTGCACCGCCTTCGCGGCCACCAGCTCATTCTCGAGGACGCTGAGCGCCTCCTTGGCGATCGTGCCGATCGCAAGTATCGAATTGGCCATATCTATTGATTCCTATGTCTGTTTCGCGCGCCACGCCCGGTACTGGGCCATGCTCATGCGCGATGGGTCGGAAGGGCCGGAGCCGGCGGAACCGCCGATCTCGGCCGCGGGTCGATAGGCGCCCCGGTTGGCGGCGCGCTGCCGCTCCAGTTGCTGGGCGCCGAAATGCGCGAGGTTCAGAAGCCGGAGTTCCGCCGGGGAGGCGTGATCCAGATCGCCCTCGGAAATGCCGTGATGGACAGCGAAATTGTCCAGCACCCGCCGCCGTTCGGGCGACCAGTTCTGGATTTCGCGCATCATGGCCTGGTCGGTCTCGGCCCGCGTCCTGGCCGCTTCCTGCTGTTCGCGGGCTGTCTTGTAATGTTGATGCTCGGCCATCCGGCCATGGAGCAGATTCTGCTCCTCGATCAGCCGCCCGACCGTCGCACGGAGATCGGCCGTATAGGGATGATGTGGATCGAGACTGGTCCAGTCATGTTGGGCCAGATCCTGCAGCTCGCCCGAAATGCTATGCAGCCGCGCCGCGACCCGGATCTCGTCCGCCGTCAGCGCCCTGACCTGATCGACCTGCTCTCTGTCGGCCGCAACCGCCCGGCGATGCTCGGCCAGTTCCATCGTCTTGCGCGTATAGTCCGCCTGCCGCAGCAGCGCGCCCTTCAGCTTGGCGGGCACCTCGTAAAGCTGCCCCTCATAATCGACCTGCACCAGCGCATCATCGGCGTCAGGATCGTCATAGGGATCGATTTCCTCATCCTCCCCTTCCCCGTCGCCGGGCGGTTCGGTCAGGTCCTCATCCGCTGCAAAGGCTTCCGGTTCGACGCCGAACGATGCGACCTCTTCAGGACGCGTGTCATCGCCGCCGGCCGGATTGGCCGTCGTTTCGTCATTCATTTTGTGAAGCTCCGGTTGTCCCGCTGGGCGGGAGGAGATTAGAATCTTTAGAGCATCTGGGCTTAAGCCGCTGCCAGAATCAGCAGAGGCCTAATTGACAACGCCTAAAGCGATGTAAACTTAACGCTCAGCAGCAGCGCGTGCCTCGGCATCTTCTTTCATATCCTGTTCTGCCAGCGCGACATTCGGCTTATTCAAAAGCTCTGGCTTTTCTTCGCATCTGTCTAAACCGGGATCGACACCCTTTTCAGCCAAAAATTTCCCGATACGAGAAATTATACGATCGCTCGGTCCAAATTGTTTGCTGGGACCGATACCTCGATATCCTGGAAAGCGAGCAAGATCGAAAGAGCAATGATACGAAAATATCTTATTATTCCAGATAAGGAAGGCATCATATCCAAAATCAAATCGATCGTAAGAATCGCCTTTTCCAGAAACCACGACCATAGATTGATAATAGTCCAAGAAAAAAATAC
>CAZJXG010000270.1:0-2439 GCA_964549965.1 uncultured Sphingomonas sp. | reverse complement strand
GCCGGACAGCCAGGCACCGGCGATATCCTGCGGCGCCAGGTCGAGCGCCTGCTGCGTCCCGAGCAGCTGCAGCCCGCCACCGGCGGTGGCCCGCGCCGCTGCCCGCAGGGCGTCGCCGCCCTCGGTGACGAGCAGCGCGTCGGGCTGGCCGATGCGGCGCAGCGCGGCGGGTAGATCGGCCGCGGTCGTGCCGCCGGGCAGTATCACGACATCGAGCCCCGCCGCACCGCGCAGCCGTTCCGCCGCGGCATTGCCCTGCATCGCCCAGCGCGATGGCCCGCCGAACACCGCCACCCGCCGGACGCCGCGGCCGCGCGCGTAGCGCAGGATCGACGTCACGCTCTGCCCGGCGGTGATGCCGAGCAGGAAGGCACCACTGCGGAGCAGGCTTTCGTCGTTGCTGAAACTCAGCACGGGCACGCCACCCGCCGCGTGCGCCGCCGCCCGGCTCTCCTCCGCGAACAGCGGGCCGACGATGATTCGGGCGCCGCCGCGCAGCGCCTGGGCGACCGCCGCGGTGGCACCTGCCGCCGTGCCGCCGGTATCGATCATGATCGTATCCTCGGCCTTCGCCCCGGCGGTTAGCGCGAGCATCGCCGCGCGCTGCATGCTAATGCCCACCGTGGCCGAAGCGCCGGACAGAGGCAGGAGCAGCGCCGCGCGCGGTCGCTTCGCCGCCTTCTTCGACGCGGCCAGGACCGGAGGCTGGAGCACGGATGTCGACCCTAGAAGCAGCGCCGATGGCAGCAGGCCCAGAAGATGGCGTCTATCTCGATTCATCGGACACTCCTGCGCGCCGTCGTTTCAACCGCCGGGCGTTGATCTTCACCGGCATCGGTGCCGGCGTCTATGCGCTGAGCCTGATCGCGACGATCCCGGCGCAGCTGGTGGTGCCGATCGCGGATGCCAGCGGTACGATCTGGCGCGGCGCGGCGCCGCTGGGCGGGGTCAACCGGGTCGCGTGGCGCTGGGCACCGCTGCGCAGCCTTGTACAATTCGGCTTCGCCGCCGACCTGATCGCCGAAGGGCCGGAAACATCGCTTGCCGGCCGCGCGCTGCTGCGCCCCGGCAGCCTGCGCCTCGACAGCGTCAGCGGCAGCGCCGACGGAACGCTGCTCGGCGCCGTGCTCAAGCCCAGCTTCGCCTGCACTCTGCGGATGCAGATCGATTTCGACCATGTGAAGATCGGCGGCGCCAGCCAGGGGGCGGAGGGTCGCATCCGCAGCGGACCGGGCACCTGCCAGGCCTTTGGCGGGCAGGGCCCGGTCACTGTTCCCGCGCTGGCGTTCGACATGCGTCAGACGCCGGGCGTGGCGGTGATCAATCTCGCCGCCGTCGGCCAGCCGCGTACCCCGTTCGTCATGGGCGGTCTGGATGAGGCGGGCAAGCTGCAGCTGATCGTCACCGCCGAGGGCGCCGCGGCGCTGCCCTTCGCTTCCACGCCGGGCGGCATGAAGATCGAGACCGAGCTTTGAGGCGGCCGGGCGCCGCTGGCCCCCGCTGATGAAGGCCCGATACACGGCTACATCCCGACGATATTGTTGAGGTTGATGATCGGCAGCAGGATCGCCAGCACCATCAGCAGCACCAGACCGCCCATCATCAGCAGCACCAGCGGCTCGACCAGCGCGACGAGCATCGCCGCCATCGCCTCCAGCTCGCGTTCCAGCTCGGCGGCGGCGCGGCCGAGCGCGGGGCCGAGCTGTCCGCCATTTTCGCCGCTCGCCACGATCGCGACGAGCATTGGCGGGAAGATGCCCGATTCGGCCATCGCCGCCTGCAGACTGGCGCCCTCGCGTACCCGCGCCGCGACGCCCAGCGCCGCCTGCCGGAAATGGATATTGGGGGTCACTGCCGCCGCCGCGTTGAGCGCGTCGACTAGCGGCACCGAACTTTGCACGAGCGTGGCGAGGCTCGCGGCGAAGCGCGCGGCATTATATTGGCGGCTGAAGCGGGCGAAGGGCCAGGTCCGT
Organism: uncultured Sphingomonas sp.; assembly: GCA_964549965.1. GTDB lineage: Bacteria > Pseudomonadota > Alphaproteobacteria > Sphingomonadales > Sphingomonadaceae > Rhizorhabdus. The sequence continues at coordinate 466 of CAZJXG010000270.1, read as the reverse complement.
GCGAAGCTGCGGTCGAAGCGGAGCCGGTTGGCGGGCACCCGGAGCCAGCGTCCGGCGAGCAGGACCAGCGCGACGAGTGCCACGCCCATCGCCAGCCCATAGCTCTGCAGCCCCCCCGATATGGCGATCAGCGCGCGGGTGAGGAAGGGCAGCTCGGCACCGCGTGAGATGAAGACACGGACGATGTCGGGCACGACATAGACCATCAGCAACGTCATCATCCCGAAGGAGATCAGCGCCAGCAGCGCCGGATAGAGCAGGGCGAGCTGGATCTTCTGCTGGTTGCGCTGACGGTTCTCGACGAAGTCGGCGAGATGTTCGAGCACCTGTGGCAGTCGCCCGGCCTGCTCGCCCGCCGCGACCGACGCGGTGTAGAATTCGGGAAAAGTCGCCGGATGAAGGCGCAGCGCCGCCGCGAAGCTGTAGCCGTCGAGGATCGCGCCGCGCACGTCGAGCAGCAGCGAGC
>CAZJXG010000269.1:0-2459 GCA_964549965.1 uncultured Sphingomonas sp. | reverse complement strand
GCAGATCCGCGCGCTGGAGGATACGCTGGGCGTCGTCCTGTTCCGCCGCACCGCCAAGGGGCTGGAGCTGACGCCCGAGGGCGAGGCGGGGCTGGACGCGCTGCGCGCCGGCTTCCTCCAGTTCGAGGAGGCGGTCCGCGCGATGCAGGCGGGCCAGTCGTCGAAGACCCTGACCATCGCCGCCCCGCGAGACTTCACCGCCAAGTGGCTGGCGCCGCGCCTCGCCGATTTCGGCCGCACCGATCCCGAGCTGCGCTTCGTGCTGCTGTCGTCGGACGAGGGGCTGGATTTCACCCAGGCCAATCTCGATCTCGCCATCTGCTATGCCGAGGGGCCGGGCGAGCATGAGGGCATCCGCTTGGCCGATGGCGCGATCGTCACCGTCGGGCTGGCCGATGGCGCGCCGATCGGCTGGCCGGGCGCGCCGAGCGGTGACAAGGATGCCGCGCTGACGGTCGCCGATGCGGGGCTCGCCATCGATGCCGCGGCGTCGGGCTTCGGCACCGCGCATGTCCCGGCGCTGCTGGTCGAACGCGATATCGCCGAGGGGCGGGTGCGCGCGCATGGCGATCCGCTGCCCTCGCCCAGGGCCTATTGGCTGGTCGCGCCGACGCCGCAATGGCGCCAGAAGAAGGTCAAGGCGCTGGTCGCCACGCTCACCGCGATCTAGCGCGGCTTCGGCGGCGATCCGGCCATTGCGGCAATCGGCTTTGGACCGTAAAGCCGGCCCCATCATGACGATAGACAAGACGTTCGACCCCGCCGCGATCGAGGCGCGCTGGTATGCCTATTGGGAAGAGCAGGGGCTGTTCCGCCCTGCGCGGCCCGACGCCGAGCCCTATACGATCGTCATCCCGCCGCCCAACGTCACCGGCAGCCTGCACATCGGCCATGCGCTCGACGACACTCTGCAGGACGTGCTGATCCGCCACGCCCGGCTGAAGGGCAAGGATGCCCTGTGGGTGGTCGGCACCGATCATGCCGGCATCGCGACGCAGATGGTGGTCGAGCGGCAGCTCAACGCCGCCGGCAGCAAGCGCACCGATTTCACCCGCGACCAGTTCGTCGAGAAGGTGTGGGCGTGGAAGGAAGAGAGCGGCGGGACGATCACCCGCCAGCTTCGCCGGCTGGGCGCCTCGTGCGATTGGGCGAACGAGCGCTTCACGATGGACGAGGGCTTCTCGAAGGCCGTCCTCAAGGTGTTCGTCGATCTCTACAATCAGAAGCTGCTCTACCGCGACAAGCGGCTGGTGAACTGGGATCCGGGCCTCAAGACCGCGATCTCCGACCTGGAAGTCGAGACGCGCGAGATACAGGGCAAGTTCTGGCATTTCTCCTATCCGCTCGCCGATGGCTCGGGCACGATCTCGGTCGCCACCACCCGGCCTGAAACGATGCTCGCCGACATGGCGGTCGCGGTGAATCCGGAGGATGATCGCTATCGCGCGCTGATCGGCAAGCAGGTGAAGCTGCCGATCACCGGCCGGCTGATCCCGATCGTCGCCGACGAACATGCCGATCCCGAGCTGGGGTCGGGCGCGGTGAAGATCACGCCGGGGCATGACTTCAACGATTTCGAGGTGGGCAAGCGCGCAGGCTTCAAGGCCGGCGAGATGCTCAACATGCTCGATGCCGAGGCGAAGCTGATCCAGACGTCGGACGGGCTGATCCCCGCCGACTATTTGGGCCTCGATCGGTTCGAGGCGCGCAAGAAGGTGGTCGAGGCGATCGACGCCGCGGGCCTGCTGGAGAAGATCGAGGACCGGGTCATCCAGACCCCCTATGGCGACCGATCGGGCGTGGTGATCGAGCCCTGGCTGACCGACCAATGGTATGTCGATGCCGAGACGCTGGCCAAGCCGGCGATCGAGGCGGTGCGATCGGGCGCGATCAAGGTGGTGCCGGAAAGCTGGACCAAGACCTATTATAACTGGCTGGAGAATATCCAGCCCTGGTGCGTCTCGCGCCAGCTGTGGTGGGGGCACCAGATCCCGGCCTGGTTCGATGAGGATGGCGAGGTCTATGTCGCCGAGGATGAGGCGGGCGCGCAGGCACTGGCCGGCAATAGGAAACTGACCCGCGATCCCGACGTGCTCGACACCTGGTTCTCGTCCGCGCTGTGGCCGTTCGGAACCCTCGGCTGGCCCGAAAAGAACGTCACGCTCGATCGCCACTATCCCAATGACGTGCTGATCTCCGGGTTCGACATCCTGTTCTTCTGGGATGCGCGGATGATCATGCAGGGCATCCATTTCATGGGTGAGGTGCCGTTCAAGACGCTCTACCTGCACGGGCTGGTCCGCGCGGCGGATGGCTCGAAGATGTCGAAGTCGAAGGGCAACACCGTCGATCCGCTCGGCCTGATCGACAAATATGGCGCCGACGCGCTGCGCTTCACGCTGACCGCGATGGAAAGCCAGGGGCGGGACATCAAGCTCGATGAGAAGCGGGTCGAGGGC
>CAZJXG010000268.1:0-2471 GCA_964549965.1 uncultured Sphingomonas sp. | reverse complement strand
TGAAGCGCATGGGATGGTTGGCATGTAATTGCCGCTGGCGACAATTACCCGTTGCCTCAGCAAGGGTGCTCCCGAGCGCGAAGCCAGCGACAATTATGATGGCCGGTCCGGGGCGCCATTCGGCGGGTCGTAATCGCCGGCGTTGATACGGGCGACGGCGGAACGTTTGCGGTAGCTTTCGCCGTTCATCTCGATGATGGTCGAGTGGTGCACGAGGCGGTCGATCGCGGCGACAGTCATAGCGGGATCAGGGAAGACGTTGTCCCATGCCGAAAATGGCTGGTTGGCGGTAATGGCGAGCGAGTGGCGTTCGTAGCGGTGGGCGATGAGCTCGAACAAGGCGCTGGTCTCGACCTGGTCCTTGCGGACGTAGGACAGATCGTCGAGCACGATGAGATCGAACTTGTCGAGCTTGTCGAGCATGGCGGGCAGGCTGAGGTCGCGGCGCGCGGACTGGAGCTTCTGGACCATGTCGGTGGTGGAGCAGAACAGGACGCGCCGCCCCGTGTCGATGAGGGCATGGCCAATGGCGGCAACTGCGTGCGTCTTGCCGGTCCCGCTCTGGCCGAACAGCAGCAGGTTGCCGCCGTTCTCGATCCAGTCGTCACCGGCGGCGAGGGACAAGAGGTGCGGTTTGCGGATGCCGGGGGCGGCGTCGAAATCGAAGGTGGCGAAGGTCTTGCCTGCGGGCAAGCCGGACTGGTCGCGATGGCGCTGGATGCGCCGGGAGGAGCGATCAGCCATCTCGATCTCGAGAAGCGAGGCCAGCAGGTTGGCGGCCGGCCAGCCATCGCGATCGGCGGTGTCGGTGAGGCGCTTCCAGTTGCGGTTGATGCTCGGCAGGCGCAAGGCCTTCAGCAGGGTAGGCAGTACGGCGGCGGCCTGATCCTTGGTGCGGGTCATCAGTGCACCTCCCCGCTGGCGATCAAGCTGTTGTAGCTGTGCAGATCGGGTGGCGGGATAGCGACATCGCGCTGCGATCTTGCGGTTGGCAGGAACTCGTCCCTGAGCGCATCGACATCGGGCAAGCGCCCGCTGTCGAGAGCCTCATCGATCCGCCGGGCCAGCACGTCGACACAGTCGCCCCTGGCGGCGATATCGAGCAGCGCGACGGCATCGCGGCAGGCCTGCCGTCCATCGAGTTGGGCATCGAAGGCTTGCCAGGCCCGCCGGTAGGCGTGATCGGGGAACAGGGCTTCGCGGTAGACGAGGTTGCGCAGTGCACCGGGCTTGCGGCGCAGGTTACCGATCATGTGCCGGAAATCGATGCTATGCCCCCGGTGGGGATGACTGATCCGCACACGCGGCGTGGACATTACCCTGTCCGGACCGAGGAAGAGCTCGATGCGATCGTCAAAGAGATGCGCGTTGAGGCGCCGTCCGACGAGGCGGGAAGGCACCGAATAGGTAACCCGATCGATGGCGACGGTGCCGTTGCGGGTGACATCGACGGTGACCATGGCGAAATCGGTGGTTCGCCTTGCGGGCAGCGCCTTGAGTACCCTGCGTTCTGCATCGATGCGCGCAGCATGCCGCCGGTTCTGTCTGGCGACCTGCGCCTCAACGAACTCGCGCCAGGCCTCGATGCTGACGAAATCGCGGCTTCCCCGCCGGCGTAAGGCCTGATCGAGCCGTCGCTTGAGATGGGCATGCGGACCTTCGATCGATCCGTTCTCGTGCGCCTCGCCGCGGTTGTTGCGGGTAGCGAGCATGCCGTAATGACGGCACAGCTCGTCATAGCTTCGGGTAAAATCCCGCTGCGCATCGGCGTCGAGGTTTTTGTAGGCGGCTGACAGGGAATCGCTGCGGTGTTCGGCCGGCGCGCCGCCCAGCTTCCACAAGGCATCCTGCAGGTGCTCCGAAAGGGCGGCAAAGCTCTCCCCGCCCAGCACGACAGCCGCATGCTCCCAGCCACTCGCCGCCAAGCGGAAGTGGTAAAGGCGATAGGCTAGGGTCTCGCCGGCAACGGTGACCTTGAGACTGTCGCATACCGTGAAATCCGACAGGCCCTGCCGACCGGGCTCATGATGCTGCGGGAAGAAGATCTCCTTCTCGCCGCCGTGCAGTGCCCGCCAGCGGGCGATCCGGCGTTCCAGTGTTCGTCGTATCGCATCGGGAACAGCATCCTCGCCGAACTCGTCCTGGAGCGTCTCGAAGACCGTGACGGCAATGATACCGTCGATCTGGAGCAACTCCTCGACGCGTGGCCAGAATGGCTCGAGCGGATCGGCGCGGGTGCGCCAGTGGCGCTCCTTCTTCTTCTGGGACGGAAGCTGCGGATCGTTCTCGATCCGGCGTGCGCTGCGCTCGCTGATACCGGCCTTGGCAGCCGCGACGGCCTGGGTGTGTTGGCGACGATGGGTCATGAAGAGAAATACCTGCTGATCGGAAATGTGGTGGCCCGGCATCGCAAACCCATCGCTCGTTGTTCGATGAGTGTTCCGATACCACCGCCCGCCACAGCCCCGATC
>CAZJXG010000267.1:0-2486 GCA_964549965.1 uncultured Sphingomonas sp. | reverse complement strand
TCGTAGAGGCTGGGGCGCATCAGGTCGTTCATCGCCGCATCGACGATCACGAAGGGATCGCTCACCCCCTGCTTGACCCGGATGACCCGCGACAGCAGCACGCCGGCATTGCCGACGATCACCCGCCCCGGCTCGAACAGCAGGCGGACGTCCCAGCCCTGCGTCACATCGCGCACCATCGCGCCATAAGCGGCGGGCAGCGGCGGAACGGGCTTGGCGGGGTCATAGGGCACGCCCAGGCCGCCGCCGAGATCGGCGGTGACGATGCGATGTCCGGCGGCGCGCAGATCGGCGATCAGTGCGCCGATCTTCTCGAAGGCGGCGCGCGACGGGCCGAGATCGGTGAGCTGGCTGCCGATGTGCACGGCGACCCCCCGGATATCGAGCCCCGGCAGCGCGGCGGCCCGTCGATAGGCATCGAGCGCGCGATCATAGGCGACGCCGAATTTATCCTCCGATCCGCCGGTCGAGATCTTGGCATGGGTGCCGGCGATCACATTGGGGTTGATGCGGAAGGCGACCGGCGCGCGCAGCCCCATCGCCGTCGCGACATCCGACAGCATCTCCGCTTCGGGTTCGGATTCGATGTTGAACTGGAAAATGCCTTCGCGCAGGCCCAGCCGCATCTCCTCCTCGGTCTTGCCGACCCCCGAAAAGACGATCCGGTCGGCGGGAATGCCGGCGGCGCGGGCGCGCAGCAGTTCGCCCCCCGACACGACATCGGCGCCGAGCCCGGCCCTCGCCAGGGTGGCGAGCACCGCCCGGTTGGGATTGGCCTTCACCGCAAAGGCGATCAGCGGGCCGTCGGCGCCCGATTCGACGTCGGCGAGCGCGGCCTTGAACACGGCGACATGGCGCTCGATCGTCGCGGTCGAATAGACATAGACCGGGGTGCCGACCGCATCGGCGATCGCCGGCAGCGGCACATCCTCGGCGTGGAGGACGCCGTCCTTCAGGTTGAAATGGTCCATGGTCTTCCCTGTACTACGGCTTTGGGCAGGGGCGGTAGCATTGGCCCCGCCGGCGCATCCCGAGGAACCACCGAGCCCGGCGAGGTGGCGTCTCGAAGGATGCAATCGGTGCTTCGAGACGGGCTTCGGCTTCGCCCGGCCCTCCCCAGGATGAGCGGACTGGGCGTCAGCCCGGCGGGGGCAGGTTGAAGCGGTCGTCGGGCCGTTCCTCCGACCGCCGCAGCACATCGTCGCTGCGGCCCGGGCGGGTTTCGACCGGCGGGGTGAGCAGCGTCGGGACATCGGGCTGGACCGCCGCGGTCGCGGGCCTGGGCGGCAGGCTGTGGCCATCGACCGGACGGAGCATGTCGCGCTTGCCGCAGGCGGCGAGCGCGAGCAGCACGGGGATGACGACGAGGCTGCGGAGCTTGATCATATGTCGATTCCCAATGCCGTCTTCGCCTGCGCGATCCGCGCGCGGACCTGGTCGGGCGCGGTGCCGCCATGGCTCTGCCGGCTGGCGACCGAGGCATCGACCGACAGCGCGCCATAGACCCGCTCGTCGATCCGCTCGTCGATCGCCTTCAGCGCCGCGATCGGCAGGCGGTCGAGCGCCAATCCCTCGCTTTCGGCCAGCTTCACCGCGGTGCCGGTGATGTGGTGCGCCTCGCGGAACGGGATATCGGCGACGCGCACCAGCCAGTCGGCCAGGTCGGTCGCGGTCGAGAAGCCCTGCTCGGCGGCCTGGCGCATGCGCGGCGCCACGAAGGTGCAGGTTTCGACCATGCCGGTCATCGCCGCGATCGACAGGGCCAGCAGGTCATGCGCCTCGAACACCGGCGGCTTGTCGTCCTGCATGTCCTTCGAATAGGCCAGCGGCAGGCCCTTCATCGTCATCACCAGCGCGGTCATGCAGCCGGCGATCCGCCCGCTATGGCCGCGCACCAGCTCGGCCGCGTCGGGGTTCCGCTTCTGCGGCATGATCGAGGAACCGGTCGAATAGCTGTCGGGCAGCTTGACGAAGCCATAGGGCTGGCTCGCCCAGATGATGAATTCCTCGGCCAGCCGCGACAGGTGCAGGCTCGCCTGGGTCGCCGCCATCAGATAGTCGAGCGCGAAATCGCGGTCGGACACCGAATCGAGGCTGTTGTCGGTCGGCGCGTCGAAGCCCAGCGCCGCCGCGGTCATCGCCCGATCGATCGGGAAGCCGGTGCCGGCCAGCGCGGCGGCGCCCAGCGGACAGCGGTTCAGCCGCGCCCGCGCGTCTGCGAAGCGGCTGCGATCGCGCGCCACCATCTCATAATAGGCCATCAGATGGTGGCCCAGGGTCACGGGCTGCGCGACCTGGAGATGGGTGAAGCCGGGCATCACGCTCGCGGCATGCTCCTCGGCGCGGGTGACGAGGGCCGTCTGCAGCGCCTGCAGCCCGGCCTCGACCGAATCGATCGCGTCGCGCACCCATAGTTTGAAGTCGGTCGCGACCTGATCGTTGCGCGATCGGGCGGTGTGGAGCCGGCCGGCGGGGGCGCCGATCAG
>CAZJXG010000266.1:0-2533 GCA_964549965.1 uncultured Sphingomonas sp. | reverse complement strand
ATCGGCCGCCTCGAGATATTCGGCATAGGCCTGGTCGATCACCAGCAGGCAATCGCCGGGCGTCGCGGCGTGGAGCCGCGCGATATCGGCGGCCGGCGAATAGGTGCCGGTCGGATTGTTCGGATTGGCCAGAAAGATCACGCGTGTCCTGGGCGTGATATGCGCGATCAGGCTGTCGATGTCGGTCGCATAGTCGCGGTCGGGCGCCTCCACCGGGGTGGCGCCGACCCGGCGGGTCGCGATCGGATAGACCGAGAAGCCGTAGCGGACGTACAGGACCTCGTCGCCCTGGCCGGCATAGGCGCCGGCGGCGAGATGGAGGATTTCGTCCGATCCGGTGCCGTAGATGACCCGCGCCGGATCAAGGCCGTGCCTGGCCGCGATCGCCTCGCGCAGCGCCGCCGCCGAGGCATCGGGATAGCGATCGAGCGAGCTCGCGCCGCTGAGGAAAGCGGCGCGGGCGGCCTCGCCGGTGCCGAGCGGATTCTCGTTCGAACTGAGCTTGGCGACCTTGCGGCCGTCATCGGTGGTCGATCGCCCTGGAACATAAGGCGCGATCGCATCGATCCAGGGCTTGGGCGCGAGGGTCTTGGTCATGCGCCGCGCTTTAGGGGGGATGGGGCGGGGCTGCAACAGACGAGACCGAAGCCGGAACGTTGACAGCCCCTTTGCCCCGTCCTAGCCCCCACCTCCCATGATCGACGACAGCCGCTTCGGCCTTGCCCGTTCCGTGACATTGGCCGGCCCGCTGCGGCTGGACGGCGGCGCGCGGCTGGCGCCGGTCGAGATCGCCTATGAAACCTATGGTACGCTCGATGCCGATGGCTCGAACGCGGTCCTGATCTGCCATGCGCTGACCGGCGACCAGCATGTCGCCTCGACTCATCCGCGCACCGGCAAGGCGGGGTGGTGGACACGGATGGTGGGTGCCGGCAAGCCGATCGATCCGGCGCGGCATTTCATCGTCTGCGCCAATGTGCTGGGCAGCTGCCTCGGCAGCTCCGGCCCCGCGACGGTCGATCCGGCGACCGGCACGCCCTTCGCGATGCGCTTCCCGGTCATCACCATCCGCGACATGGTCCGCGCGCAGGCGCTGCTGCTCGATCATCTCGGTATCGGCACGCTGGCGGCCGCGGTCGGCGGGTCGATGGGGGGCATGCAGGTGCTGCAATGGGCGGCGACCTATCCCGATCGGGTCCGCTCGGTGGTGGTGATCGCCGGCGCCGCGCGGCATTCGGCGCAGAACATCGCCTTTCACGAGGTCGGCCGCCAGGCGATCATGGCCGATCCCAAATGGCGGGGCGGCGATTATTATGCCGATGGCGATCCGCCCGCCGCCGGCCTCGCGGTCGCGCGGATGGCGGCGCACATCACCTATCTGTCCGAAGCCGGGCTGACCGAGAAATTCGGCCGGCGCCTCCAGAAGCGGCCGGGCCGGGAAGACGGGGCCAAGAGCTTCGGCTTCGATGCCGATTTCCAGATCGAATCCTATCTGCGCCACCAGGGGATCAGCTTCGTCGACAGGTTCGACGCCAATTCCTATCTCTATATCACCCGGGCGATGGACTATTTCGACCTTGCCGAGGAGCATGGCGGGCTGCTCGCCACCGCCTTCGCCGGTTCGAAGAAAACCCGCTTCTGCCTGGTCAGCTTCGATACCGACTGGTTGTATCCCACCGCCGAATCGCGCGCCATCGTCCATGCGCTCAACGCCGCGGGCGCGCCGGTCAGCTTCATGGAGCTGAGCTCGCCCTTCGGCCATGACGCCTTCCTGCTCGACGTTCCCGAACTGAACCGGGTGATCGACGGCTTCCTGCGCGCGGGAGCGAGCGGGTGAGCGGCGTGCGCCTGTCCGAAGAGCACGCCGAGATGCAGATCGACGTGATCCACGGCTATTTGACGGCCAGCTACTGGTCGCCGGGCATCCCGCGCGAAACGGTGGTACGGGCGATCGCGGGATCGCACGTCGTCGGCGCCTTCGACGGCGACGTCCAGATCGGCTTCGCGCGGGTCGTCACCGATCATGCGACCTTCGCCTATCTCGCCGACGTGTTCGTGCTGGAAGAGGCCCGGGGCCGGGGCATCGCGAAAGCGATGGTCGAGCGGCTGCAGGCGTCACCGACGCTGCAGGGGCTGCGCCGCTGGCTGCTCGCCACCCGCGACGCGCACGGCCTCTACGGCAAGCTCGGCTGGAAACCGTTGCCCGATCCGACGATCTTTCTGCAGCGCCACGATCCGGATATCTATACGCGATGAGCGAACTGCGTCCCGATCTGGCGATCATCGCGGATCATGTAGCACCTGCATCACGCGTGCTCGACGTCGGCTGCGGCGACGGCGAGCTGATGGATGTGCTGCGGGCCAAGGGATGCGATGCGCGCGGGATCGAAATCGACCCGGCCAATGTCAGCCATGCCGTCGGGCGCGGCCTGTCGGTGGTGCAGGGCGATGCCGATACCGATCTGGTCAACTATCCCGACAATGCCTTCGACTATGCGATCCTCAGCCAGACGCTGCAGACCGCGCGCGCGCC
>CAZJXG010000265.1:0-2552 GCA_964549965.1 uncultured Sphingomonas sp. | reverse complement strand
GGCAAGGGCGATTCTTCGCTCTGATTGTCGCTGATCGACATTTTCTCGATGGATTTGATTGTCGCGTATTTTGGGGTCCTTCCAGCCCCTGTCTGTCGCTGGAGGGCGGCCCTGCGACGATAGCTCTCGACATTCATCTCGAAGATGGTGGCGTGATGAACGAGACGGTCGACGGCCGCGAGCGTCATGGCGGGATCCGGGAAGACCCGGTTCCATTCGCCGAAGGGCTGGTTGGCCGTGATGAGCATGGATCGGCGCTCATAGCGTGCGCTGATCAACTCGAAGAGCACGGAGGTTTCAGCCTGATCCTTGGCGACATAGGCGAGGTCGTCCAGGATGAGCAGGTGGTATTTGTCGAGCTTGGCGATGGCGGATTCGAGCGCCAGTTCGCGGCGCGCGAGCTGAAGCTTCTGGACCAGCTCGGACGTGCGGGTGAACAGCACGCGCCAACCATTCTGGACAAGTTGCAGGCCGATGGCTGCCGCCAAGTGGCTCTTTCCTCCGCCCGGCGGGCCGAACAGGATGAGATTGGCGCCCTTTTCCAGCCATCCGTCGCCCGAGGTCATGGCCGTGACCTGCGCCCGCGAGACCATCGGCACGGCGTCGAAGGCGAAGCTGTCGAGCGTTTTGCCCGGTGGTAATCGTGCGTCGCTCAGATGACGTTCGATCCTACGCCGGTCACGTTCGGCCATTTCATGCTCGGTAAGTGCAGCGAGCAGTCGGGTGGCGGGCCAGCCCTCCTTGTCGGCACGTTCGGTAAACTCGGGCCAGATCACCTTGATGGCAGGAAGCCTCAACTCGTTGAGGATGAAGCTCAGGCGCTGGGCATCGACGTTATGGGCCTTGGTCATGCGGCCTCTCCCAGCAGCAGGGCATCGTAGTCGGTCAGGGGGCCAAGCTCGACCACCACCTCGGGCAGCGCGGCCGGATCGGGCGAGAAGCGCGTTCGCAACGCGGCGATGTCAGGCAGCCGGCCTTCGTCAAGGTCCTGGGCGAGAAGATCGGCAAGCTCGGCCTCGCAGGCCCGTTCATGGGCCATGGACAGCAACTCGACCATCTTACGGCAAGCGTCACGCTCGGACATGGCTTCGAGCAGCCGTTCGAACATGAGCCTGTACGCCTCGCGCGGGAACAACTGGTCGCGATAGGTCAGCTGCAGCAGGGCCATCGGCTTACGCCTGAGGCTATGGATCACGTGACGGTAATCCACCACATAGCCATGTTCGGTAGCGCTTTTCGGGCGACCGCGTGGCCGGGTCATGAGATAACTGCCGCCCAGGAACAGATCGAGCCGATCATCGTAGAGGCGCACACGCAGTCGATGCCCGATCAACCGTGACGGCACCGTGTAGAACACCTTGCGCAGAACGAAGGTGCTGGACGAGGTGACGGGAAGGATATGTTCCTCGTAGTCGCTGGTGCGACGATCAGGTAGCGGTTTGAGCGTTGCCCTTTCGGTGTCGATGCGGGCGGCACTGCGCCGGTTCTTTCGGGCAACGATCTCGTCGATGAACCTGCGATAGGCCGCGAGGTCCTCGAAGTCGGTCGATCCACGCATCGCCAGCGCATCCTCCACCGCCGCCTTGAGATGGCCGTGGGAGCTTTCGACGCTGCCATTCTCATGTGCGATGCCGCGGTTGTTGCGGGTCGGCGTCATGCCATAATGTTCGCACAAGGCGTCGTAGCGTGTGGTCAAGTCCGCACGGGCATCGGCATCAAGGTTGCGAAACGCGGCCGACAGACTGTCGCTGCGGTGTTCGCCCGGCGCGCCGCCCAGCATCCAAAGCGCGTTCTGCAGCCCCTCAGCCAATGCGACATAGCTCTCGCCGCCCAGGATGACATGGGCATGTTCGAAGCCTGACCACACCAGGCGGAAGTGGTAAAGCAGGTGATCGAGGGGCGCACCCGCGATCGTGACTTTGAGGCTCCTCATGTCGGTGAAGTCCGAAAGGCCCATTCGCCCCGGCTCATGAGTCTGGCGGAAGATCACTTCCTGTTCCGGGCCATGAACGGCCCGCCAGGCACGGATACGACGCTCCATCGTGCGGCGAACCCCAAAATCGAGATCGGGATGGCGACGGCGCATCTCCTCGAAGATCGCCACCGCCCGCAAGCCAGGTGCCGCCTTCAGCATTGGTACGATCTCGCTCTCGAAGATCGATTCCAACGGATCAGGTCGCCGTCGGCCGCGGGGCGCTTTACGGTGTGAAGGAAGCACCGGATCGCTCGCGATCCGGTAGCCCGTCGCGGTGCTGAACCCGGCCTTCGCCGCAGCCACCGGGACCGGGTTGGTCTGTCGCAATTTCATGAAAAGCCTCATTTGATGATCGTTGACTTGGCAACCCGGCACTCACGGCATCTCCCTCCAATCTGGATATGCCAATGAATATTGGGTCGGCCCCGACGATCTGCGGCTCCTCCATTAAAGGGCCATCGGTTGTTGGGGTCTCGGCTACGGGCTTCGGGCTACGCCCTCCGCCCTTCACCGACACCCCAACAACCGATTCTCATCTTGATTGTCGCTACGCTCGCATCCTGTCAGTCGCCGCGCA
>CAZJXG010000264.1:0-2590 GCA_964549965.1 uncultured Sphingomonas sp. | reverse complement strand
GTAAGCGATAATTATCCCCCACGCGGGGCGGCTGGGCACGGGCTTCGGTAGGAAGCCGGCGGCTAATTTCGTTGTATCTAATTTCGAACGTTCTTTGCTCAGGCGGCGGTAGCGATGACACTCGTTTCGAACGTCATTTCGGCGGCCTTTTTATCGACCCAGTTACCGGGCAGCAGGTCGTCGATGGGCTCGCCGTCGCGCCGGGTGACGATGCGGGCGAGGACGTCAGCCAGGTAGGCGGCGGGGTTGATCGCACCCAGCTTGCAGGTCTCGACCAGCGAGGCGATCGCCGCCCAGTTCTCGGCGCCGAGCTCGTGACCTGCGAACAGGGCATTCTTGCGCTGGAGCGCGATCGACCGCATCGACCGCTCAACCGGGTTGTTGTCGATGTCGATCCGGCCATCGTCGAGGAACCGGACGAGCCCGGCCCAGTGGCTCAGCGCATAGTTGATCGCCTTGAGGGTCGGCGAGCCGCTGAACATGCGCCGGCGCTTGGCGTCGAGCCAGCCATGCAGCTCGTCGACGACCGGCCTGGATCGCGCCTGGCGGACGGCAAGGCGCTCTTCGGGCATGTGGCCATTGATCTCGCGCTCGATGTCGTAGAGCAGAGCGATCCGGTGCAGCGCTTCGGTGGCGATCGGCGCGCCATCGCCCTTGCCGCCAGCGTCGAAGAAGCCGCGGCGAACATGCGCCCAGCAATAGGCCAGCACGGAGGGTCCGCCGGGACGGCCTGCCTTGCCGAACTGGCCATAGGCTTCATAGCCATCGACCTGCAGGATACCGTGATAATCACCGAGGAGCTTCTCCGCCCACATGCCGCCTCGGCCCGGCATGTAGCTGTAAATGATCGCGGGTGGATCGACGCCGCCAGATGCCCGATCATCTCGGACCATCGCCCACAGGTAGCCGGTCTTCGTTTTGCCGCTTCCCGGTGCGAGCACCTTGGCTGTGGTCTCGTCGACGAACAGGCGATCGCTCTTCAGAAGCTCCGCCTTCTGCCGGTCGACGATCGGCTTCAGATAGCCCGCCGCGCGGCCGACCCAGCCCGCGAGCGTCGCACGGTCGATCGTCACGCCCTGGCGCGCCATCATCTGCGCCTGCCGGTAGAGCGGAAGGTGGTCGGCGTATTTCTTGACGAGGATGTCGGCGAGCAGCGCTTCACTTGGCAGGCCGCCCGGCACCACATGCGCGGGAGCCTTCGCCTGCGCGACGCCATCGCCGCAGGACCGACACGCCATCTTCGGCCGCACCGTCACGATGACGCGATATTGGGCGGGGATGATGTCGAGCCGTTCGGACCGATCGTCGCCGATCCGGTGCAGCGCACCGCCGCAGCCCGCGCAGCAACCGGCCTCGGGCGCGATCTCGATCTCGTGACGCGGAAGATGCGCCGGCAGCGAGGCGCGGGACTCGTCGGCCGCCCGCTTGCGCCGTGCCGGCGCGATGCCGGTGGCTTCCTCTCCCTGTTCGACGAGCAACTCGGCTTCGGCCATCGACACGTCGCGATCTTCGAGCGCCAGCGCGAGCTGACCGCTGTCGATCTTTTCCGATCGCTTGCCGAAGTGCATGCGGTTGAGAACATCAAGAAGGTGCTGGAGCCGGGCGGAGCGGAGCCGTTCGGCGATGATCATCGCCTTCAGTGCCTCGACGTCGTCGGGCAGCTCTTCCACCCCCTCGCTCATGGTGCGGATAGATAAATTATGTCGCGGTTTTCTGCCCGTTTTCTGCGGCCAGACGAGTCATTTTCACGGCCTATAACGCCATCACCGGACGCGCCACGCGCGGGGCATGAACACGCGCCCAGTCGAGCCCTTCGATCAGCGCCGAAGCCTGCGCCGCGGTCAGGCTCATCACCCCGTCGCCGAAGCGCGGCCAGCGGAACGTGCCCGTCTCGAGCCGCTTCGTCACCAGCACCAGGCCGGTCCCGTCCCATAGCAGAAGCTTGATCCGATCGGCCCTTTTGCAGCGGAACACGAACATGATTCCGGAAAAGGGATCGCGTTGCAGTTCTTGCTGCACGAGCGACGCCAGCCCCACCATTCCCTTGCGGAAGTCGACCGGCTTCACCGCCACCAGCACTTTGAGCGGTCCCGGCGGAATGATCATGTCGACACCTGCACCGCCAGCAGCACGCGCTCGATGTGATCTGCCGTCGTGCCCTCGGGAATGCGGATCGTCATGCCCTTGATGTTGATCCGGATCTCGGCGCTGTTCCCCCGCGCTTTCGGCTCCTCGACCATCGCCGGAACAAAGGCCGGCGCGTCGGCCGATTCCATCCGCTCCCGCGCTTCCCGGCGCCAGGCGTAGAGCTGCTGCGGCAGAATATCGTTCCGGCGCGCGATATCCGAGACGTTCGCCCGCGGCGCCATGCTCTCGGCGATGATCCTGGCCTTCGCTTCCGGCGTCCATTGCCGACGCTCGCGACCTGCCGGGATCACCTCCATCGGGCGAGCACGGCCGTTCCCGTTGCTTTCGAAGCCACTTTCGAACGTGGTTACATCACCCATCACTCGCTACGCTCCCGATTCAGCAGGCCCGCAACATAGCAATCTCAAAACATTCGAAAATGTGGGGGTAGATTATCGCTTAC
>CAZJXG010000263.1:0-2594 GCA_964549965.1 uncultured Sphingomonas sp. | reverse complement strand
TTTTGGCCATCCTCGATCCGCGCAAGCGGAATCGGGGCGGTTGCCGTTGCGGAGGGCATGGGCGCCGGACCCCCGGGCTGAAGCTGGGGCTGGGGCTGGATGCCGAGGTTGAAGGCCGGCGATGGCTGGGCCGGCGGAAGCTCGTAGACAGGCGCTGCCGGCGGTTCGGGCAGAGGCTGCGGCATCTGCGGTGGCGGCGCGGCAAAGGCGGCGGGTGGTTCGGCCCGCTGCGGCTGGAGCGGAGCAGGAGCAGGTGCGTCGGCCGTAGGCGCGAAGGTCCCGGCGGGCGCCATCGGGGCCGGCACCGCGGCCCGCCGGGCATGGACCTTGGCTTCCAGCTGGGCGAGCAGATCGTGCAGGCGCGCGCGATCCACGCCGGGATCGATCGCCGGACGCGGCGCGACGCGCGGCGCGGGCGCAACGGGCTCCGGCGCCTGGATGAGCGGTGCCGCAGGTTGAGGCGGCGTTGGAACCGGTGCTGGTGCTGCGATGGGCGGCATCGGCGCAGCAGCACCCGGTGGTATCGATGAGCCAGCGGTGAAATAGGGACGCTGCGCCGCGGGCGCCGCTGGTGCTACCGGTGCGATGGGCGGCGGCGGCGGGATTTGCGATTGCGGTTCCGCCGACGGCAGCGGCGGTGCCGGCTGCGACAGGATCAGCTGCGGCGGTTCGGCCATTGTCGGTTGGAGCGGTGGCGGCGCGGACGGCATCGCCGCAAAGGGATCGGGCGCCGCTGCCGGTGGCTCGCCCGGGCCTGTCGAAGCGGATGGCGCGATCGCGGCGGGCGCTGCCGGCGACAGGGAACCAAAGGCGGGCACGGCATCAGCGCGCGCGCCAGGTGCCGGCAGCCAGCTCGGCATATTCGCGGGCGGCGCGGCCGGGGTTGGTGGGGCGGACGTTGTCGGCGCCCCCGGGATCGCGGCCGGGAATCCGGCCGGGCGATCGGGCAGATCGAAATTGGCGTTCAGCGCCGGTATCCCGGTCTCCCCCGCCGGCACGGCCCAGTTGGGCGTAGACGGCGGCGCGGCGGGCTGGCCCAGCGGTGGCACTTGGGGCTGCAGCGGCGGCGCGGATACGCCCGCACCCGGCAATATCTGGCCGAACGGCGGTGGGGGCGCGAAGGGAGACGGCTCGCCGATATCGTTGCGCGCGGACAGCGGCCGGCGCGTATCGCCCGCGGCGTCCTGCGACCAGTCATGGCCGCGCGCCGCCATCGGCGTCACCAGATCGAGCGGATCGGTCGGACGATAGGCATCCTCGTCCTCATCCTCATAATCATCCTCGCGGGTGCGGATCAGCGTGCTCATTCCGGCGCGTCCGAACAACAGCCAGTCGACCAGCACCCAGCCGATGCCCGCCGTCAGGATGCCGGCCAGAACGGCGAGCAGGGTACGATCGTTGGGCGAAATCGGCGGCTCGGCCTGAACCATCAGCTTCGACAGCCGGGTCAGCGTCGTCACCGTCTCGAGCATGTGGATCGGCATGGCGAGCACGAAGAAGCCGGCCGCGACCCCCAGCAAAACCGCAAGGAGCAGCCCCATCACAAGGCTGGAACGCCGTTTTTTCGTCTGCACCATTGGAACGCCCATAATGTCTCTTCATCGCCTGATAATAAGGCAAAATTGGGATTCCGTTACTTTCCCATCACAAAGACGCGTTTTCGACAAAGAAGTTTCAACCGCGCGTCGCTTTCGCCAGACGCTCATAAACCGGCCGATAGCGCGCGACGTTGACGCCCCAGCTGCGGTCGCGCTCGACAAATGCGCGCGCCACCGCACGCCGTTCGTCCCATTGCGCGCGATCGGCGAGCAGCCCGGCCAGCGCCGCCGCCAGCGCCGCCGGATCGTCGGGTGCGAACAGCGTCCCCGTCACCCCGTCCTCGATCAGTTCGCGATGGCCGCCGACATTCGACGCCGCGACCAGCCGGCGCTGCGCCATCGCCTCCAGCGGCTTGAGCGGCGTGACGAGGTCGGTCAGCCGCATCGATTTGCGCGGATAGGCCAGGATATCGGTGAGGCTGTAATAGCGCTCGACCTCCTGATGCGGCACCCTGCCGACGAAACGGATGCGCTCGCTTACCGGTGATGCCGCCGCCTGGGCGCGCAGCGCCGCCTCCATCGGCCCGCCGCCGACCATCAGCAGCGCGGCATCGGGGCGCCGCTCGACCAGCAGCGGCATTGCCGCGATCAGGTCGTCGAGCCCCTCATAGTCGTAGAAGGAGCCGATGAAGCCGATCACCTCGGCACCGCGCAGGCCAAGCTGATCCATCAGCGCGACGTCGGGCGGCGGCGGATCGCCGAACAGGTCGAGATCGACGCCATTGGGCGACACCATGATCTTGTCGGCGGCGATCCCGCGGCGGACAAGATCGGAGCGCAGCCCTTCGCAGATCACTGCGACCGCATCGGCGCCACGCACCACATGGGTCTCCAGCATCCGGGTCAGCCGGTACATTGCCGATCCCTCCCGCCCTGTGCCGTTGCCGACGGCGGCGTCTTCCCAGAAGGCGCGGATTTCATAGAGGAAGGGCAGCTTCAGGCGTTTCGCCGCGCGCAGCCCCGCCAGGCCGATCAGCGCCGGCGAATGGGCGTGGA
>CAZJXG010000262.1:0-2627 GCA_964549965.1 uncultured Sphingomonas sp. | reverse complement strand
CTTCCTACCGAAGCCCGTGCCCAGCCGCCCCGCGTGGGGGATAATTATCGCTTACATAACATCGCAAAGCGAGCCGCTGAGGCTGCGGCCGACCACTACGCCGAACGCGGCCAGCGCCTTCTTCGACAGGCACATGACGCGCGGCCCCGGCCCACGAAGCTGGACGCGCAGGAGCGCCGCAGGCGGTTCTTGGGTAACTGACCCTAGCCGGACGTCTCAGCCCTTGGCGTCACGGCGGCGGGAGAAGCCCCGGTCGCTCGCCATAAACTTCGCCAGCATCGGCGAAACGAGCTTTTCGGGAGGAATGGCGTCCCCGCCGGTCTCGGCCGCGAGCATAGCGGCGTATGCCGCAAGATCGCGGTGGACGGAAGCCGGCAGCTCCACTGTCAGCTTCACGGGGCGGTCGTCGGCGAGCGGACCCAGCTTTAACTTCGTCATCTTGTTGCTCCCACCGGTTCAAGCACCAGGTCGCGGGTGAGAACCACGCGCAAAGGATGCCCCGGTCGTATTGTGAGTGTCGGCTGCACGTTGAGCTGCCGCCGAACGATCTGCTGGCCGGTCTGATTGATGGTGTCCTGCGAGCCGCGTCGCAACGCGCGGGTCAGGTTGTCTTCATCGTCCGCGCCTAGCTCGGCGCCCGCGCCAAGCAGGGTCGAGATGGCCGCGGCCTTGAGCAGATTGCCCCAATGCTGGTTTACGCGGTCCTGTAGGCCCGCGAAGCCTGCACCGTCGGCGCCGGGCTGGCGCTCGAGAACGACCGAGCGGCCGTCCGGCATGATGAGCCGATCCCAGGCGAGCAGCACGCGGGTCTGCCCGGCGGCGATCTCGCTGTCATACTCGCCGATCAGGCGGGCGCCCTGCGGGATGAGCAGGATGCGGCCGGTTGGGCTATCATAGACGTTGGCCGTCACTTGGGCGGTGATCTGGCCGGGCAGGTCCGAACGGACGCCGGTGATGAGCGCGGCCGGGATGATGCTGCCGGCCTGCACGAGGTTCGGGGATGCCGGCGCGGTCAGTCGCTCGACGCTGACCGTGCGCTGGTTGGCCGCCGGCGCCATGAAGGCGCGCTTGCCGGCCTGATCGCCTTGCGCTTCCTGCTGAGTCGGTTCCTGCGCGGAAGGCGCCGGCAAGCCCGGCGTCGAGACCGGCTCCGCACCCGCGCGCGGGCCGCCGCTGCCGAGGAACACCGAGCTGGTGCGGGCCGCATCGCGCTCCTGCGCCGCACGTTGCCGAGCCGCCTCCGCGGCCTGCGCGCGCGGATCGGGCGGACCTGGCCGCGCGCCGATCGGCGGCACGGGCACGTCCTCGCCGCGCTGCTGCGCCGACACGATCGGGCGGCCGAGGTCGCCGGGGAGTGGCGGGCCTAGCCGGGGCGCCTGCGCATAATCGCGCGGGCCGGACGTGATCGTCTCGGACGTAGCGCGACTGTCGGTGTTGTAGAGTTCCTGCGCGGCTCGATCGCCCGGCGGCCGTAGCGCGTATATCAATGAACCACCTATGCCGAGCCCGGCGGCCACGCCGACGACGGCGAGCGCCTTGCGGGACAGCCGCATGACGCGGGGCGGATCGCCGCGAAGCTGGAACGCGGCGGGATCGGGGCGAGCGGCCTGCGGTTCCGACCGCGCTTCGGCTGGCGCATCGTGGCTGTCGGTCACGGCCGCCCCCTCCGCCCGTCGTCGCGCACGATGCGGACGCGCTGCTCGGTGCGCCGGTCGCCCAGGCGCAACTCGGCGGCGGCGAATAGGCGATCGACCACCATGTAGCGGCCCTGCACCCGGTAATTGACCAGCTCGGCGTCGCCGTGCGCGCCGGTCACGAACAGCGGCGGCATCTCGCCCTGCGAGATCCCTGCGGGAAACTCGATGAACACCTGCCGCCCGTCGTCGAACGCACGGGCTGGCGTCCACGGCACGCGGTCTCCTTCGATCCGGTAGCGGAAATTGAGCACCGTCACGTCCACGCCGGTGGCTGCCGGCGCGGCGGCAACAGCAGCCGCATTGCGACCCTGTAAGGCGATGAGCTGGTCCTGCGGATAGGACCAGGACACTGACGCCATGTAGGTCGCGGGCGTGGCGCGCAGCTCCAGATGATAGGTGCGACGGTCGGTGTTGATGACAAGATTGGTGGCGAGGTCAGGCCGGGTGGGCTTCACCAAGATATGCACGCGCGCGGTCGCGCCGCTGCCGCTCACCGTGTCGCCGATGATCCACCGCACCGTGTCGCCGGCCGCGACCGGCCCCGGCCCGACGAGCTGCTCGCCTTCCTGCAAGGCGATGTCCGTCACCTGGCCGGGCGCGGCATAGACTTGATAGAGCGCGCCTTCGGTCCACGGATATTGCTGGATGGCGTTGAGGAAGCCGTCGCGCACCGGCTGGATGCGCGCGGCGTCGTTGGCGTCGCCGACGCGGCGGCGTGGATCGGCGGGCTCCGCCGGCCGCGGACCTTCCGTCACCGGCTTCAACTGACCGGGCAGCGGCAGCGGCTCGGGGATCGTGACGATCTCGACCGCGCGGGGCGGCTCGGCCGCGGGCGTCGCCACGATCGCCGGGGGCGGATCGTCGAACGCGATGACGGGCGGCCTGGCCGACGTGGTGGCGCAGCCGGTGAGCGCGGATGCGGAGACGAAC
>CAZJXG010000261.1:0-2627 GCA_964549965.1 uncultured Sphingomonas sp. | reverse complement strand
TTCTTGGTCATGCCGGTCGCTTCGGCGACGGTGCCGATAAGCTCCTGTTTATTCATGCCATCATCCCCTACCTGTTATATCTGTAGCCACGGCGCGCGGCACTGACGGCCCCAACGGCCGGCGCGTGGCCGCAGCGCGATGCTGCAACAAAGGCGTAACATCCGCAAGGGCCTGATCGTTTGAAGTGGCGCAGCCGTTGCTGCTCGCTGCCTAGCCCCTTTTCGGCAGGCCCAGCTGCGCGCGCGCATAGCGCTCGAAATCGGGGTCCAGCCCGGGGGGATCCACCGGCAGACAGCCTTCGAGCGTTTCGGCGATATGGGTCAGCGCCGCGATTCGCGCCGCCTTCTTGTCATTCCCGTCGATCACCTTCCACGGCGCCCAGCGCGTATCGGTTTCGCGGAACATGTCCTTGATCGCCACGAGATAGTCTTCGCGCCGGGCGCGGTTGCGGAAATCCTCGGGCGTGACTTTCCAGCGCTTCCAGGGATGGTCGAGCCGCTCGCCGAGCCTTCTGTCCTGTTCCTCCTGGGTAACGTGGAGGAAGACCTTGACGATGTTGACGCCGTCGGTCTGCTGCTGTGCCTCGAACTCGTTGATCTCGTCATAGGCGCGCCGCCATTCCCGCTCGGTCGCATAGGACTCGACCCGCTCGACAAGGACGCGCCCATACCAGGTGCGGTCGAAGATCGCGATCCGTCCCTTGTCGGGCATCTTTCGCCAGAAGCGCCACAGAAAATGCTGCTCGCGCTCCCGCTCGGTCGGGGCCGCGATCGGCCAGACGTAGAAATGGCGCGGGTCCCAACCCATGGTGAGCCGCTGGATCGTGCCACCCTTCCCCGCGGCGTCCCACCCCTCGAACAGGATGACGCTACGCTGCCGGCAGACGACATGCGCCACCTGCAGCCGCGACAGGCGCTTCTGCACATCGGCAAGCGCGGCGTCATAGTCGCCGTCGAGCGTGCCGCCCTTCTCATAGTCCGCGAGATCGATCGCCAACCGCGCAACTCCCCAACCCGAACCGCTCCCCATAAACCCAAGGCGAGCATGGTTTAAGCGCAGGAGATGGTAAATAGTTTCGGGAGCGTCCTGCTATGGGACGGATCGAGTTTGTTCAACCTCGGTCGCCGGCGGTCGCATCCGCGACCTTGGCTTCCCTCGCTAGCGCTCGGACGCGCTCTTCGCGCTTGTCTCTTCGAACCTCGCGAAGGTGAGCTATAGCCCAGCGTCGGAATGCGTAGCATTTCGCAAGGCCGAACGGCCGCGCGAGCTTATGGCGCCTGAAGGCCAAACAACGACTCTTACCCCTTCTGCTGCTCCACCACCCGGATATTCAGCTCGCGCAGCTGCTTCAGGCTGACCGGCGACGGCGCACCCATCATCAGATCCTCGGCCTTCTGGTTCATCGGGAAGAGCACGACCTCGCGGATGTTCGGCTCGTCCGCCAGCAGCATGACGATACGGTCGATGCCCGGCGCCGAGCCGCCATGGGGCGGGGCGCCATATTTGAAGGCGTTGATCATGCCCGAGAAATTCTCGTCGACCTGATCCTTCGTATAGCCGGCGATCTCGAACGCCTTGTACATCACGTCGAGCTTGTGGTTCCGGATCGCGCCCGACGACAGCTCCACGCCGTTGCAGACGATGTCATATTGATAGGCCAGGATGTCGAGCGGGTCCTTGGTCTCCAGCGCCTCCAGCTCGCCCTGCGGCATCGAGAAGGGGTTGTGGCTGAAGTCGACCTTCTTGGCTTCCTCGTCATATTCGAACATCGGGAAGTCGACGACCCAGCAGAATTTGAACACGCCCTGCTCGATCAGGCCCAGCTCCTCGCCGACCCGGGTGCGCGCCGCGCCGGCCAGCTTGGCGGCGGGCAGTTCCTTGCCGGCGGCGAAGAAGACGCCGTCATCGGGGCCGAGGCCGAGCGCCGCGATCAGCTTCGCCGTCGCTTCCTCGCCGTGATTCTTGGCGATCGGGCCGCCAGCCTCGCCACCCTTGATGTTGATATAGCCCAGGCCAGCATGTCCCTGTGACCGCGCCCAGTCGTTCATGTCGTCGAAGAATTTGCGGCTCTTCGCTCCAGCGCCCGGCGCCGGGATCGCGCGCACCACACCGCCGCCTTCGACGATCCGCGCGAACAGGCCGAAGCCCGATCCGACGAAATGATCGGTGACGTCGGTGATTTCGAGCGGGTTGCGCAGGTCCGGCTTGTCGGAGCCATAACGCAGCATCGAATCCCGATAGGCGATGCGCGGGAACGGCGCCGGCGTCACCGCGCGACCGTTGGCGAATTCCTCGAACACGCCATGCAGGACGGGCTCGATCGCCGCGAAGACATCCTCCTGCGTGACGAAGCTCATCTCGAAATCGAGCTGGTAGAACTCGCCCGGGCTGCGATCGGCGCGGGCATCCTCGTCGCGGAAGCAGGGCGCGATCTGGAAATAGCGGTCGAAACCGGCAACCATCAGCAGCTGCTTGAACATCTGCGGCGCCTGCGGAAGCGCATAGAATTTGCCGGGATGGACGCGGCTGGGCACCAGATAGTCGCGCGCACCCTCGGGCGACGACGCGGTCAGGATCGGGGTCTGATATTCGGTGAAGCCCTGCCCGATCATCCGCTGGCGGATCGA
>CAZJXG010000260.1:0-2629 GCA_964549965.1 uncultured Sphingomonas sp. | reverse complement strand
GGCGTGGGCGGCTTCGGCAATCGCCACGCCTTCGCCGGCGCAGGGATCGAGGATGGACATGGAGCCGGGAGACGGCGCCAGTGCGGACAAGGCCCGCTCCAGCGTCGGCTCGTCGGTGGGGAAGTAGCCGTTACGAATGAAATTGCGCGCCAGGCGCGGAAACATGAGTGCCATGGATTTCTCCTGGTGATGGATGAGGGAAGGCGGGCACGCGCGGCGCGCATGCCCGTGGGGATGGCTCACGCCACACGCCGAAGCGGTGCGTTCGCGGCCAGTTCGTACTGCGTGGCGCCGAGGGTGCCGTTGCGGATCAGCTCGCCCAGCGCCTTCGTCAGCGCCGGGACATCGAGGGCCAGCCGATGGCCTTCCAGCGGCCCGAGGGCCAAGGGAAGACCGGTCAGCATCCGCCGTGTCTGCAACAGCTCCAGCACGGTGTCGCGCCAGTGGTCGAGCAGTGGCAGCGGGCAGGTGTCCTGCACCAGCGTCCACAGCCGGTCGAGCCGGTGAGCGGAATCCCTGGGCAGAAGCGCCAGCGCGCTGGCGTTGGCCTTGTCTGGCTTCACGCAGCGACGATCGAACAGCCACACATTCGTCAGCGAACCGAACAGCGTTCGCCGATAGGCGCGGGTGATGCGCTTTTCCAGGTTCTCGACGTTGCCGACGAAGACCGGGATGGATGCGCCCTGCTCGGTGATGACGTGGAACTGATCCAGTCCCTGTTCATCCCGGCCGAGGGTCAGGCGGGCGAGGAACTCCTGAACGGCGGTGTCGCGCGCCCAGATCGAGAGAAAGACGAGATTGCCTTGCTCGTCACCGACGCAACCGTCGGCCATGAGGTCGGGGCATTCGTCGATGCGATACAGCGGCTTCGCCGAAGAAGGTGCAGGCATGGTGATGTCCTCTTGGAAATGAAAGAGCAACCACAGCCCGCGGGGCCATGCTCGCCCCGGTTGGGTGAAGGAAGATGTGTGCCGCTAGACGGCGCGTCCCGCGTGGAAGCGGTGAACCCGCTCGCGCCACTCGGAGCTTTGCACCGGCGCCATGTCGAGATAGCGCAGCGGGCACGAGTAGTAGTACGGATGCACGGACTCATCGAGGGACTTGTAGCCCCAATCGCCGCCCGAGCTTTCCAGCAGATGGCAGCCGATGTAGCAGACGGACTCACCGGCCGCGAGGCCCATGACGCCCGCCTGCCTGGCGGTGACGCGAACCACGGTCCACAGAACGTCGCCGTCCAGCGTGTGGTCGATGACTTCGCAGCAAGCGCGTTCGGACGCCTGCGGAGCGATCAGCTCGCGGATCAACTGATCGCGCGTCTGACGAACGAAGGTCCAGCCCATGAAGGTCTCCTTGAAGAAAAGGCCGGAGCCCTCCCCGTCGGGGGAGAACCCCGGCGGGTGGCGGAATGCCGCGCAAGGCGGCGGATGGATCAGGCAGCTTTGAGGTGCCAGTCCTGGGACAACGGAGCGAACTCGTAGCCCAGCTTGTCGAGACGGTCGCGCTGCTGACGCAGCACACGACGATCCACGGTCGCATCGAGCTTCACGGTCTCGCCCAGGGGCCACAAGGCACCGAACAGCGCCGCGTCGTCTGCCTCGGCCGAGGCCGCAGCGGACACGGGAGCCGGTTCGCTGCCGAACGGCGTGGTATCGACCAGGGGATCGCGCGGACTGCGCGGCTTCGCCTTCGGCTTGGCCGGGGGCGTTGCCGGCACGGGCGCCTGCGCCTCCTCGTCGATGGGATCGACTTCCTGCGGACTCAGCCGGCGGGCTTCGTCGCGGCTCAGGGCGTCGATGTTGGACAGCGTCATCCCGCCCAGATGGGCGCGGATCTCGATGACCATGCGGCCGTTGGCGTTGTACGTGGAGGGGCGAATCTCGACGATGACGAAATCACCGTCGTACTTGCCCTCGCGGTACTGATCGAGTTCGGCGTTCTTCACGACGAACTCGCCGATCGAGGTCGCCAGGCGGCCGACGTTGAAGTCGCCGTTCCTGCCGTGGATGGTCTTGATGGCCAGTTGGCCGGGGATGGTGATCATGAAGGTCTCCTGCTGACGAAGAGAAGACAAGGCCCCGGGGATGGGGCCTTGCGGATCAGAACGACTCGGCAACGGCCAATGCGGGGGCATCGGCTGCGTCGTCGGCAGCATCGGCGACGGGCTCGGAAGGCTCCGGTGCCGAGGCTTGCTGCGCGGCGGGCGCGTCGGACGTCACAGGGACTTCCGGGTCCCGCTCGTCGGTCTCGGTCGGCTTGGGTTCGGCCTTGTAGACGAGCTTGCCGTCGACCTTGATCCAACTGACGAACAGCAGGCGGGCCTTGAGGCTCACCCCCTGCTCGCCGGCACGCTTGCCCTTGGAGTAGGTGAAGGTGTCGGTCCACAGGTCGCCCAGGCGGAAGCCGATCATCACCTTCTTCTCGGCGTCGACCGCCTGAATGCAGCGGCGCACCAGGTGCTGCGCTTCCGAACCCGATACGCGCGTGTCGAAACGCACATACGAGACGTCATCGCTGGGACCGTTCAGGGCTGCGATGTCGCAGGCCAGGAACGCATCGCCTTTCTTGGGCTTCACTTCGCGGATGCGATTGAGGTACCCGAGGCCGGTGATGTGCAGATCGAAGTAGGACT
>CAZJXG010000259.1:0-2632 GCA_964549965.1 uncultured Sphingomonas sp. | reverse complement strand
CTGGCTTTTCCCTTCCGCGCGGCACGCGCGCCGACCGATGCCCCCGCGTGAAGCCTCGGAAAAGCCTCGGCTTTTCGGCGAAACGGGGCGGGCCTTGTATCTTGCCCTCGCACTTCCCCACTGTTTCCTGCCCTCCCGGTTCCCTTCTCGAATCCGGCGGCCGATCGGGAGTGAGCGCCGATCATTGCGGTCGGCCCGCGCTCGCGCGGGGGACGAACAACGTATCCGCCTGCGTTTCCGGTGACGAAGGAGCCGTGCGCTCTAGCGATTCATTGGCGCGCGCCGCGACCGATCCTGACGCATCGGACGTGTCGTCCGATTGCGCGGCAGACGGCGCGGACCCGCTGCCAGTGATGCGAACGAATAGCGCCGCACGACGCCAAGCGAAGCGGTCTGGCGGCGCACTCACCGCCGCTTCGACAGCACCCGGCGCGCCGACTACGGCTGTAAGCTGGGCGAGGTAGCCGACCGTCTCGACGGGCAGCGGACGGCCGCGCGACACATAGTCGTCGTAGCGGCCCGGTCCCGCATTATAGGCCGCCAGCATCGCGCTCGCGTTGCCGTAGCGGTCGTGCATCTCGCGCAGATAGGCCGCGCCCGCCATGATGTTGTCGCGCACGTCGAACGGGTCGGGACCGAGACCGTAACGGGCGCGCAGCGTGCCCCAAGTCGCGGGCATAATTTGCATCAGCCCCATCGCGCCAGCCCGCGAGACGGCGCGCGAATTGCCCCGGCTTTCGACGCGCATGACCGCCCATATCCACGCTTCGGGAATCCCGAACCGCCGCGCGGCCTCGGCGACATGACCGGCATAGGGATGTGCTACGGGCGGGGCAGCGACGGGCATTTCTTGCGCCCAAACCGTTCCCGGCACAGCGCCAGCGGCCAGCAGGACGACCGCAATCAATATGGCCGATCCGACTCCGCTTCGCCGCCAGCCTGCCAGAGTGCTCGCTGCGGTAAAGGGTTCGCGCGAAGCGCCGGCCTTCGGCCGCCCTTGACCTCCGCTGCGCGCGCTGGCCGGCCTTGGGCCGAGCGGGACGAAGGGATGAGACGGCTTTCCCGCGAACAAAGGGATGAATAGGGATTGCACCGGCTCAGTCCTGCTCGCGCGACTTCGACTGACGGTTCCAGCGCAGCGACCAGGCCGATTTTTCGCCCGTGTTCTGGAATAATGCGGCGCGGATCGGCTGCGCGAACATGGGGTCGTCGATGCGCAGCGAGACGTAATCCCCGGCGCGTTCGCCGGTCTCGTTCCAGCCCGCGCCGATCTCCGGGCCTTCGCTATCGCCGCGGTGGACGCGCCAGTCCGGCGCCCTTTCGGCATCGGTCGGGTCGGCGGGAACGATCGAGACTCGGATGTCGAGCGTCGCTGTCTCGATGATGCCTTCATAGCCGTTGGCGGTGCGGAAAAAGCTGCCGATCTGCATGGGAATGTCCTTTCGTTTGGCGGGTTGGATGCGGGTCAGGACCGGGCGGCACGCCACGTCAGCGGCGCTTCGGGGGTGTCGCGGGTGAGGATCGGGATCGCGCGGCCGAGCACGGTCGAGGCTGGCAGCGGCCCGAAGTAGCGCCCGTCCAGGCTGTCGGGATGATCGGGATTGAGCAGCAGCAGCTCGCCGGCTGCGAGCGTGCGGCAACCTTGCCACGCGGGCAGTGGGCGGCCGATCCGGTCACGGATCAGGGCGACGGCAACCGCCCGCCCATCAATGCTGACCGTTGCACCGATCCGGCAAACGCGCTGCCCCGTCTTGGCGGCAACATGCTTCAACAGCGGCACGTCGCGGCCGAGATAGCCGCGCTCGGCCATCCAGCGGCCAAACCGCTCGGGCGGCACGACGGCGACAAGCGCGCCAACAGGCGGATCGCTGTCGGGCCGTATGCGATAGAGGCCGAGCGGTGCGCTCGCGCTGGCGTTCCAGACGACGCGCGGCAGCGGATCGGTGAGCGCGATCGCAGCGAACGATAGGACGAACGCTGACGCAGCGGCGGCGGTCGCGCGGAGATAGAAGCGGCGAGTCATCCCTCGATCTCCCGGCGCTTGAGCCAGGCGCGATGACGCTCCAGCGTGTAGGGACGCGGGGCTTGTCCGGCGGCGATGCGGTTATGGACGTGCCGCCAATGGTCGGGCGCGGCGTCACACGGATCGACACCGGCCGCTTCGGTCACGTCGATCGCCGCGAGAACCTGACTGACTTTGGGCCAGCCCTCGATCTTGAGTAAGATGTCGCCACCCGGCCGCACGAACGGCAGCGTCGTGAACGGCTCGTCCGCGCCGACTGCGCGCACGATGTCTATGCGCGAGCTGACGGTGCCGTAGTCGTTCGCCGCCCAGCGGACGAACGCGAAGATTGCGCCGGGCCGGAAGCGGACGATGCGGCGGCGGCGATCGACGATCTCGTCCACGGCGACGCGGCCGAACCTGATCCAGTGCTCGATCCGCTTCTCGATCCAGGTCAGTTCAACGCGAGTCATGCCGTCGTCGGACGGCTGGCGGTGACGCATGGGTGACGGCGGGACGGTCATCGCCGGCTCCGGGCGATGGCCGAATCCGCGCGCGGCATGAGGTCGTCCTGACCCGGATCGGAGGTCGAATGTTTGATGCCGATGTCGGCCCAGGCGCGCAGGTCAT
>CAZJXG010000258.1:0-2643 GCA_964549965.1 uncultured Sphingomonas sp. | reverse complement strand
ATAGGAAAAATCCGAAAATTTGACCCCCGCTATACCCGCAAAGCGCGCCTGGCCCACACTCTGACCGGGTTGCATAAATAGCAGCTTCCCGCCCCAAATTCGGCCATTGGACTATCGGCTCAATGTAACCGTGTCCTGAAGGCCGCCTTGCGGGAAGCCGCTTTGCAGTGCTGATTGCCGCTCTTTGCGAGGAGCGGTGATGAGTGAGGATATCGAGGTGGCGGGAGCGAGTGTTCTCGTGAGTGGTCATATGAGTAATCATATGAGTAGTCAGATCGCGGTGGTTGCCGGGCGGCGCCGTTGGTCAGCAGACCAGAAGCTGTCCATTCTGCGCGAGGCGTTTGGCTCCGTTGGCTCGATCGGCGCGACCTGCAAGCGGCACGCGATCGGTAGCGGACAGCTCTACACCTGGCGCCGACGCGCGCTGGCAGGCGATCTGGATGGATTGAAGCGCACTGCGCCTCCATCATTCGCCGAGGTCGATATGTCCGTGTCGACCGCCGCGATGGTAGGAAGCGGCCAGATCGGGATCGCGCTCCCGTCGGGAGTAAGACTCACGGTCGATGCGGCGGTCGATGCCGGGGCACTGGCACGGGTGATGTCCGTCCTTGGCCGATGATCCCGCTCTCTGCGTCGACACGCATCTATCTCGCTTGCGGCGCCACCGATATGCGCAAGGGGTTCGACGGGCTCGCCGTGCTGGTGCAGCAGGTTCTGGAGAAGAGTCCGCACTCGGGCGCGCTGTTCGCGTTCCGCGGCAAGCGCGGCGATCTGGTCAAGTTGCTCTGGTATGACGGCCAGGGCCTGTGCCTCTTCTCGAAGCGCATGGACCGCGGCCGTTTCGTCTGGCCGATCACCAAGACCGGCAAGGTGAGCCTCACCGCGGCGCAGCTTTCGATGCTGCTCGAAGGCATCGACTGGCGGCGTCCCGAGCGCACCGCGGCGCCCTTGCTGGCGGGGTAAAAAGTGGCGGATTAATGCGGGTTTTACTGGCATCGCAGCGCCTGTTTTGCTAGGTATACGGGGTGTCGGAACCAGCCTCTTCCCGCATCGACAAAGACGCTCGGATCGCCGAGCTCGAAGCCGCTCTCGCGGCCCGCGACACGCTGATCGATTCCCTCCGCCACCAGCTTGCGCAGCTCCGCCGCATGACCTTTGGCCAGTCCTCGGAGAAGCTCGCGCTGCAGATCGAGCAGCTCGAGCTCGCCCTCGAGGAGCTCGAAGGCGAAGCCGAGGTCGCGGACAGCCGCACCGCGGACAGGGCGCCCGCCCAGCGACCCTCGCCGGTGCGCGCGCTGCCCGATCATCTGCCGCGCGCCGAACGGCGGATCGAGCCCGAGGCCGGTAACTGCACCTGTCCCGATTGCGGCGGCGCGCTGCGCCCGCTTGGCGACGACAGCGACGAGCAGCTCGACGTCGCCCCGGTCCAGTGGCGCGTCATCCGCACCGTGCGGCCCAAGTATAGCTGCCGCGCCTGCGACAAGATCGTCCAGGCGCCGGCGCCGGCGAAGGCCATTGCACGCGGCAAGGCCAGCTTTGCCACGCTCGCCCATGTCGTCGTCCACAAGTTCGATCATCATCTCCCGCTTTACCGCCAGGCAGAGATGATGGCGGCGCAGGGCCTCGACATCGATCGCTCGACCCTCGCCGGCTGGGCGGGCCAGGCCGCGCACCTGCTCGACCCCATCGTCAGCCGGATCCGCGAGGAAGGACTGAAGGCCGCCAAGCTGCACACCGACGACACGCCGGTGCCGATGCTCGTGCCCGGCAAGGGCCGCACCGCGCAGGCGCGGCTCTGGGCCTATGTCGTCGATGACCGTGCTTCGGGTGCCACCACTCCGGCGCTCGCCTGGTATCGGTTCACGCCCGATCGCAGCGGCATCCATCCGCAGCGCGAGCTCAACGCATTCACCGGCCTTCTCCAGGCCGACGGTTATGCCGGATACGACAAGCTCTACCACGGCAACCGCATCCAGGAGGTCGCCTGCTGGGCCCACTTCCGGCGCAAGATCTTCGAGAACCACCAGACGAGCCCGACGCCGCTCACCACCGACCTGCTGACACGTATCGCCGGGCTTTACCGGATCGAAGACGAGGTGCGTGGTCAGCCGCCCGATGTCCGCCGCGCGCATCGACAACAACACGCAAGGCCCCAGATCGACGCGCTCCGCGGCGTGATCGACGATGCCCTGCGCCGCCTTTCGCCCAAGTCGGCGATGGCGAAGGCGCTCGCCTATGGCCGCAAGCGATGGGATGCGCTCACCCGCTACACGGGCGAGGGGCAGGCAGAGATCGACAACAATATCGCCGAGCGCGCCATCCGATCCATCGCGATCGGGCGCAAGAATTGGCTGTTCGCCGGATCGAAGGCCGGCGGCGAACGCGCCGCCGCTATCTACTCGGTCATCGAGACGGCCAAGCTCAATGGCGTCGAGCCGCAGGCCTATATCGCCGATGTCATCGAGAAGATCGCCTCAGGCTGGCCCGCATCCCGCTGGGACGAGCTCATGCCGTGGAACTGGCAGTCCGAGCAGCAGCAGATCGCTCAGGCCGCGTAACTGAGGTCTTCAGACCACGCTTACGGGCAAGCCCTCTGACTCTGAAGGGTGAGAAGGGTCTCTTTCAGGTTGCCGGTCTTCAGGA
>CAZJXG010000257.1:0-2646 GCA_964549965.1 uncultured Sphingomonas sp. | reverse complement strand
CACACCGGAACGCCTATGGCCGAACCGGCCGCGCCCTCGTGGCCACCCTTTCGCCCGAAAGCGTGACATGGACATGACAGCATTTCCATTGACTCCCCGTCAAGAGTCCCGATGGCTAAAATGCTGATTTCTCGATTTGCGCCCAGCCCGACGGGCCGTTTGCACCTCGGCCATGGCTTTTCGGCGCTGCGCGCCTATGATCTGGCGCGCGCGGCGGCCGGCCGGTTCCTGCTCCGCATCGAGGATATCGACCCGGCCCGCTGCCGGCCCGAGCATGTCGCCGGGATCATCGAGGACCTGGCCTGGCTCGGACTGGACTGGGACGAGCCGCCCGTCTTCCAGTCGCAGCGCCTGCCGCTTTACGCGGCGGCGCTCGACCGGATGAAGGCGGCGGGTCTCGCCTATCCCTGCTTCTGCACCCGCACCCGCATCGCCGCCGAGATCGCCGCGAGCGCCGCCGCGCCGCACGGACCGGATGGGCCGCTATACCCGGGGATCTGCCGCCCCCTGTCCGACGCTGATCGCGCCGCGCGCATCGCGGCCGGAGAGGCGCATGCCTGGCGGCTGGATATAGAGAAAGCGCAAGCGCTGGCGGGGCCGCTGACGTGGCACGACGCGCGCGTCGGCGAAGTGACGGCCATCCCCGAGATTCATGGCGACATCGTCCTGGCCCGCAAGGACGCGCCGACCAGCTATCATCTCGCCGTCACCGTCGACGACGCCGCGCAGGGCGTGACCGACGTAGTGCGCGGGCAGGACCTGTTCGCGGCCACCCATGTCCACCGGCTGCTCCAGGCGCTGCTGGGGCTGCCAGTGCCGCGCTATCACCATCATGCGCTGCTGACCGACGACAGGGGCGAGCGCCTGGCGAAACGCGCGGGATCGCCCACCCTCGCGTCGATGCGGGCGGGCGGTGTGGATGCAGGGCAGCTGGTAGCGCAGTTGAGAAAGCCTCGGCCCTGACCGTCACGCAGCATGGAAGCGGGTGAAATGTGGAGCGCGCTTCCGCGCCGAACGATCCCAGCCTCCCTCCGCCCCGACCGTCTGGACGCGTATCTGCTCCATGACAGGATATGCACCCTGTCATGGATTCCCGTCACTCTTGCCTTCGGCGGAACGCCTTAGGCGTTTCCCCTTTGATTTGCTGAAAATAGCGTCTTAGCCGTGCCGTGGTCCTGAACCCGGTGAGCTTGGCGATGGCTTCGAGGGGAAGATCGCTGGTCGCCAGCAGCTCGCTCGCGCGTTCGACCCGTCTCGCCATGACGAACAGATAGGGCGGCTCGCCGGTGGTGGCCTTGAACGCACGCGCGAAATGGTAACGGCTCAGATTGGCCGATGCGGCGAGCTCTGACAGACCGATCTCCTCCGTCAGATGTGCGGCGACGTAATCGAGAACCATCGTCATCTGCCGATTGGTCAGCCCGCCCGATTTCTCGGGTTGCTTCAGGTTCATCGCCTCGATCGCGGCAATGATGCAGGCGCTTTCCGCGTAGAGCTCGTCGGCTGTGGGGTCGGTGATCGTCGCTCTCAATTTACGCATCGACTCCAAGAGCCTGCCATCGCGCGCATAGAGGACCGGCTGCAACGACGCCTCGCGAAAGCGCAGATCGAGGTCATCGCGCAACAAGCCCGTATCGAAATAGAGTGCGGTGAAAGAGTTTTCACGATCAGCCGGCTGGCACCAGCCTTCGATCGAACATCCGCCCGGCAGAAAGGTGATCGTGTTCCGTAGATCGCGTGTTTCGTCCCGCTTCATTCCATCGACGAGCGAGCCGCCATCCTCGAGCAGGATGTCATGGAGCGCGAGATAATGGCAATCTCCGCTCCAGCCGAATCGATAGCTGTCGGGGCTATCGACGGTGACATGTTCGATGGCGAAGCCACGCCAGCGCCGCGACGGGCGGGCCACCTCCAACGACTGATCGACATATTCCAGAGCGAGATCGGGAACGGCCACACCCACACCCACCTTATGAGCCCATTGCTATCGAATGACCCCCTCTATGCGATCAGCGCGCCGGTGATGCGAGTGCAATGATCAGACTACGGGAATCACCGGAGGCCGTAGCGATTAGGAGCGAAGGTCTACGATCGTCTGGGTCATCTTGTTGGCCGCCTCGATCGCCTTTGCATTCGCCGAGAAGTTGCGTTGCGCCTGGATCAGCGCGACCAGTTCCTCGGTGATGTCGACATTCGCCTGCTCGATCGCCCCCGACTGGATCTGGCCGGCGCCGTTGGTATTCGCCTCTCCGATCACGGGCTCGCCCGAGATGCCGGTGGTGCTCCATTTGCTGTCGCCGAGCTGGCGAAGGCCTTCGGGGTTCGAGAAGGTCGCGACGACGATCTTGCCGAGCGCCTGGGTGTCGCCGTTCGAGAAGGTCGCGACGATCAACCCGTCCGGGCCGACCGAAACACTATCGAGCGATCCGGGCGCAAAGCCGTCCTGGTCGAAGCTGGTCAGGGTGAAAGGCGCGTTCGCCTGGCCGGTGCTTGCGCCATAGGTGAGATTGAAAGCAAGCGGGGCCGAAGCGCCGGTCGGGCTGACCCCGGTGATCGAGATCGTGGCGCTGGGGG
Organism: uncultured Sphingomonas sp.; assembly: GCA_964549965.1. GTDB lineage: Bacteria > Pseudomonadota > Alphaproteobacteria > Sphingomonadales > Sphingomonadaceae > Rhizorhabdus. The sequence goes on along the minus strand of CAZJXG010000257.1, from coordinate 72 downwards.
CTGTCTTGGCCCCCGTCGCATCGAAGGTCAGCGTCAGCGGCGCCGGCTGGGTCGCGGCCGCGCTGTCATAGC
>CAZJXG010000256.1:0-2652 GCA_964549965.1 uncultured Sphingomonas sp. | reverse complement strand
GGTCGCCGAGCAGATCGTCTATGGCGCCATGGAAACCATGGAAACCCGCGCCAAGGCCGATCCGATCCAGCTGTTCCACGATGCCCTGAACAACGTGAAGCCGCAGATCGAGGTCCGCAGCCGCCGCGTCGGCGGTGCGACCTACCAGGTTCCCGTCGAGGTCCGTCCGGAGCGTTCGCAGGCCCTGGCCATCCGCTGGCTGATCTCGGCCGCGCGGTCGCGGTCGGAGCATACCATGGCCGGCCGCCTGTCGGGCGAGCTCATGGATGCCGCGAACAACCGCGGAAACGCCGTCAAGAAGCGCGAGGACACGCACCGCATGGCGGAAGCGAACCGCGCCTTCTCGCACTACCGCTGGTAATCCCGGCGGTACTCGAAAAAGTCACGCTTCATTCCCATATCGTCGGGGACGGGCTTCGGCCTTTCCCCGACATCGGAGTCTAAGATCATGGCCCGCAGCCACCCGCTCGAAAAGTATCGCAACATCGGCATCATGGCCCACATCGATGCCGGCAAGACGACCACGACCGAGCGCATTCTTTATTATACCGGCAAGTCCTACAAGATCGGCGAGGTCCATGAGGGCACCGCCACGATGGATTGGATGGAGCAGGAGCAGGAGCGCGGGATCACGATCACGTCGGCCGCGACGACCTGTTTCTGGGACGATCACCGGATCAACATCATCGACACGCCCGGCCACGTCGACTTCACCATCGAGGTCGAGCGTTCGCTGCGCGTCCTCGACGGCGCGGTCGCGTGCTTCGATGGCGTTGCCGGCGTCGAGCCGCAGTCGGAGACCGTCTGGCGTCAGGCCGAGAAGTACAAGGTCCCGCGGATGTGCTTCGTCAACAAGCTCGACCGCACCGGCGCCAACTTCGAGATGTGCGTCGACATGATCAAGGATCGCCTGGGCGCCCGCCCGGCCGTCCTGTACCTGCCGATCGGCATCGAGGGCGGCTTCAAGGGTCTCGTCGATCTGGTCGAGAACCGCGCGATCATCTGGCTCGAGGAGAGCCTGGGCGCGAAGTTCGAATATCAGGAGATCCCTGCCGAGCTGGCCGACAAGGCCGCTGCTGCCCGGTCCGAGCTGATCGAGATGGCGGTCGAGCAGGACGACGACGTCATGGAAGCCTATCTGGAGGGCAATGAGCCCGACACGGCGACCCTGAAGAAGCTGATCCGCAAGGGCACGCTGAACTTCTCGTTCGTGCCCGTGCTGTGCGGCTCCGCGTTCAAGAACAAGGGCGTTCAGCCGCTGCTCGACGGTGTCGTCGACTATCTGCCGAGCCCGCTCGACATCCCGCCGGTCGAAGGCCTCAAGCTCGACGGCGAGACCCCGGACACGCGTCCGGCCACCGACGATGCGCCGATGTCGGCGCTGGCGTTCAAGATCATGAACGATCCGTTCGTCGGCACGCTCACCTTCGCCCGTATCTATTCGGGCAAGATGGACGCGGCGACCACGGTCCTGAACTCGGTGAAGGACAAGAAGGAAAAGATCGGCCGCATGCTGCTGATGCATGCGAATAGCCGTGAGGACATCCAGGAGGCCTATGCGGGCGACATCGTCGCTCTGGCGGGGCTCAAGGACACCACCACGGGTGACACGCTCTGCGCGCAGAATGCACCGATCATCCTGGAGCGCATGGAGTTCCCGGATCCGGTCATCGAGCTGTCGGTGGAACCGAAGACCAAGGCCGACCAGGAAAAGATGGGCATCGCGCTCAATCGTCTGGCCCGCGAAGATCCGTCGTTCCGGGTTTCCTCGGACGTCGAATCGGGTCAGACGATCATCAAGGGGATGGGCGAACTCCACCTCGAGATTCTCGTCGACCGCATGAAGCGCGAGTTCAAGGTCGAGGCGAACATCGGCGCTCCGCAGGTGGCGTATCGTGAATCGATCGGCCGCAAGGTCGACGTCGACTACACCCACAAGAAGCAGTCGGGCGGCTCGGGCCAGTTCGGTCGCATCAAGTTCACGGTGGAGCCGGGCGAGCGCGGCCAGGGCGTCATCTTCAAGGATGAGGTCAAGGGCGGCAATATTCCCAAGGAATATATTCCGTCGGTCGAAAAGGGCATCCGCGAGATTGCGGCGTCGGGCTCGCTGATCGGCTTCCCGATCATCGATTTCACCGCGACGCTGTATGACGGCGCCTACCATGACGTCGACTCGTCGGCGCTGGCGTTCGAGATCACCGGCCGTGGTGGTATGCGCGAAGCTGCGCAGAAGTCCGGCATCAAGCTGCTCGAGCCGATCATGAAGGTCGAGGTCGTCACCCCGGAGGATTATCTGGGCGACGTCATCGGTGACATGAACAGCCGCCGCGGCCAGATCCAGGGCACCGACAGCCGGGGCAACGCCCAGGTCGTCGAGGCGATCGTGCCGCTGGCCAACATGTTTGGCTATGTGAACCAGCTCCGCTCGTTCACCCAGGGCCGGGCGCAGTACACGATGCAGTTCTCGCATTACGAGGAAGTGCCGGCGAACGTGGCCGAAGAGGTCAAGGCAAAGCTGGCATAAACGAAAATTTGTGGTTATGGGCGCGTCCGCATCGGGCGGCGCGTCCGGCAATTGATTCGAAGAGAAGAGGCGAAAAATGGCTAAGGCTAAGTTTGAGCGGACCAAGCCGCACTGCAACATCGGCACCA
>CAZJXG010000255.1:0-2653 GCA_964549965.1 uncultured Sphingomonas sp. | reverse complement strand
CAAGACTGCGCGGCGCCAGCGGGAACGGCGGTTGCGCGTCATCCAGGGCGGGTCGAACGCGCCGGTGGTGTCCGCAGCTCAGTCTTCTATCGAAGCCGAGTCCCTGGATGGCAGGCAACCCCACGAGAACATGCTGCCGTTCGAGGAATGGGGTTGAGCACCGAATACCCGCATCTTCATCCATCGGCCCGCGCATGGGCCGATGAGGATGCCGCCTCGCGGATACGGCGCGTTCGCACGGATCGGTGGATCGGCTATGCACGGGCGGAAGCCGCCCTGGCGGCACTCGACGATGTGCTCTCGTTCCCGAAACGGACGCGGATGCCGAACCTGCTCATCGTCGGGCAAACCAACAACGGCAAGACGATGATCGTCGAGAAGTTCCGGCGGAGCCACCCGCTGTCAGCCGCGACCGATACGAATGACGGCGTGGCCTGCGTGCCTGTGCTGAAGATCCAGATGCCTTCGGGACCGGATGAGCGCCGGTTCTTCGGCGCGATCCTGGAAGAGCTGGGCATGGGCCAATGGCCGCGGGACAATCTTGCGGCCCGGCAAAGTGATGCGGTGCGGCTGATGCGGCTGACCGACGTGCGGATGCTCATCATCGACGAACTGCACAATATCCTGTCCGGCTCACGCACCCAGCAGCGCCGCCTGCTCAACTTGCTCCGTTGGCTCGGTAACGAGTTGCAGATCCCGCTGGTCGGCGTCGGCACGGCCGAGGCGTTGCACGCAATCCGTAGCGACGATCAGCTCGCCAATCGGTTCGAGCCCGTGCCATTGCCGTTGTGGACCGAAGGGCCGGAATATCTGCGGCTGCTCAGCACGCTGGAAGCCCTGTTGCCGCTCCGCAAACCCTCCGGCCTTGCCGGGCCGGTTCTGGCGGGCACGATCTTCACCCGTTCAGAGGGCGTTCTCGGCGAGATCGTCGCGATCGTCATCCGAGCTGCGGTTGAAGCCATATCTTCCGGCACCGAGGCGATCACGCCGCGCATCATTGAACGCTCCCGGTTCACATCGCCCTCGGACCGACGACGTGTGGAGATCTGAACTCTACGCGACGGAGGTCCACGAAAAGCTCGTCACACCGAACTACGCCCTGCCTGTTTATACAGCGCCGATCGCCGGCGAAGCCCTCTTGTCCTGGCTGTGCAGGCTGGCGGCGATGACCGGCCAATCGCCGCTGGCGTTCGCCCGGCAGGCGTTCGGAATAGACAGCGTCCGCCAGCCCGAATGGTGGCGGCGTCCTTCGGCGGACCAGCGCAGCGTGTTGCTGGCCATCAGCGGGCTTCCGCCCGAGCAGTTCGACGATATGACGCTGGAGCGCTGGTCGACCGCTCGCAACGATGAGAATGATCGGCGGTTCAGCCCGATCCGTATGATCTATCCGAAGCAGCGCGAGAGAGCAGCCCGGACCCTGTTCGCTTGCGCCGCCTGTCTCGCAGAGGACGAGACACCCTATCTCCGGCGCGAGTGGCTGATCGGTTGGCAGGCTGTCTGCGCGCGGCATCGAACCGTTCTTATGCGGCGCTGTCCTCATTGCCGCTGGAAGCTCAGCTCCCAGTGGCTTCGCGACAAGGAGCCGGTTGACCTGCACCGCTGTAAACGATGCGGCGGACTGTTGGCCGGGGCCAATGGGCCGCCCGCGATCGATGGCGCCATCGACCTTCAGGCTGCGATGCTCGGCGTCAAACGTCGCGGTAGCGGCGAGATCCCCGGTCTGGGCATCATCCAGTGGGAGACGTTCACGGTGATCGTGGACCTCGTGCTGCGCCTGGTCTGGATCGATGCCGGCGACCATGCCCGCGAAACACTGCTTGCGGAGTTGGTCCGCGACCTCTCGCTTGCGCCTGATGCCCGGTTCACGATCGACTGGAAGGGCAACTATGGCGCGCTGGTCCTGATGGCCTGGATGATCGCGGACTGGCCTGTCCGGTTGCGCCGCGCCCTCGAACTTCTTGCCGCTCCGCGCGTCGATGACCTGCTCGGCCAGGTTCACGATCTGAGCGAGGCATCCCGGATGCGCGCGCGAACGCGGATGCGCGATGTTCTGAACTACCAATCCCGGACGATGGACTGGCGTCTCTGGCTCCACGGCCTGGTCGAGGGTGGCACGGACTTCCGAAGGCGCGCGCGTGCGGAGAACGTGTGGCCGCGCAAGGACCGCCTTATCGCCCTGGCCTTGCTGAGCGAGGGCAGGGCGATCGAGGAAGCTGCGTTCGCGGTGCGGGTCAGCACCAATATGATCAAGCGATGGCTCGAGGTCGGCATGGCCTATGGGGTTGAGGCGGTCCTCGAAAAGCCGTTGCGAATATGTGACCTCACGCCCGTGCAGATCGATGAGATCGCGGCTTGGCTCACCGCCACGGAACGAACCTCCGGAGGACCGTTGAAATGGTCGCGCGAACATACGCGCAGCGAGATCATGGCGCGGTTCGGGCTGCGAATTACGACCAATGCTGCCTATCAACTCCTCCTGAATAACAAGCCTCGCCACAAAGGTAGCTGACGGATCTTCGCCTCCACCAGTTCACGATGACGGCACCGGTTCACGTTGATGGAACCAGTTCGCGAATGACGGCACACCGACAGTGGCTCCATCATTTTGTCGGCTGTGACACTTTGCCCGGAGGTAAAGTGTCACGCGCGCCCT
>CAZJXG010000254.1:0-2662 GCA_964549965.1 uncultured Sphingomonas sp. | reverse complement strand
CCGCGCACCGTTGGCTATGACGTGCTGTTCGTCGACCCCACCCCGGACGATGCGATGCTGGCCGATGCGGTACGCCGCAGCCGCACCTATCTGCCGCTGGTGATCGACGTGCCGGGCAGCAACGGCGCCCCCTATGACATCGCGCTGCCGTCCGGCCCGCTGGCCGCCGCGGCCGCCGGGATCGCGCATGTGAACCTGCATTTCGACGGCGACCGCGTGATCCGCCAGGCCTATCTGGAAGAGGGCGACGGCAAGCGCAGCTGGATGCAGCTCGGCGCGATCATGGCCGGCGTCAAACCCGGCGGGGCGCCGGCGATCGAGGGCGAGGACGGGCTGCGGCAGGGGCGCCCGGTGCTGATCCCCTATGGCGGCGCCACCGGACATATCCCGTCCATCTCCTTCGTCGACCTGCTCAATGGCAGCGTGCCGCCCGAGCTGATCGCCGGCCGCCATGTGTTGATCGGCGCGACCGCCGATGGGCTGGGCGACAGCTATCCCACGCCGAAATCGGGCGCGACCAGCCAGATGTCGGGGGTGGAGATTCAGGCGCATCTGCTCGACGCGCTGCTGCGCGGGGATGCGATCATACCCGCCCCGCCGGGCTGGCTGCTGGGCTTCGGGCTGGCGGTGGTGTGGATATTGCTCGCCGGCCTGCTGTGGCTGCGGCCGCGCGGCATCGCGATCATGACCATAGCGGTGGCGGTGGCGATCATGCTGCTGAGCCTCGGCCTGTTCCGCTTCGCGCATATCTGGCTGCCGCCCACCTCCGCACTGGCCGGACTGGTGTTCGTGATTTCGGTCGAAGCCTGGCGCGAACGGGTGCGGCTGCGCGATTCGCTGATCCGCGAACAGATCGCCGCGGCGGCGACCGAGGGGGAACTTCAGGCCGGCCGCACCATTCAGCTGGGCATGCTGCCGCCCCGCGCCGATCTGTCCGCCTTCGACCCCCGCCTCGACGTCGATGCGCTGCTCGAACCCGCCAAGTCGATCGGCGGCGACCTGTATGATGTGATCCGCATCGATGCGGACCGGATCGCCTTCCTGGTCGGCGACGTCACCGGCAAGGGCGTGCCCGCCGCGCTGTTCATGGCGCTGTCCAAGGCACTGGCGAAAAGCGTGGTGCTGCGCGGCGTCTCCAGCCTCGCGGAGGCGGCGTCGATCCTCAACGAGGAGCTGATGCGCGACAACAGCGAGTCGATGAACGTCACCATGCTGATCGGCATCATGGACCTGAGGACCGGTGAGCTGATGCTGATGAGCGCGGGGCATGAACACCCGCTCCACATCCGCGCCGACGGCAGCGTCGTGACCCATGAGCTGGATGGCGGCCCGCCCTTCTGCATCGTCGATTTTCCCTATCCCGACGAGCCGATGAAGCTCGCGCCGGGCGAGACCCTGCTGCTGATCTCCGACGGGGTCAGCGAGGCGCTGAACGGGTCGAGCGCGCTGTTCGGCCATGAGCGCCTGCTCGCCGCGATCCAGGGCAAGCGGAGCGCAACCGCGATGATCGAGGGGGTGCGCGATGCGGTGCGCATATTCGAGGACGGCACCGACCCGACCGACGACCTGACGGTGATGGCGGTGCGCTATCTGGGCAGCGCCTGACGGCGCTGGACTCAGGCGGCGCGCAGACCCGCCGCTGCGATACCCGCCAAAGCGCAAAGCTCATCATTGTCGGACGTATCGCCGGTCACGCCGACGGCGCCGATCGGCCGGCTGTCGCCATCGACGATGATGATGCCGCCCGCGGCCGGGATGATCCCCTGCGGCGACACCCCATTGATGGCCGCCACGAAGCTCGGCCGTTCGGCCGCCATGTCCGCGATCCGGCGGCTCGACATGCCCAGGGCCAGCGCACCGCCCGCCTTTCCCGCCGCGATGGCAAAGCGCAGCGTCGAGGAGCCGTCCTGCCGCTGGAAAGCGATCGCATGACCGCCGGCATCAAGCACGGCGACGCTGAGCGGCTTCAGCTTCAGCTCCGCGCCCTTGGCGAACGCCGCTGCGATGACGCTGTTGGCCTGATCGAGTGTGATCATTCTGGTTCCCCCCTGTAGGATATCGCCACACTATGCCGGCGGCCGTCCCCGAAGGGAATGTCGACGATCAGCTGGACTTAGGATGATTTGGTGCGGTCGAGAAGACTCGAACTTCCACGGCCTTTCGGCCACAACGACCTCAACGTTGCGCGTCTACCAGTTCCGCCACGACCGCACATCGGGAGACCCCGGGAAGGCCCGGGTCCGGGTAGGCCCGCGCCACTAGCAAAGCGATCGACCCCACGCAACGGCTAAATACCGACTTCACCGCCGCAGCAGGAACACCGCATGTTCGGCACGCAGATTGGCGGCGGCCTCGCCCCGGCGGCGGCTGCCGGTCAGGAACCACGCCTGCTCGACGGTCAGCCCGCGTTCCTTCACGAAGGCACGGAAATCGTCGATCGTCAGCTGGTGGATATTCTGCGTCTCGTACCAGCTCACCGGCAGCGCCGGAGTCACCGGCATGCGCCCGCCCCAGGCGAGGCTGAGCCGCACCCGCCAATAGGCGAAATTGGGGAAGGAGACGAAGGCGTGGCGGCCGATCCGCATCAGTTCGGTCAGCACCTTGTCCGGCGCGCGCGCGGTCTGCAGCGTCTGGCTGAGGATCGCATAGTCGAAGGCATTGT
>CAZJXG010000253.1:0-2700 GCA_964549965.1 uncultured Sphingomonas sp. | reverse complement strand
CGGTGATGTTGACCCCGACATTGTCGAGGATCAGCAGGGTCGCGACGATGAAGCATATCGCCGTCACCAGCAGACGGATGATCCCGATCGCCGAACCCAGCGTGGAATAGCCGGCCGCCTCGTCATCGGCGCCTGCCCGATACTCCACGATACCGATGACCAGTTCGCGTACCCAGAGCGCCGCCTGGATCGCGGCGGCGACGGTGAACAGGAAGCGTACCGTATCGGCGATCACCGCCGGCGGCAGCGCATAGCCGCTGACGATCTTGGCGGCGAGCATGACGATGAAGAACAGGTTGGTGCGCGCGATCGCGCGTCCGATGATCCGGGGCCAGTGGCCGCGATGCTGCTGCCGGCACAGCCGGGTGCCCAGCATGCGCAGCCCGTAGAGCACCGCGATGATGACCACGCCAATGGCGCTCGCGATCGCGATACTCAGATAATGGCCGGCGATCCACGCCAGCGTCTGATCCCAGAACAGCTCCAGATCGGCGACCGACTGCACCAATCCCTGATCCTGCCTGGCGGTGGCTTCACCCGTCTGCGACATTCGGCCTTCCATCATTTTCCGGTCAGGGTGCCCCAACGAGGTTGGGTGCGCCGGTGTTCCCCGGCGCGGGCGAAGCCGCGATCGGCTTCGGGTACGGCTTCCGCCCCGGCGGCTTCGGCTTCGGCGGCCGCGCGGGCCTCGGCTTCCTCGGCGGCCTGGCGCTCGGCCGCCTCGACCTCCCGGCGACGTTTGCGGAATGGATTCCAGACCTTCTTCTTCACATAGGTCTGGACGTAGCGATCGAACGATATCTCCACCGCGATGATGAAATAGATATAGGGCTGGAAGGCGATGCCGACGAAAGAGCAGCCCAGCATGAAGATCAGATGGGCATGCTGGAGCGCCGCCGCGAGCGGCGCGACCCAGGCATTGGGTCCTTCCTCCTTTCGGTAGGTTCGTCGGACCACCTCCATGCGGAAGATGCCGATGATATGGACGAGCAGGAACAGCGCCAGACCCGGATAGCCCTGTTCGCCGAGCATCTCGAAATAGGCGTTGTGGAACGAGCGGCCGGCATCATAGCCGATCATCTTGACCACCGTGCCGTCGGCGGTCTTGTAGCTCATGTCGATTTCAAGCTTGTTGCCGATATAGGCGTTGAAGCCGCCGCCGAACGGATGGCTGGCGGCATAGTTGATCGTCCATTTCCACACCGCGATACGGGTCGAGGCCGAGGCGTCGGCCTGATAGCCCTGAATGGTATCCATCCGTTCGGTATAGCTTTTCGGCAGGAACGGGATGCCGGCGATGACGATCCCGGCCATGATGCCCAGATACAGCATTCGCCGCTTGGCGGCGCGCAGCTCAAGCAGCGCCATCAGCACGATGCAGAGCAGGCCCGTGCGGGTCTGGGTGCCGATCGGGATCAGCAGGCAGGCGAAGGCCAGCGCATACCAGTAGATCCGGGCGAAGATCGACGGGGGTATCAGGGTCGAATATTTCGCCATGTAGAGGATCAGCGGGATCGAGCAGATCGCGAAGGTGGAGACCGTGCTGCTTTCGTACATGCCGCTATTGTTGGCGACCATCAGGTTCAACGTGCCATAGCCGCCGCCGCCAGCCAGCGTCTTGGCACCGCCGACCACCGCGATCGACGAGAGGCAGAACAGCATGAACAGCAGCACGCCCTCAATCCGGACGCGGGTGTACAGCGTCATCGGCATGAAGATCGAGAAGACCAGCGCCTTCCAGACCCAGGCCCATTTCTCCTGCGCGGCGTCCGGATAGTCGGCAGCCAGGGTGGTGTAACCGCAGAGCAGCAGCAGGACGATCAGGATGACCTGGCGCGGGGAGGGTTTGGCGAAGGATTTGTCGTCGTTGATCGCCCAGCCGATAAAGGCCGCGACGAACACGATCAGCGAGACCGGGATCGAGCTCAGCAGATAATAAGAGAGACGCTGCGGCGAGACGATATCGACATAGATATAGGCGCAGACGAACAGGAAAGGGCGCCGGAATCCCGACAGCAGCAGCGCCACCAGGAAGCCGATGAGAAATACATCACGCACGGTTCGAGCCGGGGCGCGCCTCGCCGGTTTCGACCCCGGCGCGCTTGGGGCCCTGTTTTTTCGGCAGGATCGACTTGAAATGGCGGCCCGAGCCGATCGGCTCTTCGTTCAGATCCGGGTTGTTCAGCATGCGGATCGCGACGAAGCCGAGCAGGAAATGCGCGAGAAGGATCGAAAGCGTGTCGATCATCGCCGCGGCCCCGGCCACAGCGGGGCGGGGCCGCGATGAACCCCGATCGCTGCCTTTCCGCTGCTGTCCTGGCACCCCTTCGCGACCGTCACGGCCATCTCCATTTACGCCTGCAGGTCCGCGCGACCCGATTCCGGTTGACATATCCGGCCTCTTCATGCGCGTTTCGCGCCACATGAAGATCCTCCATATCCTCGATCATAGCCTGCCGATCCACAGCGGCTATACTTTTCGTACGCGCGCCATCCTCAAGGCGCAGATTTCGATGGGCTGGGACGTACTCGGCGTCACCGGGCCACGCTATAACGATCCGCTGCCCGACCCCGCCGAGGAGGAGGGGCTGCGCTTCCATCGCACCGCGAAGATCGCCCCGGCGCCCACGCCGATCGGCGACTCGCACGCCCACGCCCTGGTCGATGCTGAAGCTGCCGGTCTTGACGATGCCTTCTTCC
>CAZJXG010000252.1:0-2731 GCA_964549965.1 uncultured Sphingomonas sp. | reverse complement strand
AGCCGATCAATGCGCAGCGTGCCGTCCTCGATGCTGCCTTTCGGAATTGTACCGCTGCGCGCGGCGCGACCGAGCCGGGCAAGGCCATCGGCGAGACGCACCTTGCGGTCAGCCAGCCAGACATGCGGGTCGGACGGGACCGCTAGCTTCGCGGCATGCGCGACCGCCATCGGCACGAGGACGTGGCGCAGGTCACCATACCGATGCGAGCGGTCGAGCCAGATGTCGCCCGAGCGCAGCGCGTCGCGCAGGTGGAACATGACCGCGACTTCCCGGAGGCGGGCATCGTCATCGCCCTTCGCCCGCAACTGTCGCCGCCATTTGGAATGCGGGCGCAAGAAATCGTCGGCCGCCGGAACTGCGCCCTTGGTAGCGATGGCGGTAGCCGCGTCCAGCAAAGGCCGTGCAACCGCCGCAGCTTTGAGGTCGAGGCATCGCAGCATGCGCGGGGCATACCGACGGAAGCGGTGATACCCCTGATCAACATAGGCCAGCGGATCGTCGCCCAAGGTGTCCGTCAACGTCTGGGCCGTAGCGACGAGACTGGTGAGCCGTTCCCATCCCGCCCCGCGCGCGACCGCATCTTCCAGCGACGCGCCGTCGCCATGCGCTTCGAGCAATGATTGACCGAGTGCAGTGAAGCCGTTCAAAGTCGCAGTGGTAGCGCCTCGGGTTTCTACGACCCGCGCGTCATGCAGTTGCTTCGCGTCGCGCCAGGTGCGGCCAACGATCCGGTCATGTGTTTCGATCACCGCATCCGCCGTCGCAGTGGCCCATTCAATGACGCAGACCGCCATGATAGCGCGGCGCCGATCGGCGCCGAGGTCGCGCAGGCCATCGGCGAAGTAGCGCTCGCCCTGCCGGCGTAGCCGGGCGACGCGATGCGGTGGAACACCGGCAAGTAAACCATCATTGAGGTTCATCGCGCGCAGGAACTCGAGCCGGTCGAGCAGCCGGTTCGCCGCGGCAGAGTTGTTGCCCGGCTCAATCCGGCGCAGCCAGATGAAGCGGCTGATCGCCCCCGGCAGCATCTCGGTAGTCAGTCGGTCGAGCCCATCACAGGCGACGGGATCGAGACGGGCCGCGATCCGCTTCTCGATCTGGCGTTCGGCCGCGACGAGCGCGTCCGCGCACAACCGCTCGATTGTCGTGATCGCCGGCAGGATGGTCATGGTTTCACGGCAGCGGGCAATGAAGCGCCGGGCAAGGTCGTCGTTTGAGCGTGCCTGCTCGGCTTCGGCGAGAAGCCAATCCCGGAACGTCCTGGCGTGTGGCCCCCCTCCGGGGAACATTCTGTATCCGTAGATACGGCGCAGCGCCTCCATGTGCTGGTGGCGGGTTTGGCGTCGAACGGCATAGGACGCGAGCGTCTCGCCAGCGATGCCAAGCTGAGCGCCTAGAAAGGCAGATACGGTGTGGGGGATCAGTTCGCCGGGAGCAAGGGTCCGGCCTGGATATCGCAGCGCGCACAACTGCAGGGCGAACCCGATGCGGTTCTCCGGTCGGCGACGCCGGTCGATATGAACCAGGTCATCGTCTGCCAGAATATAATGGCGCAGCAGCGCCGCTTCGTCAGTCGGTAGGTCGAGTAGGGCCGAACGCTGTCGGGCGCTGAGGATATGGCGTCTCGGCATGCACGGCTTGTCCCCATTGAACAGAAGTCTGTTTTGGACAACACTGACCCTACGCAAATCAAGGCTTTTCGAGGCCTAATTCCAGAAGGGTTCAATTGGGACAGCGCGCCGCCATCTACGCCAGGGTTTCGACAGCCGACCAGTCGTGCGAACGGCAGCTCCGCGACCTGGCCGGCCTTGCCGAGCGTGGCGGCTATGAGGTGGTCGAGGTCTTCCGCGAAACCGCCTCGGGGATGAAGGCCAATCGCTCGGCACGTGCCGAAGTGATGAAGCTGGCCCAGACGCGCCACATCGATGCAATTCTCGTCACCGAACTCAGCCGCTGGGGACGTTCGACCCAAGACCTGCTCGATACGCTCAACCGGCTGTCAGGCTGGCGCGTGTCGGTGGTCGCGATGAGCGGCATGACGTTCGAGGTCGATACGCCGCATGGGCGGATGATGGCGACGATGCTCGCAGGTATAGCCCAGTTCGAGCGCGACATGCTGAGCGAGCGGGTCCGCTCTGGCCTTGCTGCAGCGCGGGCACGTGGCCGCAAACTCGGCCGGCAACTGGGGGAGCGACCCAAGTCGGACCGCCTCGCGCCCAAAGTGTTGGCGCATATCGCCGAGGGGCGGAGCTATCGCTGGATCGCTCGCGACCTGGGACTCAGCAAGAACACGGTCGCCGGGATCGTGGCTCGCGCACGGGGTAACGTGAGCCCTGATGTCACGGTGACGACATGACCGGGGCGTCTGGACGGCTGCGTCCCGATCCCCGGCGCAAGGCGCGGTTTCGCGAAATCGCCCGAGGCATTGTCGCCAAGGATCGCTACAATCGGAAGTACGGGATCGCCGTCGACACTGCTGGCGCCATCGCGCAGGCGCTAGAGCGCGCGTACCGCGATGGAGTCCGGGACGACCCGGCCGCAGCCGTTCAAGCGCCCGAACAGGATGATGCCGGCCCGCTGGAATGGGCGTTGATCCCACCACGACCGCGAGATGCCTTCTGGAGTATCTGCCTATACACCCTGGGCCGCGATACCGATCTCCCACGTGACGGCCATCTCGCTCCGGCTATTACCGAACGCGGAACGCCCGGATGGACACTCGTGGCAG
>CAZJXG010000251.1:0-2739 GCA_964549965.1 uncultured Sphingomonas sp. | reverse complement strand
CATTATGGTAAGTCCGGGCTTGCCGGAAATGGCGTTTTTGCCCATCATCGCCTCGTGAAAAACGCTGAAAACTGCTCCTATGCTCGTCGACGCTGATCCACCGTTCCCCTCTGCGGTCGAACTGGTGCTGCGCCGCTATGACGGGCTCATTGACACGCGCGCCGCAAGCGCGCTCGCGCTCGAGGCGGCGACCGCCGCTATGGCGCCCGCGACCAAGGCCGCGATCACCGCCGACCTCAAGTGTTTCTTGCACTGGTGCGGCAAGCGCCGACCCGCCCCGATGGCTATCCCCGCCACGCCGGAAACCCTGGTTCACTATCTGCGCTGGCTGGCCAAAGGATCGGACACGCGCGCTGCTTTGAGGCCGGCGACGCTCGCGCGCCGGATCGCCAGCATTGCCCGCATGCACCGCATCCTCGGGTTTGGCGGACGGGAGCCGCTGCCGACCCAGGCCGGCATGGTGCGCGATACGTTGAAGGCTATCGGGCGACAGAAGCGCGCACGGCAGCGCCAGGCGGCGCCGCTGCGACTTGGGCAAGCGATGGGCGAGGGGCAGGGGGCTCCCGAGGGCGTGACGCTCCAGGCCTTGCTCGCAGCCTGCAGCACCGACATCATCGGTCTGCGCGATACGGCGCTGTTCAGCCTCGCCTATGATGCGGGTTTGCGCGTTTCCGAACTGGTTGGCAGCGAGGTTGCCGACCTCACGCAGATTGGCGATGGCAGCGGTCGGCTCGATATTGCCCATTCCAAGACCGATCAGCTGGGCGAGGGGGCCATGGCCTGGCTCTCGCCCGACACGATGGCGCGGCTGTCGGTCTGGCTGCTCGCCAGCGCCATTGTCGATGGGCCAGTGTTTAGGCGGATCAACGTGCTGACTTCCAAGCCGGATGGCGAGGGGCAACAGATCCAGCGCCACTTCATCGGGAAAAAGCCGCTCACCCGGCAGGGCGTGGTGGCGATCCTGCGCCGGCGGGTCCTCGCGGCGATCGACCTCGGTCTGGTCGAGCTCGAGCCCGGCATGGCGGGGGAGACCGTGCGTGCCTTGAGCGCGCATTCGTTCCGGGTCGGGCTCACGCAAGACCTGTTCGCGGCCGGCGAGGATGGGTCCGGCATTGCGCTGGCGCTGCGCTGGTCCTCGCCGAACACCGCGCTGCGCTATGCGCGCGAACTTGCTGTGGGCAGCAATGCCGCCGCGCGGGTGCTTGGGCGCTTGCGGGCAGGCGGCGCAGGGCCGGTAGCGTAGCGCAATCGGCCACGCCAGCTCTGCCAGTAGGCTATGTCTCAGGATTCGCGTAGAATTGCGGGTGCATCTCGCGGCGCAACTTTCCGGCATTCGCCAGTTCGGCAAGCTGTGCGGAACTCGAAAGACCGGGCCCCTTCCTAAGGTGTCCTGCCAATTGGAGCACCGCACGCTGGAAGGGTCTGTTGCTGCTGGCACGCTGCTGGATGCCAAGTTTGTGGAGCTCGGCAAGATCGAGAGCGAGCAAGGCGATCGCTTCAGGAATGTCGGAGAGGACAATGTCTCGGATGGTGGCGACATACTCGTACTCGCCATGTCCGAAGAGATTGAGCTCGATCAGTCCATTGGCCATCAGGTGTCCGAGCGGCTCCCCGGCGAAATGGACCAGTCCTTCGGCGGCGACCAGGCCTTGGGTCAGATCCCACGCCAGCTTGTCGCGAGCGCGGGCAAGCCATCGCGAAAGTAGCAGAAACTTGCGGCGAAAGGCCTGTTCGAAGGGGTGGCTGTGGCTGGGCCAGACCTCGAAGGCCGCCGGTATTCGCTCGAGTTGCTCGGTAAGGCGGGGGCCGTTGAAGAACGACTCCGCGCTGAAATGGCGCAGTTCGACATAGCCCTTGCGCAGTTTGGCGAAATTGGCGGCGTACCCCTTGCCGCGCCCCGCCCGGTCATCGAGCAGGTTGCCGAGCGCCGTGCCCAGCAGGAATTTGCCGGTCGGATCATGCGCCAGATGCCGCAACAACGCCACGCCGACGGCGTGGCGCTGCAAGCCGGTGTAGCGGCTGAACAACCGATCGTTGCGCGCGAGCAGCAGCAGTTCATCGACGCCGACGATGAAGCGGTCCGGATCGAGCCGGTAGCCGTCACCGGCATCGATGTTGATATGCCAACCGCAGTCGCCGGTATGCTCATCAGCGAGGAAATTGAAGCCGCCATCGATCTCGTAGATCGCATCGATGAGCTCGGACCTGACCGTCTCGGCATCGTCGAGAGGCAGGGGCGGGGTTAGCAGTTCGACGCCGGCGAGGCGGTCTTCCGGCCAGTTCAGTGGGTCCAGTCCGTACTCAGGGACGACATAGAAGCCGGGGCGCAGTGGCGGCCGGGATGGGGCAGACCAGGCACGTCCGGTCCGTTCCCGCAATTTTGTCGCGAAGGCCCGGCAAAAGGCCGTTGAAGCCTCGTCCATGGGACCATGCTCGCGCAGTTCCCTCGCAAAACGCGGCTCGCCAAGGTCGCCGAGGATGACTTCCAGCTCGAAGCCGGCACGCCAGGATGGTATCGCGGACATGGCAGGGAATGTAAGTCAATCGAGCGGCATGTAAACGTCCGCGAACGTTGCCATCAATTTTGGCAGCAATTGCGCCTGCGTCTTGCTCAGCACGTTGCTTTTGGCAGGCGACAGTCTTTCTAAACCTCCTCGCTTGGATCTTTGATCTCAAGTTTGAACCGTGCCTATCCGGTTGACGCATACACCCACTAGGGATAGATTGTGTGCGTGAAGC
>CAZJXG010000250.1:0-2756 GCA_964549965.1 uncultured Sphingomonas sp. | reverse complement strand
ATAATTTTAAGGGAGACATATCTTTCGCAGAAGATATGGACGGCTTTTGAAATCAGCCCCTAAAATCGTCGTGTCCGCGCGGGCGGGCGTACATCGCTATATATGGGCAGATGTCTGACGGACCTGTTTTATCATTATCGTACAGGACGTCTGATGTGATCGACCAGGGCAAGGTCAGATATGGACGGTTCCGTTCCTATGTTGTCCAAAGGGCTTCAGGCCCAAGCTTCCCGATAGAGTGCCTGTATCTCTTCGGCAACCGGGATGCGGGGGTTGTTGTCCGGGGAACCGGACGTCAGCGCTTGTTCGGGCATCCACCCCGCGCCCTTACACTGCTCTTACACGACCCCAGCGGCTGGCGTGTAAGAGCTGCCGAATGGTCCTCTAAGGGGCTGTTTTTACTGGAAAATTTGGTGGACGCACTTGGGCTCGAACCAAGGACCCGCTGATTAAGAGTCAGCTGCTCTACCAACTGAGCTATGCGTCCACAGTACCGCGGTGGGGGTTGGTGCCTCCCGTCGTGGAGGCGCGCTGTTAGCCCGGCTCGGCCGGGTTGTAAACAGGCAAAAAGCGATAATTTCACATCGGCTATCAGAGCGATTGCTGGCGCGCGATATGGATGTCGGCGGGTGGCTGCCCGGCGCGCCAGCGGGCATCGATCGCGTCATAGGCCGTTTCGAGAAAAGTGGTGAAGCGCCCCGTGTCGAACAGGGGCGACGCCAGTCTGGCGAAGGACAATCGGTCGCGAAGCTCGGAGAGTTTCTCCCGGTTCAACGCGAGATCGAGGGCGAGGGCTTCATAATGCTCGCGGTCCCGGGCGATCAATTCGGGGAGCCCCGCGGCGCGGAGCAGGCTGGAGGCTACCCGTGACGGGAAGCTCACGCCGGGAACGGTGATCAGCGGTTGCCCGGCCCACAACGCATCGTTCGCAGTGGTGTGTGCGTTGTAGACGAAGCAGTCGAGGAAAAGGTCGGCCAGCCGAAGTCGCGCGAGATGCTCGGCATTGGGCAGCGGGTTGGCGAATATCAGGCGCTCTGGGGCGATGCCGCGTCCGGCGGCCTCGCGGCGCAGGCTTTGCTCGGCATGGGGTTCGTCGCCGAGCAGCCAGAGCACCGAGCCCTCGACCGCGCCGAGCAGACGCATCCATATCGCAAAGGCATCGGAACCGATTTTGTAGCTGGCGTTGAAGCAGCCGAAGATAAAGCCCTGCTCCGGCAAACCCATGGCTTTACGCGAGGGCGTGGCGGCTATCGGCCGCCGGTCGTCGCTCGATAGATAGGTATCGGGCAGATAGATGATCCGCTCCGCATAATGGCCGCGCTGCTCGTCCGGGATCACCCATGGATCGGCAATCAGATAATCGAGCAGCGGTGCGCCGAGCGTGCCGGGGTAGCCGAGCCAACCGACCTGCAGCGGCGCGGCGCCCTCCGCGAAGATGCCCGGTCGGCTGTCATAGGTCAGCCCTTTCAGGTCGATCGCTATGTCGATCTGCTCCTGACGGGCCAACCTGGCGATATCGGCGTCGGTGAGCGCGCGGACATTCTCGAAATGGTCGATCGCCGCCCGCAGCCGCCGGCGGGCCATATCATCCCGGTCGGGGCCATAGGAGAAGGCGTGAAGGGAGAAACGCGACCGATCATGCCGTTCGAAGATGCCGGCCATAAGATGCATCGTCGCATGATCGTGAAAGTCGGCGGAGAAATAGCCGATGCGCAGGCGGGCGGGACGCTGTGCGGCGGGGGTGAACTGGCGTGGCCGTGGCGGCGGGAAGCGATCGGCCATATAGCGTTCGGCGCGAATGCGATGCCGCTCCGGGCTGTCATCCAGCGCCATCAGCGTGAACGGCGAGACGACGCCAACCGATACGCCAAGTTCCGGGATCGCCGCTGCCTCAGCGTCGATCGCCGCCCAGTCACAGAGATGCGCCTGGAGAAAGAGCCTTTGGGCGCGGGCATAGCCGTCGCCGGGGCGCAGCTGGAGCGCCCGGTCGAAACTCACGACCGCCTCTTCGCGCCGGCCGGCCTGGACCAGCATGTTTCCGAGATTGAGGTGCGCTTCAAACAAATCCGGCCGCACCTCCGCGGCCCGACGGAAGGCGGTGATGGCCTCTTCCTCCCGACCGAGCTCGCGCAGCGCCGTGCCGAGATTGTTGAGCGCGGCGGCATGGTCGGGCCGGATCGCCAGGGCACGGCGATGGCATTGCACAGCGGCCTCGATCCGGCCGAGGTGGCGCAGCGCAGCTCCCAGATTATTGACGGCGTCGGCGGATTCGGGCTCGATCGCCAGGGCGTTGGAATAGGCTTCCACCGCTTCGTCATGGCGCCCCAGCCCGGCAAGCGATGCGCCGATCAGATTGAACAGCGCGGCCCGGCCAGGATGGCTTCGTGCCAGCACGGCCCCCTGTTCGACCACCACATCATGTCGCCCCGCGCGGTACAGCGCGACCAGCGCCGCATAATCGGCGTCGAAGCCGGTGCTGGTCACAGCCGGCGCGAAGAGCGATCGATCGCCATCAGCATGCCGAGGCAGATCAGCACCGTCATCATCGCCGACCCGCCGAAGGACACGAGCGGCAACGGGATGCCCACCACCGGTGCCAGCCCCATCACCATCGACAGGTTGATCGCCATGTAGAAGAAGATCGTGGTTGAAAGCCCGGCGGCGGTCAGCCGCGCGAAACGCCCCTTCGCGCGGGTCGCGACCCCCATTCCCCAGCGGATGATAAGCAAATAGAGCAGAATCAGCACGAGCCCGCC
>CAZJXG010000249.1:342-2771 GCA_964549965.1 uncultured Sphingomonas sp. | reverse complement strand
AGGATCTGCGCGCCATCCCCTGGGTGTTCAGCTGGGCGCAGGCGCGGGTGATGCTGCCGGGCTGGTATGGCGTCGGCCAGGGGCTGAAGGGCTATAAGGATATCGGCCTGTTGCGCGAGATGCTGGAGGCCTGGCCCTTCTTCCAGTCGACCCTCGCCAATCTGGAAATGGTGCTCGCGAAATCCGACATGGACATCGCCGAGCACTATGTCGCACTGGTCGAGGATCAGGATATGGGCAAGGCGATCTTCGGCCGTATCCGCCAGGGCTGGGAGATGGCGCAGGAATCGCTGCTGTCGATTACCCGCCAGACCCGGCTGTTGCAGAAAAATCCGTCGCTCGACCAGTCGATCCGGCTGCGCCTGCCCTATATCGAGCCGCTCAACCTGCTGCAGATCGAACTGCTCAAGCGCCACCGCGCCGGCGAGGATGATCCGCGTGTCCGTGAGGGGATACAGCTGTCGATCAACGCGATCGCGACGGCGCTCAGGAACAGCGGCTAGATATTTCGGCAGTCATGCCCGCTCGCGCGGGAACGGCAGGCAGGACCAGTTTCGTCCGGGCTTAATTCGGCCAGTCTAATTCGGCCCAGATTAATTGGGATTGTCGGCGGTGCCGCCGGCCTGGCCCACCGAACCGACTCGGCCGATATTGCCGAACAGTTCGCGGAAGAAGCCGCGCTTGCTGCCCAGCGTGGGAGTCTTGTCGCCGAACAGCGAGACCTGGGCGACCTTCTCCATGCCGGTCCGTTCGACCGACGCGACGTTGCCCTGTCCGTCGAAATGGACGGCGAGCACGGTCTGGTCCACCGCCTTGGGGCTGCGATAGCCGATCTGGCGGGTATCGCGTGCGACATAATACCAGGTCCGGTCCTTGTCGAACTGACCCGCGAAGCTGGGACGACCCAGCGTCTTCTCCACCGATTCGCGATTGTCGACGCCCGGCGCGACCGTGCCGATCAGGGTCGAATCGACGACATAGCCCTTGTGGTCGCGGATGCGCGCGCATCCGGCGGTCAGGCCCAAAATGGCGATCGTTCCGGCAATCGCCGTCGATCGCAACAGGGTCCGGGACATGCGTTTCTCCTTGGCACTCGAACGGGGCGGCTTGCGGGCCGGGGGTTGCGTCTCAATATGCGCGGCGACAGCCCGGTGGCAAGATGCAGCGGCCCGGTATAGAGGGCTGCGCTTGATAGCCGCTGAATGAGCCCGAGGGAACCCGCGTGAAATTTCTGAAGACCCTGTTCGGCTTCGGCCCCGACCCGCGCGAGGAACTGGTGCCGCTCTACATAGCGATCGTGCACATCGCGCGCGAGCCGGCCTGGTATGCGGAACTGGGCGTGCCCGATACGCTCGATGGCCGCTTCGACATGGTCGCCGCGATCCTGTCGCTGGTGCAGGTCCGTATCGAGGCCGAGGGCGCACCGGGCCGGTCGGCGGGCACCTATCTGACCGAAGTGTTCATCGACGATATGGAGGGGCAGGTCCGGCAGATCGGGATAGGTGATGTCCTCGTCGGCAAGCACCTCGGCAAGATGGTCGCGGCGATGGGCGGGCGGCTGACGGCCTATCGCGAGGCGATCCATGATCCGGCCGTGCTCGAGGCGGCGCTGGTCCGCAATATCTGGCGCGGCGAGCCGGGGCTGGACGCGCGCCCGGCGGCGGTGGCCGAGCGGCTGCGCGCAATATCGGCGCGGCTGGGCGCGACAGCCTGGGAGGATGTGCTGGGGGGGCGGATCGGATGACGACGCCCGAATTCTCGCGGCCCGTCCGCATCGATACGCTTGGCGAGGGCGGCCGCACCGTCGCTATCGAAGCCGACGAGGCCGAGCGCGCGGCGCTGGCGGCGCGCTTCGGGCTGATTTCGATCGAGGGCCTGGCGGCGGATGCCGTGCTGCGCCGCGAAGGCGAGACGATCCTCGCCGAAGGCCGGATCCGGGCGACGGTCGAGCAGGCCTGCGTGGCGACGGGCGGGCCGGTACCCGCGACGATCGACGAGGCTTTCAGCCTGCGCTTCGTGCCCGAGGGCGACGCGGAGGAGATCGAGCTCGACGTGGAGGATTGCGACACGATCGATTATAGCGGCAGCGTGGTCGATCTGGGTGAGGCGGTCGCCGAGACCCTGGCGCTGAGCCTCGATCCCTTCCCGCGCGCTCCCGATGCCGAAGCCGTGTTGAAGGCGGCGGGGATATTGTCGGAGGATGAGGTTGTGACCGGCCCGTTCGCCGCGCTCAAGGCGTTGAAGGACAAGCTGGGACAATAAACGCCGTCAGCGTTGTCGCGGGCCCGTCCAGCGCAGCAGCGCGAAGCCGCAGAGCGCCGACAGCAGCGATCCGCCCAGCACGCCGATCTTCACCTCGTCGCCGAGCAGCGGATCGTTGAAGGCAAGCCCGCCGATGAACAGGCTCATCGTGAATCCGATCCCGCACA
>CAZJXG010000249.1:0-332 GCA_964549965.1 uncultured Sphingomonas sp. | reverse complement strand
AAACGCAGCGCCGCCCAGCCGGCGATCGCCGACAGCAGCGAGCCCGCCAGTGTGCCGAGCTTCGCTGCGTCGACTTCATCCGGCCGGCTTGGGAAGGCGAGCGCGCCGATGAACAGGCTCATCGTGAAGCCGATCCCGCACAGCAACGCGACGCCGTAGACCTGCCGCCAGCTCGCGCCGGCCGGTCGCTGGGCCAGGCCGAAGGCGACGGCGAGACGCACGCTGCCGAAGATGCCGATCTGCTTGCCGAGGAACAACCCGGCGGCGATGCCCAGCGGGAGCGGGGCCAGCACATGGGCGATGCCAATGCCGGCGAAGGAGACTCCGGCATT
>CAZJXG010000248.1:0-2779 GCA_964549965.1 uncultured Sphingomonas sp. | reverse complement strand
CTCCACCCACCCCTGCTGCCCCAAAGCGATGTCGCACTTCGGCTTGAAACTTCAAGCGCTTTGCGGATCAACCGCTTAGCTTTTGCCCGCGTTCCATCCATATCGTGAAAGCGATCCCCCCGAAAATGAGCGCCATGCCGGCGAGGTGATAATCATGCAGCGGTTCACTCAGGAGCCCCGCCGCGAGCAGCGCGCCGAATAGCGGCATCATCGAGATCGTCTGCCCGGCCCGGCTTGCACCGATCTGGCCTACCGCCCGGTTGAACATCAGATAACTCAGGATCGAGGGAAATACCGCCACATATAGAATGGCGCCGATCACCTCGGGCGCGACATGCGGCCGGCGACCCGCCTCCCATTCGCCCATTGCAAGCGGTGCCATGCATAGCGCGCCGATCAGGAAGGTCGCACTCAGCAAGCTTAGCGGATTCACCGGCGGCTTGCCGCGCAGCAGGCTCGTATAGAGCGACCAGGTCGCGACGGCGCAGAGCACGAGTATGTCGCCGAACCCGAACCGCAAGCCTGCCAGCACCGCGATGTCACCCTGCGTGATCACTGCGACCACGCCGAGCGTCGACAGGACTATGCCGAATATCCGTGTCGCGGGCGCTCGCTGCGCGAACAGCAAGCGATCCACGAGTAGCACGCCAGCAGGTGTGGCCGCCTGGAGAAGCAGCGCATTGGTGGCGTTGGTAGAATGCAGGCCCAGATACAAAAACCCGTTGAACCCACCTACGCCAAGCACCCCGAGCAGCAGCACGCTCTTCCAACCCGCAGCCAGAGCCGCCCGATCACGCCTCAGATGCGGCGCGGCCAGCGGCAGCAGCAGGGCCAAGGCCAGCGTCCAGCGCAGGAAGGCGAACGTGAAAGGCGGGATGTCCGCCCTCATCGCCCGGCCGACGATCGCATTGCCGGCCCAGAACAGCATGACCAGCGTCAGCGAAAGATAGGCGACAATCGCCCCGCGATCTCGGGTCATTTCCGCCCGAACAGCTTCTCGATGTCGCCATGGCCCAGCTTGATCCAGGTCGGCCGGCCATGGTTGCACTGGCCGGAATGCGGCGTCACTTCCATCTCCCGCAGCAGCGCGTTCATCTCGGCGACCGACAATGTCCGCCCTGCCCGCACCGATCCATGGCACGCCATGGTTGCCGCGACATGATCCAGCCTCTCCTTGAGTGACAGCGCTTCGTCATAGGCGGCGAGTTCGTCGGCGAGGTCGATGACGAGACCATGGACATCGCCCTGCCCGAGCAATGCCGGTGTCGCGCGGACCAGCATGGCCTTGGCGCCGAACCGTTCCAGTTCCAGCCCCATCTCGGCCAGTTCGGCGATCCGCGCCTCCAGACGATCACAGCCCGTTTCGTCCATCTCGACCACTTCGGGCAGCAACAGCGCCTGGCGGGCGACGCCGCCATCCGCCATCGCCCGGCGCATCCGTTCCAGCACGAGGCGCTCATGCGCGGCATGCTGGTCGACGATGACCAGCCCGTCCTCGGCCTCTGCGACGATATAGGTGGCGGCCACCTGCCCGCGTGCGACCCCCATCGGATAGGCCTTGTGCTCAGGCGCGGCAGCATAGGCCGGTTCGGCGCGGGCCATCGGCGCCGGTATGAAATCGCTGACCCGATCCCACACGCTCCCCTGCCCGGCCTCTCGCGCCGTGGCCGAAAAGCCGAAGCCATTGGGAATCGAAGGCGTGACCGGTGCCTGGAATCCGCCGCTCTGCCAGTTGCCGAGCGCCGCGACCGACGGGCGCTGCGCGCTGCGATGCCCCGCCTCGTCGAGCGCCGCGCGCAGCCCCCCGACGATCATGCCGCGGATCAACCCCGGATCGCGAAAGCGGACTTCGGTCTTGGCGGGGTGGACATTGACGTCGACCTGGTCGCCGGGCAGCTCGATGAACAGCGCCACCAGCGGATGCCGGTCGCGGGCGAGCATGTCCTGATAGGCCGCGCGCAACGCGCCGATCAGCAGCCGGTCCTTCACCGGCCGGCCGTTGACGAACAGATATTGATGGTCGGCGACGCCGCGGTTGAACGTGGGGAGGCCCGCCACGCCGGTCAGCGATACCGCCTCGCGGCGGTAATCGACGATCACGCTATTCCCGGCGAGATCGCGGTCGGTGAGCGCCGCCACCCGCTCGGGGCGCTGCCCGTCCGGTGCGACGAGGATCGAGCGGCGCCCGTCATGCTCCAGCGTGAAGCCGATATCGGGCCGCGCCATGGCGAGCCGCTTGATGATGTCCACGCAGGCCGCATATTCGGAACGGGCGGACCGCAGGAATTTGCGCCGCGCCGGCACCTTGGCGAAGAGGTTGGAGACCCTGATGCGGGTGCCGGGCGGAAGCGCGGCCGGCCCCTCCCCGACCAGCGCGCCATGATCTATCCGACGATACCAGCCATCGGCGCCGCGAACGCGGCTTTCGATGGTCAGATCGGCGACGCTGCCGATCGACGGCAGCGCCTCGCCGCGAAACCCCAGCGTCGTGACGGATTCAATGGCGTCATCCGGAAGTTTCGACGTCGCATGCCGTTCCATGGCGAGCGCGATCTCCTCCGGCGCCATGCCGCAGCCGTCATCGGCGACATCGATCAGGGAAAGCCCCCCTTCTGAGAGGCTTATCGAGATTCGCGTGGCGCCGGCGTCGATCGAATTCTCGACCAGCTCCTTCAGCGCGCTGGCCGGCCTTTCGACCACTTCACCGGCAGCGATGCGATTGACCAGATGTTCCGGCAGGCGGCGTATTGACATGGGACTCGTCCTAGCCCAAGCGGCG
>CAZJXG010000247.1:0-2781 GCA_964549965.1 uncultured Sphingomonas sp. | reverse complement strand
AACGCGATGCGCTTGACACCGGGATGGCGCACCAGCGGCGCGCCCGCGCCCGCTCCGGTGCCGGTGACGATATTGAACACGCCCGGCGGCAGCGCATCGCGCGCGATCTCAGACAGGATCAGCGCGGAGAGCGAGCTCGTCTCGGGCGGCTTTACCACCACCGAATTGCCGGCCATCAGCGCGGCCGCGGTGCGGGCGGTGGCGAACATCACCGGATGGTTGAACGGCACGATCCGAGCGACCACGCCGTAAGGCTCGCGCGTGGTGAAGTGCAGGTTGCCGGGCGTCGCCGGGATCGTATCGCCCTTCAGTTCATAGGCGAGGCCAGCATAATAGTTCATCCCCTCCACACCGGTGCGCACGTCGCCGCGCATCGGCGCGATCGTATTGCCGGTGTCGCGGACCTCGACCTCCAGCAGCTCTTCGGCGCGTTCCAGCATCTTGCGGCCGAACGCGCGGAGTGCCTCGGCGCGGGCGGCGACGCCGATCCCGTTCCACGCCGCCCACGCACGATCCGCCGCCTCCACCGCACGGGCCACATCGCGTGCGTTGCCGGCAGGAATGCGCCCGATCACTTCTTCGGTCGCGGGGTCGATCGAATCGATCCAGTCGCCGCTTTCGCTCGCCACCAGATCGCCACCGATCAACATGTGCGACGCCGTCGTCACCGGGTTCATTAGGTCTCTCCAGCTTTCTGGTTATGCAGTTGTTCAAATTTAATGGACGTGTCCATTTCTAGGGCGCTGGACGATCGCGTCAACCTTTCGGATGGCGCGGCCCGAAATTTGCCGTCAGCCGCCGCGTTTTGCGTTGCGGCGCAAGATCGGGACCGCGCCGCTCGATAGCCCGATTGCCACTGCGAGGGCAGCCATGCCGGCGGCTGTCGCGAAGGTGGCCCTGAGTCCGTGCGCCGCGGCGAGTCCGCCCGGAGCTCCATCGTGCGCGGTGGCGGAAAAGATCGAGGCCATCACCGACGCGCCGGTGACCAATCCGATATTGCGCGACAGGTTCATCAGTCCGGCGAAGGTGCCGCGCGTTGCAGAAGAGGATTTCGCCATCACCGCGGCGTTGTTGGAGATCTGAAACACGCCATAGCCGCCCATCACCACGATCAGCGAGCCGATGAAGCGCGGCAGGCCGACGATCCCCTCGCTGAAAGCCAGCCCCGCCGCTCCCGCCGCCATGATCGCCAGCCCGGCAAGGCTCATCGCGACGATGCCGAGCCGGTCGACCAGCCGCCCGATCGGCACGCCCCCGACAGCCGAGATGACCGGCCCGACCGAAAGCGCCAGCCCCGCCTGGGCGGGTGTCATGTGCAGACCCTCGACCAGATAGAAGGGGCCGACGACCAGCGTCGCCATGATCACGGTCGAGCCGATCACGCTCATCGCCAGATTGCCGCATAGGGAAGGATCGCGGAACATCTCCGGCCGCAGCAACGGATTGGCAGCGCGCCGCTCGACCAGCACGAACACCGCCGCGCCCGCAACCGCAAGCGCCAGCGCGACCAGATTGCCGGCGGCGAAGCGGCCGCTTTCGGGCGTGGCTGCGTAGCAATAGGCACACAGCGCCCCGACGAGCAGGAAGGTGCCGGTCCAGTCCGGCCGCCACGGCCCCGCCGTGGCATGGCGGGTTCGCGGCACCGTTCGGTGGACCATCCAGGCAATCGCGATGCAGATCGGCACGTTGACGAAAAACAACGCGCGCCAGCCGAAGCCCGCGATCAGGAACCCGCCCAGCGAGGGACCCGCCGCTGTCCCCAAGCCCGACATCGCGGCCAGCAGGCCAAGCACGCTGCCGAGCCGCCGAGTCGGCACGATGTCGCAGACCAGCGCAGTGGCCAGCACCAACATGATCGCGCCTCCCACGCCCTGCAGCCCCCGCGCCACGATAAGCAACCAGAAGCTCCACGCCGCGCCCGCGCCGATCGAGCCCAGGCCGAACAGCAGCAGCCCGCCGAGCAGCAGCCGCTGGCGGCCCAGGCTGTCTGCGAGTCCGCCGGCATTGACGATCAGGCTGATGACCGCGAGGAAATAGGCAAGCACGATCCACTGCGCCTGGGAAAAACCGATCGCAAACGCGCGCGACAGCGTTGGCAGGCCGACGTTCGACACGCTGCCGCCCAGCGACGACAGGAAGATTGTGGCGGCCAGGCTGGCGACCGCGCAGCGCGAAGATTTCGCCAGCCCATCGCGGGTGCCGATGCAGTCACCGTTGTTCAAATCCGTTCCTCGTCCCATGCGGCCGTCCTCCTCTTTCGCGCCCCCGATTTCATGTCCGCGAGCGCCGCAGATGCCCCGGAAACGGTTCGAAAGCGGGGGAATGGCCCCGCATATCCGCCTTGACATCGGCCAATTTAATGGACATGTCCATTTAAGAGTGAGGCGGCTCGGTTGTCGGCTGAGGTCGGATCTGTGACGTGTTCGTTTATGACAAGCCGGCCCGCGGGTCGCCGATAGAGAGGACTAGTATGGCCGAGGAAGCCTTTGCCGTTCCCGCTTCGATCGAAGGCATGGTGGACGATCTGCGCCAAGGGCTGTTGCCGGCGGCGATCTTCCACGATCGCGAAATCTACGAACTCGAGTTGCGGCGCATCTTCGCGAAATGCTGGGTGTATGTCGGGCATGAAACCGAGATCCCGAACCGCGGCGATTTCGTCACCCGCAACATTGGCGAGGATCCCTTCATCCTGATTCGCGACGAACAGGACGAGTTGCGCGTGCTACTCAATGCCTGCCGCCACCGCGGCGCACAGGTGTGCCGGGTGCAAGCGGGCAATAC
>CAZJXG010000246.1:0-2944 GCA_964549965.1 uncultured Sphingomonas sp. | reverse complement strand
GCATCACCTTCGAATATGTGATGCTCAAGGACAAGAATGACAGCGACGACGACGCCCGCGAGCTGGTCCGCCTGCTGAAGAAGTACAAGCTGCCGGCCAAGGTGAACCTGATCCCGTTCAATCCCTGGCCGGGTGCGAACTATGAATGCTCCGACCCCGAGCGGATCGCCCGCTTCTCCGACATCATCTTCAAGGCCGGCATCTCGGCGCCGGTACGCACCCCGCGCGGGCGCGACATCATGGCGGCCTGCGGGCAGCTCAAATCGGCGGCGGAGAAGAAGAGCCGGGCCGAACTCGACCGGCTGGCCGAAGAGAAGCAGGCGGCGCTGGGCTGAGGCCGCTCGTCGCTTTCCCACCCGGGGAGCTGCGCTGTCACCGTTAAACGCGTCGCGCTAAACCCCTTGCATGGCGCGATATTTCGGGGTTGTTATGCACTGCCTTCAGGAGTGCGCCCATGTCGCTGTTCGATCGTTTCGTCGGCCATCTCTTCAAGCGTGGCGACATGACGATAATCCTGGCCGACGGAACCGCCCGGCGCTTCGGGTCGCCCGATCCGGCGCTCAAGCCCGTCACGATCCGTTTCCTCGACAAGGGCGTCCCCGGCTTCATCGCCACCAACCCGCATCTCCACGCCGCCGAGGCCTTCATGGACGGGCGGCTGGTGATCGAGCAGGGCGACATCCGGGATCTGGTCGACCTCGTCCGCGCCAATGGGCGATGGGAAGAGGCGCGGGTCACGCTGCGCGGCACCCTGCGCAACCTGATCCGGGACCGGCTGCGCGCGCGGGTGCAGAGCTTCAACTGGGCAGGCCGCTCCAAGGCCAATGTCGCGCATCATTATGATCTGAACGACCGGCTGTATGATCTCTTCCTCGACGCCGACCGCCAATATAGCTGCGCCTATTTCACCGATCCCGGCAACAGCCTAGATCAGGCGCAGGCCGACAAGAAAGCGCATATCGCCGCCAAGCTCCACCTGAAGCCGGGGCTCCGGGTGCTCGATATCGGCTGCGGCTGGGGCGGGATGGCGCTGTATCTGAACCGGGTGGCCGACGTCGACGTGCTCGGCATCACCCTGTCCGAGGAGCAGCTGAAGGTCGCGCGCCGCCGCGCCGCAGAGGCGGGGGTATCGGACCGGGTGAAGTTCGAACTGATCGACTATCGCCAGCTCGACGGGACCTTCGACCGGATCGTCTCGGTCGGCATGTTCGAGCATGTCGGCGTGCCGCAATATCCCGCCTTCTTCCTGAAATGCCGCGATCTGCTCGCCAACGACGGGGTGATGCTGCTGCACACGATCGGACGGCTGGGCGGGCCGGGCAAGACCGACGCCTTCACGCTCAAATATATCTTCCCCGGCGGCTATAATCCCGCGCTGTCGGAGATTACCGGCGCGAGCGAGCAGGCGCGGATGATGGTGTCCGATGTCGAGACGCTGCGCATCCATTATGCGCTGACGCTCGATCGCTGGTACGACCGGACGATGGCGGCGAAGGATGCGATCGTCGCGCTCTATGACGAGCGGTTCTTCCGCATGTGGACCTTCTACCTGGCCGGCGCGCGGGCCGCCTTCCTCCACGGCAATCTGTGCAATTACCAGATCCAATATGTCCGCGACCGCCGCGCCCTGCCGATCACGCGCGACTATATGGGCGAGGCGGAGAAGAGGCTCGCCGAACGGCCGCTTCCCTGACGGGCGCTTGGCTCAGACCAGGGTGCGGATGAAGGCGCGCACCGAATCCGCGATCTCGGGTCGCTCCAGCGCCAGCGCGATATTGGCCTGGATGAAGCCGGCATTGTCGCCGCAGTCATGCCGCTCGCCATCGAAGGTGAGCGCGTGGAAGGGCTGCACGCCGACCAGCTTGGCCATCGCGTCGGTCAGCTGGATTTCCCCGCCCGCGCCGCGCTCGCCCTTGTCGAGCAGCGCGAAGATTTCGGGCTGGAGGATGTAGCGGCCGACGATGGCGAGCCGCGAGGGGGCGGACCCCGCCGCCGGCTTCTCGACCATCCGGCGCACCTCGGTCACAGCACCTTCGCTCATACCGGGATCGACGATGCCATATTTGTGGGTCTGGTCCTCGGGCACTTCGAGCACGGCGACGACATTGCCGCCCTTGGCGTCATAGGTGGCCATCATCTGCTTCAGGCAGGGAGCGGCGGGATTCCACAGCAGTTCGTCGGGCAGCAGCACCGCGAAGGGTTCGTCACCGACCAGATCGCGCGCGCAGGCGACGGCGTGGCCCAGCCCCAGCATCTGCTGCTGGCGGACGAAAGCGGCCTTGCCGGGCGCGAGCCGGGTCGCCTCCAGCCGGTCGAGAAAGTCGGTCTTGTTCTTGGCGGCGAGGTCGCTCTCGATCTCATAGGCCGCGTCGAAATAATCCTCGATCGCATATTTGTTGCGGCCGGTGACGAAGATCATCTGCTCGATCCCCGCCGCGCGGGCCTCGTCGACCGCATATTGGATCAGCGGCCGGTCGACGACCGGCAGCATCTCCTTGGGGACCGCCTTGGTCGCGGGCAGGAAACGGGTACCGAACCCGGCAACCGGGAAAATGGCCTTGCGGACGGGCTTCATGCGTATCGGTCCTTCAAATCCAGGGCGGCAATCTGTCCGCCGCGATGAGCGCCTCGATCGGCTGCCTCTCCCGCACCACCGCCCACTGGTCCCCGCTTACCAGTACTTCGGGCGTCAAGGCGCGCGAATTATAGGTATTGGCCATCGTCGCCCCATAGGCCCCCGCCGTCATGAAGGTGACGAGGTCGCCGGGCTGGACAGCATCCATGACCCGCTTCTTGGCGAATGTATCGCCGCTTTCACAGATGGGGCCGACGATGTTGGCCGTCATATCGGCACCGTTCGGCGAAACGCTGCGGATATCGTGCCAGGCATCGTAGAGGCTGGGGCGCATCAGGTCGTTCATCGCCGCATCGACGATCACGAAGG
>CAZJXG010000245.1:1748-2971 GCA_964549965.1 uncultured Sphingomonas sp. | reverse complement strand
TTGCCCGAGATCTTGACCATGACCTCGGGGGCCTTGCGCACGATCCGCTCGAGCTTGGCCCGCGCTTGCGCCGCCGACAGCGCCGGCACAGCATTGCTCCCGCCCCGGCCCTTGCCGCCCGAACCGATCCGCAGCGTACCCCCGCGCAGGCTGCGCTTGCCCCCGGTCGGCGGTCGCCAGGCTTCCATCAGACTGGGGAGCGGCAGGACGCCGTCGTCATCCTCATTCATCGGCCGTATCCCAGTAGGCCATGTCACCCTTGAGCGCGCGGCCGAGCACGCGCAGCTGATCGGCCACCTCATCCCGGAAGGAAGCGACCCGCGCGGCCTCGCGCGCCAGGTCGAGACGGGAATCCACCATGGTCGCGGCATGCAGCGCATGGACCGCCTGGTTGAGATTGATGCCGATCCGGTTGAGTTCGCGCCAGGACTGCGCGATCAGCACCCGGTCGCCACGCGACGGCGGCGATGTCGCGTGCAACCGTCGGCGCAACAGCATCACCAGCCACTCGGTCCGTTTGAGGCCGCGCGCATCCGCCGCCGCATCGAGCTGGACGATATCCTCGCGCATGAGCCGAAGCTGCAGCCGGTCAGTCGTGCGGGTCCGAGCCGAAGACGTTTCGCACGACACGTCCCCGTCGTCCTGCAGCGCACCGTCGATCAGCTTGCGCAGGAGCGCTGAGCGGCCGCCGGAGGCAGTCGCCTTAGCATCGAAGCGCGCCGCGAGATCATCGGGCAGACGGAGGCCAAAAAACGCCACACCCCATTGCTATTGTTTAACAATGACGGCGCCAAGCCTATCCGGCCCTCACCTAAAACCACTCGTCTTATAGTCTGCTCAAACAGACTCCGCCCCTCTGCAAGCGACGTATCCAACCCGACTGGCATCGGCGGGAAAAAGAATATTTCCGAGCGAACTAATTCCCTCCGCCCGCCAAAATGAAGACAGCCGCGCCCCTGAAGAAAGGGGCACGGCTGTCAAAATTGTCTGAAAAGCTCGATCGTTTCGACGCGGAGTGAGGGGTGATTGGGTGCGCCCCGGCCTGCCCCGCCGATGGTTTACTCCATGGCGATCTCGGCAACAGGCGCTTCGACCTCCTCGCCGTCGTCGAACGCCACCCGAACGCGCTCGGGCAGGATCAAACGTCCTGTCCGCCCACCCACCGTCACCCGAACCGCATCGAGCGGCCGAGGCTGCGGCGGCACCTCCGTTTCGAACATCGA
>CAZJXG010000245.1:0-1648 GCA_964549965.1 uncultured Sphingomonas sp. | reverse complement strand
CGCAGCCAGGGCGCCATGTCGGCACAGGCGGCATAGAGCGATACGAACTGCTTCGATCGGCCGAGCGCGCGGGCTATCTCCGCCTGGGTGACGCCGGCACCCAGCATGCGTTCGATCCCGGTCGCCAGATCATGGGGGGTGAGGCCTGCGCGCTGGTCATTCTCGACAATCTGATCGGCGAGCGTGTCGGCGCGGTTCACCACCGCCATCACGATCGCCGGGATGGTCTCGCGCCCGGCAAGGCGCGATGCCCGAAAGCGCCGCTCGCCGACGCGGATGACGTGAAGGCCGTCGCCATTTTTCGGGGCGACGATGATAGGCTGCAGGACGCCGCGCGCGGCGATCGAGGCAGCAAGATCCTTGAGCTCCGTCTCGTCGAACACGCGCCGCGGATTTTCCGGATCGGCCATGATCCAGTCGAGCGGCAGATCCTCGACGCGCCGCGCGCTGTCGTGGAGACCGACGAGCAGTCCGAACTCTTCGGCGCGCTGATCGAACTTGCCCATCACGCCGCACTCAGATGGCGGACGTCCATCCGGCGAACGATCTCCGCCAGGATCGGCCGGATTTCGTCAGCCGCCGCTTTTGCGCCGCTGCCGGTTTCGCACCAGACGGGATGATGCTGTTCGGCCGAATGCTTGTAGGTCGGTCGCGCCTTGATGAAGGCGGGGAACATCAGCTTCTCACCAACGGCGCGGGCGAGCTTGACCGCATTGTCCATTTCGCGTCGGTCGAAAGGATTGACCATCGAGGGCAACAGCCCGAGAAAATCGACCTTGCGCCCGCCGCGCGCGCCTTCCGCCTTTTTGAGCGCGGTGAGCAGCATCTTGGCGCACTCGATCGAATCCTCGGCGACCTGGACCGGCGCGATCACTGCGTCGGCCACCGCCATCGCGCTCAAGGTCAGCTCGTCCCATTTGGGACCGGTGTCGATGACGCAATGGTCGAAATGGGCACCAAGCGCAGGGAACCGGCCGAGGAAATCGCGGACATCCGCAGCCGCCTTGACCATCTGCAGGCGCGGATCGGCGGCGAAGACCGTGATGCCGGGCGCATCGGTAAGCTCGAGCCGCGCCTCGGGATCGAACAGGTCCGCCGAGAACCACCCAGTTCGCTCGCTGGCAAGCCGGCGTGTGGAACTGCCCTGCGGATCAAGGTCGAGAAAGGCGACGCGATTGCCGCCTTGCTCGGCCAGATACCAGGCGAGGTGCGTGGCGAGGAAGGTCTTGCCGACCCCGCCCTTGAGCAGGCTGACGACGATCGTCTTCATGGGCACAGCGCCGTCACGATTTATAGTCGTCGGGACCATCGCGCAGGTTGCGCTCATAATGGTCGCGCGATGACCAGTCGCCACCGCCGCCGATCCCCGGGCCGACATAGCGAAACAGGTAAACGGTGATCGCGAAGCAGACGAACGCGAATACGAACGCATGGTCGGGATGGCGGGAAAAATAGTCGGCCACTGCGGGTCTCCTTGGCATGTTCCAGGGACACCGATCGGTCCCCTCACCGCGCAGCAAGACGCGGCCCCTCATGCCGCGCAGCCTCCCCTCTCGTGCCGGGGAACAAGGTCCAATGGACGTCAGGCGGCACCGCCGACAGTCTGCTCAAGCAGACTTTTCGGCTATCCCCCCGGTCAGGGGGATGG
>CAZJXG010000244.1:0-3033 GCA_964549965.1 uncultured Sphingomonas sp. | reverse complement strand
TAGAAGTCGAACACCACCTCGTTGAGCGGCAGTTCATAGGTGATCTGCGCCCGCCCGCCGACATAGGTGAGATTCTTCTGGATGCCGCGCCGGTCCTGGCACAGCTTCAGCAGCGAGCCGAGATATTCGTCGGGCACATAGATCGTCGCTTCGATCCACGGCTCCTCGATGCTCGCGATCCGGTTGGGATCGGGCATGTCGGCGGGGTTGTGCAGTTCGATCGTCTTGGCGTCCTCGGTCTTCGAATGGCTGAGATGGAGCCGATAGACCACCGACGGCGCGGTGGTGATCAGATCGAGATCATATTCGCGGGTCAGCCGCTCCTGGATGATTTCGAGATGCAGCAGCCCCAGGAAACCGCAGCGGAAGCCGAAGCCGAGCGCCGCCGAGCTTTCCGCCTCGAAGCTGAACGAGGCATCGTTGAGGCGCAGCTTGTAGAGGCTTTCGCGCAGCTTCTCGAAATCGGCGGCGTCGACCGGGAACAGGCCGCAGAACACCACCGGCTGGACTTCCTTGAAGCCCGGCAGCGCTTCGGCGGTCGGTTTCTTCGCGTCGGTGATCGTATCGCCGACCCGGGTCTGGCTGACCTCCTTGATCTGCGCGGTGATGATGCCGATTTCGCCCGCCGCCAGCTCGCTGAGCTGCTCCAGCTTGGGCCGCATGCACGCCACCCGATCGACCAGATGCAGCGTGCCATGCTGCATGAACATGATCTGCTGGCCCTTTTTCAGGACGCCTTCGACCACGCGGACGAGAATGACGACGCCGAGATAGGGATCGTACCAGCTGTCGACGAGCATCGCCTTGAGCGGCGCGCTGCGATCGCCCTTGGGCGGCGGGATGCGCTTGACGATCGCCTCCAGCACATCGTCGATGCCGATACCCGATTTCGCCGAGCACATCACCGCATCGTCGGCGGGCAGGCCGATGATGTCCTCGATCTCCTTCTTCACCTTGTCGGGTTCGGCGGCCGGCAGATCGATCTTGTTGATGATCGGCACGATCTCATGATCATGCTCGATCGACTGATAGACATTGGCGAGGGTCTGCGCCTCGACCCCCTGCGCCGCATCGACGACGAGCAGCGCCCCCTCGCAGGCCGCGAGGCTCCGCGACACTTCATAGGCGAAGTCGACATGGCCCGGCGTGTCCATCAGGTTGAGGACATAGGTGAGCCCGTCCTTCGCCGTGTAATCGAGACGCACCGTCTGCGCCTTGATGGTGATGCCGCGCTCCTTCTCGATGTCCATATTGTCGAGCACCTGGGCGGACATCTCGCGATCGGTCAGCCCCCCGGTGCGCTGGATCAGGCGATCGGCCAGGGTCGACTTGCCATGGTCGATATGGGCGATGATCGAAAAATTGCGGATGCGGTCGAGCGGAACGGTCACGAAAATTCCCGGATGCGAGCGAAGGGACGTCGCGCGCGCCATAGCAACGGAGCGCCGCCGAAGCAAAATACACTGACGCTTATGTGATCTGGCGCATCGCAGGCCGCGCCGATGTCATGAAACGTCAGGACGGGCCGGAGGCTGATTCGCCTATTCAGACGGGATCAGCTTCTTGGCTTTCGATAGGAACGGGGGTTTCACATCATGAAATATGCGCTTTCGGCGGCGGTGGCCGCCGCCTTGCTGTCTACCCAGCCGGCCTTCGCGGCGGATGCACCCGCCCCGACGCTCACCAAGTGCGATAAGCCGATCGGCAGCATCGCCGTGGTCGACGGCGATACCCAGGGCTGGACCAAATATGGGCTGTCGAGCCCGCGCGACCTGATCGCCGCGATGGCGGTGCAGAGCGGCTGCTTCACCCTGCAGGCCAATAACAGCGGCGTGCCCGCCGATTTCCTGCTGAGCGCCATCGCCGGCGACAAGGAGGAGGTCGACAAGGGCATCGGCTTGGCCCAGGGCCTGGCGACCGAGGCGCTGGTCCGCTCCGGCATGGCCGGGCGGCTGGCGGGCGGCCTGCCCTTTGGCGGCCAGGCGCTGGGCATGCTGGGCGGCTTCGGCGGCAAGAAGAAGACGATCGCGGCCGGGCTGCGCGTGATCAGCCCGGCCACCGGCCAGACCATCGCCAGCGGCAGCGGGCAGCAGACCAAGACCGTCGTCTCGCTCGGCGGCGCCGGCCTCGTCCCCAGCAACCCGTGGGGCGATGCGGCGAAGGCCCAGATGGCGGCCATGGGCTATGGCGACCCCTATGCGGCGGGCGCGAGCGGCTATGGCAGCTCGAAGGATGGCCAGATGCTGACCACAGCCTTCATCGGCGCGTTCAATGCCGTCGTGTCGCAACAGGCGGCGCTGGTCGCGGTGAAGCCGGCCGGCCGGCCGGCGGCGGCGGCGGCCACGCCGGTCGCGACGACGCCGGGCTACACCACCGCGATCGACACCAAGCTCTACGCCAAGGCGGCAAAGGGCGACGCCGTCCGCGCGCTGCGCGCCGGAACGCTGCTGACCCCGACCGGCGGGCGGCAGGGTCTCTTCGTCGAGGTCAGCGATGCCTATGGCACCAAGGGCTGGGTCTCGGTCGAAGATCTGAAATAGGCGGCGCCGGACCACCGGCCCCGCACTGCGCCGCGAAAGCCCCCGATCCGCCATGCGGGTCGGGGGCTTTCCATGCGTATAATTTACATGCGCCGTGATTTGCATGCCGCCCGGCCGATGATAGTCCTTTCGGCAGGGGGGATCATGACGACAGCGAACCAATCCAGCCAGCGACCGTCGCCGGCCACCCGGCTCAACCGGGGCTGGCTGCTGCTGGCGCTGATCGCGACGCTGCTGGTCGCGGCGCTCGCGCTCGGCCGCTTCACCGATCGGGTCGATTATATCCTCTACGATCAGGCGCTGGCCGCCACCGATCGCGCATCGCCCGACGACATCGTCATCGTCGCGATCGACAATCGCAGCATCGAGGCGATCGGGCGCTGGCCCTGGCCGCGCCATATCCATGCCGAGCTGCTGAACCGGCTGGCCGACGCGCAGCCGCGCACCGTTGGCTATGACGTGCTGTTCGTCGACCCCACCCCGGACGATGCGA
>CAZJXG010000243.1:0-3048 GCA_964549965.1 uncultured Sphingomonas sp. | reverse complement strand
TGGCTGGTCGAAGGCGCCGATCGTCGAAATGCTGATACCGTCGACCGTCGACGACAGCCTCGCGCCGCCGGGCCAGCATGTGGCGAGCCTGTTCTGCCAGCAGTTCGCGCCCGAACTCCCCGATGGCCGAAGCTGGGATGATGAGCGGGAGGTAGCGGCCGATCACATCATCGCCACGGTCGAGGCGCATGCGCCGGGCTTCGCGAAGTCTGTCGTCGGTCGGCAGATATTGTCGCCGCTCGATCTGGAGCGCACCTTCGGCCTTGTCGGCGGCGACATCATGCATGGCCATATGGCGCTCGACCAGCTCTGGGCCGCCCGGCCGATCCTCGGCCATGGCGATTATCGCGGGTCGATCAGGGGGCTCTATATGTGCGGCGCAGGCACCCATCCTGGCGGCGGCGTGACCGGCGCGCCGGGGCATAATGCCGCGCAGGCGATCCTGGCTGATCGAGGGCTGGGGCGGTTTTTCGGCGGATGATCAGGCGGGCGTGAAGCGTCGCGCGCGGCGCATCAGCCACCAGACCGGCACCCCTGCAAGGATCAGCACCGCCCCCCAGATATTGGCCTCGATGCCGGCGCCATAGAGCGCCCAGACCGAGTAGATCGCGGCGCTGATCGCAATCCACCGCTTTACGCCGCCCAGCTTCAGCGCCGCCGCCGCCACGAACACATACATGACGAGCGACGCGGTGGTCGCGAGCAGGGCGACGAAGGTGAACAGGTTGACCGTCGTCTTGCTGGCGTTGAGCGCCAGAACAGCGGTGACGAGGCAACTCGACAATATATGCGCGCGGACCGGCACGCCATTGGCGGCAAGCTTGCCGAGCGCGCGGGGAAAGACCCCGCCCGCCGCCATGGCGGCAGGCATCTCGCCCTGGAGCAGGATCCAGCCGTTGAGCGCCCCGAGCGCGCTGATCATGGCGAAGGCGGCGACGACTTGCGCCGCGCTCGCTCCCCAATAGCGCCCGATGACGTCCGCGAAGGGCGCTGCCGAATGCGCCGCGACGTCGGGGGCCAGCAGCAGGATCACCGCCGTGCAGGCGAACAGGTAGATCAGCCCGGTCAGGGCGGTGCCGCCGAGCGTGGCGAGCGGAATCGTGCGGCCCGGATCGGCAACCTTACCAGCCGGAACCGTGGCC
Source organism: uncultured Sphingomonas sp. (assembly GCA_964549965.1). Taxonomy (GTDB): domain Bacteria; phylum Pseudomonadota; class Alphaproteobacteria; order Sphingomonadales; family Sphingomonadaceae; genus Rhizorhabdus. The sequence goes on along the minus strand of CAZJXG010000243.1, from coordinate 1,906 downwards.
GATTCCATCCCTAGAAACGCCCATAAGGTCAGTGTGCCCGCCGTGGTGATCGCGGCGAGCCCGATTTCGGGCCGGTGCGGATCGGGCAGGGTCAGGTCGCCGTGCGGAGCCGCCATCGCGGCGATGATCACCACCGCGATCAGCGGCAGGATCTTCACCGCGGTGGCGATGAGCTGCACCCAGCCCGCGTTGCGCGTCCCGCTGATGTTGATCGCCGTCATCGTCCAGACGAGCGCGATCGTGATGCCGGTCGACAGCGGAGCATTGGTCGCGAGCACCGGCACGAAGGCCGACAGATAGCTGACCGCAGCTACTGCGATCGCGCCATTGCCGACGAACAGCGATATCCAATAGGCCCAGGCAATATAGAAGGCGACATCGGTGCCGAACGCGGCGCGGACATAGACATAGGGGCCGCCCGTTTCCGGACGCGCGCGGCATAGGCCCGCAAAAACCGCGGCGAGCGCAAGGCTGCCAGCGATGGTGATCCCCCAGGCGGGGATCACGTTCCAGCCATAGGGTGCCAGGCTGGCGGGCAGCATATAGACGCCCGAGCCGATCATGTTGCCGACGACCAGCGCCGTCGCCATCACCAGCCCGAGCGGCCGGGCGGATCTCGAGGTCTCGCCCGGCGCGCTTGCGTCCCGATCAGAAACGCTGCGAAACCTTCATGCCAAAGATCTGCGGCTTGATCGGATAGGATCGCGCGAACTGGCCGCAATAGGTCGGCGCGCAGAAAGTGTTCTTGCTGGCGATGCCGCGTTTGTCGAAGGCGTTCTGGATATAGGCCTCGACGCTGATATCGCCGATCTTCGTGCCGGCCGAGAAGTCAAAGGTGGTGAAGGCCCTGGTGCGCCCGACCGCGGCATCGTCGGCCACCGCGAGGAATTGCCGCGCGCCGCCCTGCTGCAGCATCGATCCCTGGACGAAGCTTTCATTGCCACCGAGATCAAACTCGTAACGGGCGGTCGCGGTGCCCTTGAACTTCGGCTGTTGCGTCAAGCGGGTGCCTTTCGGCGCGGCCGGCGCGCCCGCCGAACAATCCGAATTGCCCGCTGCGTTGATCTGGCAGAAGGGGGTGGTCAGTTTCGCATCGGTGAAGGTCGCTGACCCCGAGAGCGAGAAACCGCCATAGGTGTAGGATGCGGTGAGCTCCGCGCCATAGATGCGGGCATCACCGGCATTGTAGATGTTCACCACGCCGAAGGAGCCGACCGGCGCGAGCGTATATTGGAGCTTGTTCCACTTCATATAGTAGACCGAGCCATTGAGCCGGAATCGGCGGTCCAGCCAGCTGGTCTTCCAACCGAGTTCGAAATTGTCGATTGTATCGGCATCATAGGGGTTGATCCCCGCCCGGCGGTTGTTGCCGCCGGGACGGAAGCCGGTCGAATAGGTGGCGTAGACCATCTTGTCGGGATCGACTTGCCAGCTGAGGCTGAGCTTGTGGGTCTCGCCGCTCTCCTTGTACTTCTTGTCGAAGAGCAAGCAGCTTCCGACGGTGATCGGTACCGCGCAGCCGGCGCCCACTGCGCCCGACCGGAATCCCGAAAAGCCCTTCAGCGTGTTCCTGGCCTTGAAATAGCGGATGCCGCCGGTGAGTTTCAGCTCGGGGGTGATCTGGTAATATGCCTCACCGAACAGTGCGAAGTCGCGGTGGATGATCTTCGTGTCGGTGGTGAAGAGGTCGTCGCCCATCGTCACGAAGGTTGGAAGTGCCGCACCGAGCCCGGGGACGAAATAATTGGCGAGGTTGTTGTTGGCCTGGCGCTGGTAGAAGGCGCCGGCGATGACGCTGAACGGCTTGCTGCTGTCTGAGCTGATGCGGAATTCGTGGCTCTGCTTCGTCAGCCGCTGCTCGTTATGATAGCGCTGCGTCGGATCAAGGAAGCCGCCGCCGGGCAGC
>CAZJXG010000242.1:0-3158 GCA_964549965.1 uncultured Sphingomonas sp. | reverse complement strand
TTACCATAATGTCCGATTATGGAAAAAGCGGGTGTGGATGCCTATCCGTCATATGCACCTTAACTACATATTAGATTGACAATTGAGATCCAATGCACTGTTATCCCGTGCATGTCAGCGATTTTTTCGAGTGCCATCCTGAACGCCCACGGGGCCGCCCGCGAAGGGCTGGCCCGGGCCGAGGAGAGGCTCGCCCTGTTCCCCGAACCGGCTATCCTGATCGCCCATATTCGCAGCGCCGAGCAGGAGGCGCTGGGCTGGCTCGAAGGCGAAAGCGTCATACCAGAACAGCTCGCCATGAACTACGGCTATGGTCCGCGCGCGTGGCGGCGCTGGCCCTTCACTTTTGTCCAGGCTTTCGAGCGCAAGCCCCCCTGGAGCGCCATTCCCACTGCCGATGCGGTCCGAACCTGGCTCAAGGCCGACGGTCCGGTGATAGAGGGTTGGCCCTCCCCTGCCCCGCTCGAAATCGCCGACACCCGCCTCGAGGGCTGGGCGCGCCAGGCTGCACGCCTGTCGGCGCTCCCCCGCCTGATCGCCAGCGCCGATCTCGCCGCCTCGTTCGCCCGCGCCGCCCCTCTGCCCCACGGCAGCGTCGTGATCGGGGCGATGCTGGCCGACCGCTGTGCGATGGCAAAGGGCAAGCTCACCGCCGGCGGCATTGCCGCGATCGGCCTCAGCCACAACCGCTCCCCCTGGCGCGCGCTGCTGACCGGCGTCACCGACGACGACCTCGACGAATTGACGACCCACGCCCGTGACGAGCGCTGCCGACTCGCCTGGCTCGACGCGCTTGGCGCAGGCGGCACGGCCGTGGTCCGCCTCGACCAGCGGTTGCGCTTGTGGCTGGCGAAGCTTGAGGCCGCCTGTGCCTCGCGGCGCAAGTCATCGCACCTGCGCCCGCTCGTCCTGCTCGCCGGTGCCGGCCCCTCGCTCACCGTCGCGCGCGCAGCCAAGGCCTTGGGGCTATCGCGGCAGGCGACCACTCGGCTCATCGCCGAAGCGTGCAAGGCGCACCTCCTGCGCGAGATCACCCAAGGCAACGCCTTCCGCCGCTATGTCATCGCCGCGTGATGCAGCAAAATCCGTGAAAACTGCGGAAATTTGACTATCTAGCTGACATTATTAGTGAAATTGGATTTCCCCGGAAATGTGCCGTACAGCGCCAAAATAGGCCCCGGATAGGGCACCGGTGCAGCGGCGCGCCGAACGCGCTCTACGAGCCCCTCAGGGCGAAATTTGATGATTGGGCACTGCGGGCGACCTTTCACCCTTCGCTTCGAGCCTGGCGACGGCCAATTCGAGTGCGCGGGCTGTCGGAAGAGCAAATCCCCAGCAGGCCGGATCGAATGGTTCGCTGTCCCAGCGCGGCCGTCGCCGCAGTTCCGCCTGTATCGCAAAATCCCTCGCGAGCCTGAGACTGGCGAGCGCTTCTGCACGGCTCTGCCGCTGTCGGCTCTCTACGCCCAGGGCATGCAAGGCGCGCTGGCACCAGTCAGGTCCGTCGCAGCCAACTCTCGCCAGATAGCTGAACGCGCTCAGCCGCTGCGCTACCGCCTCAAGGCAACGATACCGTCTGCGTAGACGATGACGATGAACCCGGCGAAGCGCTACTGTGAGCATCGCCCTCGACATCGCCGACTTGGGGAGCGGCATGCGGGGCATCTCGGTCCCAGGGCACCCGGGCACAGCGAAGGTCGCGGCAAAGCGGCGCGGCAACTCGCGGTCGTGGCAATGAGCGTGGGCCAGCAGCAGCGTGCGCGCAGGCACGACATGGAGACGGTTCGCGCTGAACTCGCGCATGTAGGCATCGAGCCCGGGCGGCGGACGCTCGGCAGCGCCCTGCCCCAGCAGCTTCAGTGCGGCATGACGGTTGGCGAGCAGACGGGGTTCGGCGAAGCCGAGCAGCTCAAGTGTACGCACTGCCACCGCAGCAAGGCGGCGCAGTGAAGCAAGATCGATCACCCCGTCCGCGCGGCGCGGCACATCGCGCAGATCGACCAGCAAGGCCTGATGCTTGCGGCAGAGCCAGCTTTGCCGAAGCGTCCATTCGCGCTGGATCACCAGCGGCTTGCCTGCCAGGTGGAATTCGAGCCAGCATTGCGGGCAGCCATAATGGCGCCCGCGCGGCGGCAACAGGCACTCGCCGCTGGCCGGAACGAGGGTGGCCTGCACGACGGACACCTCGCACTGCACCGCCCAGGCAAGCCGTTCGATTGCCTGGGCCGCATCCGCGCGCCCGGTGACTTCCTGACCGCCGCCCAGATCGAGGCGGGCTAGCCCCGGCTCCAGGCCAAGAAATTCGAACAGGCCAGCGCGCGTCGTACCGTGGCGTGAGACAAGCCGGTCTAGCCAGGAATCGAAGAATTCCTCGGGCTGCGGCAGAACCCGGTAGGCAAGCGGCGCCGGGTCCCTCCTCCATTCCTCCCGCCTCACCGGTCGATATAGCAGGGAAACAGCCGGGCCGCCTCGTAGACGTCGGAGAATTCGACATGTTCGCGCCCATGCGTGTCCCGCGCGACCCGCTGGCTCCAATGCAGCAGGCGCTTGAAATTGCCCGTCACGCCGTGGCTGGTACGCCAGATGAATTCGGCCATTTCCGGTTCGGCGAAGCGGTCCGGCTCACTCAGGCCAATGCCGCGCGCCAGGACCCGGACCAGCTGCTGCGACGGCTCCCCCGGTGCCCAGGGCGTCAAGCGCAGGATAATCGAGCGATAGGCCAATTCGACATCGTCGCTGAAGATGTCGGCGGCGATGTCGAGCCCAGCCACCACCATGTGGACGTTGCCCTCGCTCATCAGAAACCGGAACGAATCCAGCGCATCGCGCCGCGCCCGTCCGCTAGCCGTCAGCACCGCATGGACATTGTCGATCGCAACCAACCTGGTCGCCTGCTCACCCAGCAGTTCGGCGACCTTGAGGTCGGCAATTTGGTGCGTACGGCGGGTGAGCGGCCAGCCCTGCTTCCATAACAACGCAAGGTTGATCCGCAGCGATGTCGGGTGTGAGGGCACGACCGCACGCAGCATCGGAATGTAGCGTGCATCGCCCCAGTCCGCTGGTTCCGGATAGGCCAGCTCTATCCGCCGGCCCACTTCCTTCAGGATCGATGTCTTGCCCATCCCCGACTGGCCGACCAGGACAACGCAGGTCGGCCG
>CAZJXG010000241.1:0-3160 GCA_964549965.1 uncultured Sphingomonas sp. | reverse complement strand
ATTCTCAATGGAAATTTATGCCCCTACCGGGTCAATTCTCAGCGGAAATCTACACGGTGACATATGGTTGGCGGGATCGCGCCGCTATGGCGACCTCAAGCAGCTTCTGGTCCCGCCACAGGCGATAGAGCAGACCGCGCGGCTCGCCGTGCCGCTGCGACCCGGCGAATGGCTGGCCGAGCGCAGGGCTCGACTGGATACACGGCTGAAGGAGTTTGGCCGCGCGGCGCGAACCGGCACGATCCCAGGCGGCATCATCGAGAACGGCAAGCTGCACATCGACAAGCTGAGGGCCGACACGCCCGAAGGGGCCGAGGATCTCGTGCTCGATCTCTATCAACAGCTCCCGCCCGCGAGGATCACCGATCTGTTGCTGGAAGTCGATGAGCGAACCGGATTTTCCGAGGCGTTCACGCATCTGCGCACCGGCGCGCCCTGCAGCGACCGGATCGGCCTGATGAACGTGTTGCTGGCGGAAGGCGTCAATCTCGGTTTGCGCAAGATGGCGGCGGCGACCAACACGCACAGCTTCTGGGAATTGCTGCGGATCGCGCGCTGGCATGTCGAAGGCAGCGCCTATGATCGGGCGCTCGCCATGATCGTGGAGGCCCACGCCGCCCTGCCCATGGCCGCCTTCTGGGGACAAGGGCAATCGGCATCCAGCGACGGGCAGTTCTTCCTTGCTACCGAGCAGGGCGAGGCGATGAATCTGATCAACGCGAAATATGGCAACGTCCCGGGCCTCAAGGGATACAGCCATGTGTCCGATCAATATGCGCCGTTCGCAACCCAGGTGATCCCGGCAACGGTCAGCGAGGCTCCCTATATCCTGGACGGGCTGCTCATGAATGACGCGGGCCGCCGCGTTCGCCAGCATTTTGCCGACACGGGCGGCTTCACCGATCATGTGTTCGCCGCCTGCGCCTTGCTCGGCTACAGGTTCGCCCCCCGTATCCGCGATCTCCCTCAGAAAAGACTCTATGCCTTCACGCCCAACGCGACGCCGGCCAATGTGCGAGCGCTGGTCGGAGGTAAGATCAATGAACCGCTCATCGAGCGCAACTGGCCCGACATCCTGCGCATCATGGCGACGATCGCAGCGGGGATCGTCGCCCCCAGCCAGATTCTTCGCAAGCTCGCCTCTTACCCGCGCCAGAATGAGCTGGCCCTCGCATTGCGAGAGGTGGGCCGCATCGAGCGAACCCTGTTCATGATCGACTGGATTCTTGATGCCGGCCTCCAGCGCCAGGCTCAGATCGGCCTCAACAAGGGTGAGGCCCACCACGCCCTAAAGCGCGCCATCAGCTTCCACCGCCGAGGTGAAATCCGGGATCGATCCGGCGAAGGCCAGCACTATCGCATCGCCGGAATGAACCTGCTCGCCGCCATCATCATATTCTGGAACACCATGAAGCTCGGCGAGGTCGTCAATACCCGGGCCGCCAGCGGTACCCATATCGCGCCTGATCTACTCGCCCACGTCTCGCCGTTGGGATGGGAACACATCAATCTAACCGGGGAATATCGCTGGCCCAAATCCTTAGCGTAGGATTCCGCCCCCTCCCGCAAACGCCCCCTACGATTGAGAAGCGCGGCGGAATCTCTTAGATTGATCGCTGGAGGCTTTGTTCGCGGAGACGCGCACATTGCCTTCTTTTCGTTTTAGGAAGCGCTGCCCTAAGCGACAGAAGCCAGAGCTTTGACAATGCGGCATTCCGCGATGGAGCCGACCATGTATCTTGATCCTATCGGTGCAGACACGCGATGATGGCGGTCACGACGGCGGTGGTTTCCGCGACGTCGCGCACCCTCACTGTGTCGAGGCCGATTTCAGCAGCGGGATAGTCATTCCCACCGGGGAATATCGCATCCCCAATGAACAGCATCCCGTCGAGCGGGACACCGCTCTCGGCACTCAGGCGCTTCAGGCCATAGCCCTTGTCGATCCCTGCTCTGGTCACGTCGATCGATGTCGTGCCACCGAGATTGATCGAGAGCTCCGGCAGCTTCGCGCGCAACGTGGCCTGCAACGCGGTCCTCTTCTTTCGGTCAGGATCCCACGCTTCCTTTTCCTTCAGCGGCGCTGCCTGCCCCAGGCCCGAAAAGGTGATCTGGCTGCCCCGGTCCTCGATCCGTTCGCCCCAGATACGTTCGTCGGCGAGACCGGCATCGGTCAGCGCCTGATCGAAGGCCGTGCGGATCTTCGCCTTCTCCGCGTCGTCGAACAGTTCGGCATAGACCGCGCGCCAAGCGCCATTGATGAACCGATAGAGTTTCGTGCCTGTGGTCGGCATCAACCAGAGACGGTCGAGCGCGACGCCGGCAGGAAGGCGCGAGGCGATCTGCTTTTCGAACTGCGGCCAGTCCCCGCCCGAGATCACCGCCACATCCGTGATGGCGAGCAATCGGGCGAGGATTGCGGCCATATCCTCCGATAACGGCCGCTTGCTCTCGGCAAGCGTGCCGTCGAGGTCGAAGGCGATCAGCCACTTCATGCCGCCTTCCCTGCCGGATCGCGGTAGGCGAGCAGCCTGAGCGCATTGATGACGACGAGCAGCGTCGATCCCTCATGAACCGCCACCGCTGGCCCAATGCCGAGGCCGAGGATGGTAGCAGGCACCAGGAAGGCGACGACACCCAGGCTGACGAAGACGTTCTGCCGGATGATTCCACGGGTATGGCGGCTAAGACCGACTGCGAATGGCAGGTGCGCCAGATCGTCGGCCATCAGCGCCACGTCGGCTGTCTCCAGCGCAACGTCCGACCCCGCCGCGCCCATCGCGATGCCGACCGTGGCGCTTGCCATCGCCGGCGCATCGTTCACGCCGTCGCCGACCATCGCAACCTTGTCTTCGCCGGCGAGCTTCTTGATCGCGGCAACCTTGTCCTCCGGCATCAGGTCGCCCCATGCTTCGTCGAGCCCCACATCCCTGGCGATGGCGTCGGCCACTTTCTGGTGATCACCTGAGATCATAATCATCCGGGTGATACCCATCTCCCGCAGACGCTTGAGTGCAACCTTGGCCGCTTCGCGCGGCGTGTCCATCAGCCCGATCGCGCCGATGTCCTTATCGCCCTTTCGCACCACCATCGTGGTGCGCCCGTTTTCGCGCAGCGTTGCAATCGCGTCGGTTACGGCCGCGTTCAGCGTGGGGATGCC
>CAZJXG010000240.1:0-3199 GCA_964549965.1 uncultured Sphingomonas sp. | reverse complement strand
TCCGACGGGGTGATGAAGATGCCCTTGCCGATGATCAGGTTGCGATCGCCGTCGCCATCCGATGCCGCCCCGAAATCGGGTGCGTCCGGCCCCATCATCTCGTCATACAGCGCCTTGGCATGGACCAGATTGGGATCGGGGTGATGATGGCCGAAGTCGGGCAGGGGGGTGCCGTTGCGCACCGTGCCCGGCGGCGCGCCCAGGCGCTTTTCCAGTATCTCGACGGCATAAGGCCCCGTGACCGCGCTCATCGCGTCGAAGGCGATGCCGAAGCCGCCGCCGATCAGTGCCCGGATCGCATCGAAATCGAACAGCTGCTCCATCAGCGCTGCATAATCGGCGACCGGATCGATGATCCGCACGGTGGCACCGCCCACCTGGGTTTCGCCGTCGCGATCGAGATCGACATCGGGGGCATCCAGGGTCAGGTAGCGGCTGATCGTTCTGCTATTGGAATAGATGGCGTCGGTGAGCTTCTCGGGGGCCGGGCCGCCGTTCGAGATGTTATATTTGATCCCGAAATCCTCGGTCGGCCCGCCGGGATTGTGGCTGGCCGACAGGATGATCCCGCCGAAGGCGCCATGATGGCGGATGAGGTGGCTGGCGGCGGGGGTCGAGAGGATGCCGCCGCGCCCGACCAGGATCGTGCCGAAGCCGTTGGCCGCAGCCATCCGGATCGCGATCTGGATGACCTCGCGATTATAGAAGCGCCCGTCGCCGCCGATCACCAGTGCCTTGCCGGCAAAGCCGGAGAGCGCATCGAAGATCGACTGGATGAAATTCTCGGCATAGCCGGGCTGCTGGAACACCGGCACCTTCTTGCGCAGTCCCGATGTGCCGGGCTTCTGGTCGGGGAAGGGCGTGGTCGTCACGCTATGGATCGTCATGGCGCGGGGTTCCTGTCGAGCAGTGCGCGGTAGAGCGCGGCATAGCGCGCGCTGCTCCTGTCCCAGCCGAAATCGGCGCGCATGCCCTGTCGGCGCATGGCCTGCCAGATGCCGGGCGTTCCGTGGAGGGCGATGGCGCGGCTGATCGCAGCTTTCAGCGCGTCGCCGGCGCCGGCGGGGTGAAGTATGCCCGTCGCGCAGCCGGCGGTCAGCGCCGCCTCGTTCGCGTCGATGATCGTGTCGGCAAGCCCGCCGGTCCGGGCGGCGACCGGGATGGTCCCGTAGCGCAGGCCATAGAGCTGGGTAAGGCCGCAGGGTTCGAACCGCGACGGGATCAGGATGGCGTCGCAGCCGCCCTGCATCAGATGGGCGAGCGGCTCGTCATAGCCCGTGATGACGCCGATCTGCCCACGATGGCGATGCGCCGCGCCGAGCAGCGCACCTTCGAACGCGCTGTCGCCGGAACCCAGCACCACCAGCCGGCCGCCATGGGCAACGATATGCTCGATCGAATCGACGATCAGGTCGATGCCCTTCTGCCAGGTCAGCCGGCTGATCAGCGCGAAGATCGGTCCCTTGCCGCGCTTGAGCGCGAAGCGCTTCTCGATCGCCCGGCGATTGGCGGCACGGCCACCGGGCGAGCGGGCCGAGAAGGGCGCGGCGAGATGCGGATCGGTGGCCGGATCCCATTCCCGGCTGTCGATCCCGTTGACGATCCCCTGCACCGCGTCGCCGCGTCCGCGCAGCAGCCCGTCGAGGCCCATGCCGAAGGCGGGGGTGCGGATCTCGTCGGCATAGGTCGGGCTGACCGTCGTGATGCTGTCGGCATATTGGAGGCCCGCTTTCAGGAAGCCGACCCCGCCATAATATTCGACCCCGTCGACCGAGAAGCATTCCGCCGGCAGGCCGAGCTCGGGAAATATCCGCGCGTCGAACCGCCCCTGGAAGGCCAGGTTGTGGACGGTCAGGACCACCGGCGTTGCCGGCGCGCGGCCGTGGCGGACATAGGCCGCGGTCATCGCGGCCTGCCAGTCATGGGCATGGACGACATCGGCCTGCCAGCCCTTCACCGCGCCCGCCGCGACATCGGCTGCCACCGCCGAGAGCGCGGCGAAGCGCCGCCAGTTGTCGGGCCAGTCGTGCCCGGACAGTTCGGAATAGGGGCCGCCCTCGCGCAGGCCGAACAGGCTGGGGGAATCGAGCAGCAGCAGATCATGCCCGGCCAGTTTGACCGCGAGCAGTTTGGCCGGTCCGCCGAACAGCGCCTTGTAGCTGTGGACCGCCTTTGGCTTTGCCGTTTCCAGGGCCCTGAGCACTTGCGGATAAGCGGGCAGCAGCGAGCGGACCTCGACGCCATGCTGGGCGAGGGCAAGCGGCAGCGCGCCCGCGACATCGGCGAGGCCACCGGTCTTGATCAGCGGATGAAGCTCGGACGTGACCGAGAGCAGGCGCAGTGTCATGTGCCCCGCCTATGCCACCAACCGGTCGATCATGTCCTGCGTGATCAGGCAGACGCCCTTTTCGGTGCGACGGAATCGCTTGGCGTCGGCAATGGGGTCCTCGCCGACGATCAATCCTTTGGGAATCTGCACGCCCTGGTCGAGCACCACCTTATGCAGGCGCGCCTCGCGGCCGATCTGGCAACCCGGCATGATCACCGCTTCCGTCACCGACGAGAAGCTGTTCACCCGAACCCCGGTGAAGAGCAGGCTGCGATGGAGCGAGGCGCCCGAAATGATGCATCCGCCCGCGATTAGCGATGAGGTGGCGGCGCCGCGCCGGCCCTCGTCATTATGGACGAACTTGGCGGGCGGGGTGACTTCGGCGTAGCTCCAGATCGGCCAGTCGCGTTCGTAGAGATCGAGCTTCGGAACGACATCGGTCAGGTCGACATTCGCCTCCCAATAGGCGTCGATCGTGCCGACATCGCGCCAATAGGCCTCGGGCTCGCTTTCGGCGCGGATGCAGCTCTGCGAGAAGAGATGTGCCACCGCCTTGCCGTGCTGGACGATATAGGGGATCAGATCCTTGCCGAAATCATGGCTGGAATTAGGATCGGCGGCGTCGCGGCGCAGCTGATCGGCCAGGAATTTCATGTTGAAGACATAGATGCCCATCGAGGCGAGCGCGCTATCCGGCTTGCCGGGCATGGCGGGCGGATCGGCCGGCTTCTCGACGAAGCTCTTGATCCGGGCCTTGGCATCGATGTGCATCACGCCGAAGCCGCTCGCCTCGGCGCGCGGCACTTCCAGGCAGCCCACGGTGACGTCCGCGCCGGCATCGACATGCTGGCGGAGCATCAGCTCATAATC
>CAZJXG010000239.1:0-3229 GCA_964549965.1 uncultured Sphingomonas sp. | reverse complement strand
GCCGCCGACCGCAGCGCCGATTCGCTGTGCGGCTTCGTAGGGAGTGCCGTCATGCTGCCGATTCCGACGAAGCCGCCCCCTCGGTCCGAGAAGATCGCGCCCCCTGATTCCGAGATGATGTCGCCCCCTCGGAGACGGGGCCGTACTGGCACTGATGGTTGTTGTTTCGTTCGCTGGCCCCGTCAAGCCGCCGGGTCGGTTTTCGTCCGGCGCATGCTGTCACCGTGGAGGTCGAGCCGGTGGGCGTTGTGGACGAGGCGGTCCAGGATCGCGTCGGCGTATGTCGGGTCCGCTATGACGTGATGCCAGGAGGGCACATCGAGCTGGCTGGTGACCAGGGTGGAGCGGCGCCCGTATCGCTCCTCGAGGATTTCGAGCAGGTCATGGCGCGCCTGGGCATCGAGTGGTTCGAGGCCCCAGTCGTCGAGGATCAGCAGCTGGACGCTGCCGAGGGTCCGCAGGAGCCGGGCATGGCGGCCGTCGCCACGGGCGAGCGCCAGGCTCGAGAACAGCCGCGGCACGCGCTGGTAGAGGACCGAGCGATCGTCGCGGCAGGCCTTGTGCCCAAGCGCGCACGCCAGCCAGCTCTTGCCGACCCCGGTCGGCCCGGTGATGACGAGGTTGTCGTGCGCCGCGATCCAGTCGCCGACGATCAGCTTCATCAGCAGCGCGCGATCAAGCCCGCGCGCGCTGCGATAGTCGATGTCCTCGGGGGTGGCCTGATGGCGCAGCTTGGCGAACCGCAGCCGGGCGGCAAGCTTGCGGTCGTGCCGGAAGCTCCATTCCCGATCCAGCAGCAGCGCCAGCCACTCGGGGTGCGTCAGGCGCTCGGCCTCGGCGTTGGCGGCAAGCTCGCCGAACGCCCTCGCCATGCCTGTAAACCCCATGCTGGTAAGCCGTTCGAGGGTAGGATGTGGCAACATAGTCGTCTCCTCAGTGGTAGTAGCGTGGGCCCCGGATGTTGGGATGATCGATGGGCAGGCCGTTGACCGCGGACGTCGCCGGCACCTGATCGAGCCCCTGGTCGAGGATCGATCTGACCGAGCCGTAGGTGCGTGCGCCGATGTCCAGGGCACGGCTGCAGGCCGCCTCGACGCGGTCGCGTCCGAAGCTCCTGGCCAGCCGCACGATGCCGAGACAGGCGCGGAAGCCCTGTTCGGGATGCGGGCGATCGACGAGGATCTTCTCGCACAGCAAGGCTGTGCAGACGCCGATCGCGGCGGACTCGCGGGTAATGCGCTCCACCGTCCAGTCGGCGAACCGCTTGTGCGATGACGGCATGTGCTCGGGTGTCGTCGTATGGCGGCCGTTGCCTGAGCCCCGCATGTGGGCAGCGACACGCTCGCCCTGATGGAACAGCTCGATCGTGCGCGCCGTGATGCGCGCCTCGATCGGCTCGCGGGCGAAGCGATACGGCACCGAGTAATAGTGGCGCTCGACCTCGACGTGATAATCGAGCCCGGCCCGCCGGCGGCGCCACTCGGCATAGACATAGGACTCCGCCGGCAGCGGCTTCAGCGCCGGGCGGTCGAGCTCCTCGAACAGCTGGCGGCGGGTCATGCCGACGCGGCGCAGAACACGCCGGTCGTTGAAATCCGCGATCAGCCCGGCGATCACGGCATTGAGCTCGGCCAGACTGTAGAAGGTCCGGTGCCGCAGCCGCCCGAACAGCCAGCGCTCGACGATGAGCACGGCCGCCTCGACCTTGGCTTTGTCGCGCGGCCGCCGCGGCCGGGTCGGCAGCACGGCACTCTGGTAATGCGCCGCCATCTCCGCGTAGCTGCGGTTGACCTGCGGATCGTACAGGCAGGCCTTGATCACCGCGACCTTCGCATTGTCCGGCACGAACAATGCCGGCGCGCCGCCAAAGGCCTCCACTGCGCGCACGTTGGCGCCGATCCAGTCCGGCAGCGTCTCGGTCCAGCTCGCCTCCGCGTAGGACAGGCTGGAGGCGCCGAGCACCGCCACGAAGATGTGCGCAGCCCGCACCTCGCCGGTCAGCCGGTCGACCACCACCGGCAGCTTGTCGCCGGCATAGTCGACGAACAGCTTGTCGCCGGGCGCGTGGTTCTGCCGCATCGTCACCGGCAGCTTCATCACCCAGCCGCGATACAGGTCGCAGAAGCGGCTGTAGCGGTAGCCGTCCGGGTGGGCGGCGATATACTCGTCCCAGAGGATCTGGAGCGTCACGTGCTTGCGCTGCATCTCGCGGTGAAGCCGGGGCCAGTCGGGCTCCGCACACCGCCGGTGGCCGGTCTTGTTGCCCGCCTCGCGGTAGAGCGCGGCTTCCAGCGCCGCGTCGCTGACGTCGTCGCCCAGCGGCCACGTCAGCCCAGCCGCCGCCGCCCGCTTCAGCGTCTCGCGCACCGTCGACGGCACCGCGCCCACGCGCAACGATATCGCCTTGTACCCCAGGCCCTGCTCGGCCCGGTATCTCAACATCTCGCGGACACGCCGCATGCTCACCCTTTCCGCCGGCATCAGCCGCTCCTTCGGACATACCCAAAGAAGCGAGCCTAACCCCGCCAGCGAACCCCGTTCGACGCCGCCCCAAAGGGGGCGACATCATCTCGGAATCAGGGGGCGACTATTCTTCGGAATGAGGGGGCGGCATCATTTCGGATTCCGGGGGCGGCTTCCCTCGGAATCAGCAGCCATGCCGGGGTCGCTGATCGTCACCGACGATTGGAGCGGCTATGGCAACCTGCGGACACGCGGCTATGACCACCACGCAATCGCCGAATGTGGCGACCCCGAGGTGGCCGAGGAGTTCATGCCGATCATCCACCTCGTCTTCAGCAACCTGAAGACTTGGCTCAACGGCATCCACCACGGCGTGAGCGCAAAGCATTTGCAGGCCTACCTCAACGAGTTCACATTCCGCTTCAACAGACGGTTCTACCCGTTCAACGCCTTCCGCTCGCTCCTCGGAATTGCGGGCGAGGTGAAAGCTCCGACCTACGCCGAGCTATATTCCGGTGGCTGGGCGCACCCCACATGTAGTGGGTGTCTGCGTTAACCGGATAGGCACGGAAACAAGCTTCGAACGTAGCTACCCTGTAGCGGCTTAATCGGATCGGCAACGTGTCGCCCACGCGTAGCCCAAAGAGGTTTGCAGGAAGGATCGTAAAGATGGCCTGACAGTCGAACGGCGTTTGGAAAGCCCGGCACTAACAATGGAACTTCGATTCCGGGTTGATTATGAGGCTCCTGACGCGCGGATGTCCAT
>CAZJXG010000238.1:0-3232 GCA_964549965.1 uncultured Sphingomonas sp. | reverse complement strand
GCGCGGCGCTTCTGGCCGACCATCATCTTGGCCCCGAAGGCCTCTTCCATGGTCGTATTGGGACGGACGACGACCGACCCCATCGTGCCGTCGAGCAGCAGGAAATCGCCATCGGCGATGGTGCGGCGAACGTCCTTGACCCGCCCCAGCACCGGGATCCCCATCGCCCGCGCGACGATCGTCACATGCGCGGTGAGCGAACCCTCCTCAAGCACTACGCCCTTGAGCCGGCGGCGATCATATTCGAGCAGTTCGGCGGGACCGAGATTGCGCGCAATCAGGATCGAATCCTGGCGAAGGCCCATCTGCGCCGCCGTGCCGAGCTGGCCCGAAACGATGCGGAGCAGCCGGTTCGACAGATCCTCCAGGTCGTGCATCCGATCGGCCAGCAACGGATCGCCGATCTCGCGCATCCGCATGCGGGTGCGCTGCTGGACCCGCTCGATCGCGGCCTCCGCCGTCAGGCCTGAGTCGATCGCCTCGTTGATGCGCCGGATCCAGCCCTCATCATAAGCGAACATCTTGTACATCGCGAGGACGTCCTGATGCTCGCCCGCCGCCCCGAAATCGGCCTCGCGGGTCATACGGTCGATCTGGTCGCGCATCTTCGCGAAGGCCGAGATGACGCGGTGGCGCTCGACCTCGATATCCTCGGCGACGGTATGCTCGATCTCGATACGCGGCTGATGGTAGACCGCCCGGCCCATCGCCATGCCTTCGACCAGCCGGAGGCCGGGCAGGCGGACAGGGCCGGTGTCGCGCGCATGGGTGGAGCCCGGGCCGCTCTCGTCGATCAGACCGGCGCCCGCGATCAGTTCGGCCAGCACCATCGCCACGGTCTGCAGCGCCTCGATCTCCACATCGTCGAAGCGACGCTGCTCGCGATGCTGGACGGCGAGCACGCCCACCGCCAGCTCGCGCCGCACGATCGGCACGCCCGCGAAGCTGTGGAACAGCTCCTCCCCCGTTTCGGGCTTGTAGGCGAAGTCGGGATGGCTAGTCGCCTCGTCGAGGTTGAGCGTCTCGACATTCTGCGCGATCGTCCCGACGAGACCTTCGCCGAGCGCCATTTTGGTGACATGGACGGCAGCCTGCTTCAGGCCGCGGGTGGCGAACAGCTCCAGCGCGCCGTCGCGCAGCAGGTAGACCGAGCACACCTCGGTATCGAGCGCCTCGCCAATGATCTGGACGACCTGATTGAGCTTCGCCTGGGCACCCGAACGCGACGCCATCACGTCGTGCAGGCGCGTCAGGATGGTGCGCGCGGCGGAAGTGGCGGTGATCGGCGACATGTCCCCTGCCCGCTATCAGAAAGCGGCGGCGGATTCCAATGGCTAGGCGCTTATCCGCCGATCAACTTCGATCCGTTTTGGCGATCATGGCGAAGAAACTCGCCGCTGCCCGCCATTCGCATCGGCATAATCCTGCTTTCCGTCTCGATCAGCCCGCCCGGCGCTCCAGCGCGGCGGCAGCCTCGCCGATCAGAGCCGCCACGATATCGGCGAGCGGCTCTTCCTTCGTGACCATGCCGACCGACTGGCCAGCCATCACCGAGCCATGCTCGACATCGCCATCGACGACAGCGCGCCTGAGAGCACCGGCCCAGTAATGCTCGATCTGGAGCTGGGCCTCACCCATCTCGACCTTGCCGTCGTCGAGCAGCTGGGCAACTTCGCGCTGCTTGGCGGTGAACAATTCGCTCGATGCGTTTTTGAGCGCGCGGACCGGGATGACCGGTAGCCGCGGATCGATCTGGACGCTGGTCACGGCGTCGCGCGCCGAAGCGCGGATGAAAGCCTTCTTGAAATTGGCATGGGCAATCGATTCGGTCGCACAGACGAAGCGCGTGCCAAGCTGAACGCCCGCGGCCCCCATCTCCAGATAACCGGCGATCGCTTCGCCCCGGCCGATGCCGCCTGCGACGAATACCGGGAGTTGCTCGGCGATGGTCGGCAATATCTCCTGCGCGAGCACCGAGGTGGAGACCGGGCCGATATGGCCACCGGCTTCCATTCCCTCGACGACGAGCGCGTCGACACCCGAACGGATCAGCTTCTTCGCCAATGAAAGCGCCGGAGCGAAGCAGATGACCCTGGCGCCCGATGCCTTGATCCGATCGATCGCGCCCCCGGGCGGCAATCCGCCGGCCAGTACGACATGACCAACCTGATGGCGGGCGCAGACATCGATCAGCGCATCCAGATCAGGATGCATCGTGATGAGATTGACCCCGAACGGCTTCGACGTCAGCGCCTTGGTGCCGGCGATCTCCGCGTCGAGCAGCGCTGGCGTCATCGCGCCACAGGCGATCACGCCGAAGCAGCCCGCATTCGACATCGCGGCGACGAGGTTCCGCTCCGAGACCCAGCTCATCGCGCCGCCGAGGATCGCATATTCGCTGCCGAGCAGGGCAGCACCGCGCGCCATCAGGGCGGTGAGGCGGGCCTCGCCGTTCATCAGGCGGCATCCTCCGCGTCGAGCCCATAGGCGGTATGGAGGACACGCACGGCAAGTTCGGTGAAGTCCTCGTCGATCAACACCGAGACCTTGATCTCCGAGGTGGTGATGGCGAGGACGTTGATCGCGCGGGTGGCGAGCGCATCAAACATTTTCGCCGCGACCCCCGCATGGCTGCGCATACCCACACCGACGACCGAGATCTTGGCGACCTTCGCGTCGTGGATCAGCTTCTCATAACCGATCCTGGGGCGTTCACGCTCAAGCACATCCAGCGACCGGGCCAGTTCCGCCGAGGGAACCGTGAACGTAACGTCGGTCGAGCCGCTGTCATGTGCGACGTTCTGCACAATCATATCGACGTTGATATTGGCATCGGCGAGCGGCCCGAAGATCGAGGCGACCGCACCGGGCCGATCGGGCACCGCGACCAGCGTGACCTTGGTTTCGTTCTTGTCATAGGCGATGCCGGTGATGAGCTGGCGTTCCATGGCGCTTCCTTCGAGTTCTTCCTCTCCGACGATCATCGTGCCGGGCGTGGGATTGTCCGTGGGCTGGTCGAAGGAGGAGAGCACCTGCACCCTCACCTTCTCCTTCATCGCAAGCCCCACCGAGCGGGTCTGCAGCACCTTGGCACCGACCGAGGCAAGCTCCAGCATCTCCTCATAGGTGACCTTGGCGAGCTTGCGGGCCTTGGGGACGATGCGCGGATCGGTGGTATAGACGCCGTCGACGTCGGTATAGATATCGCAGCGGTCGGCCTTCATCGCCGCCG
>CAZJXG010000237.1:0-3308 GCA_964549965.1 uncultured Sphingomonas sp. | reverse complement strand
AAGGCGGCCTATGCGACCCGGCCGGTCGAGCGCGGCGACCTGACCGTCATGGTCTCGGCGACCGGCAATCTCGCCCCGACCAATCAGGTCGAGGTCGGCTCCGAAGGATCGGGCACCGTGGTCGATGTCTATGTCGACAATAATGACCGGGTGCGGAAGGGCCAGCTGCTCGCCAAGCTCGATACCTCGCGGCTGCAGGCTGCGGTGAATCAGGCGGCAGCCGGGGTCGCCTCCGCGCGGGCCTCGGTCGAACAGGCGGAGGCGACCGCGCAGCAGGCGCGCGCGACCCTGCGGCGACAGGAGCAGGTGTGGCGATTATCGGGCGGCAAGGTGCCGTCCGCCACCGAGCTTGACGTCGCGCGGGCCGACGCGGCCCGCGCGGCCGCCGGCGTTTCGACCGCCCGCGCCGCGGTCGATCAGGCCCAGGCCAGCCTGTCTTCGGCGCAGACGGCCCTGTCCAAGGCGTTCATCACGTCGCCGGTCAACGGCCAGGTACTCTCACGCTCGATCGAGCCCGGCCAGACCGTCGCCGCCTCGCTCAATGCGCCGGTGCTGTTCACCATCGCCGAGGATCTGCGCCAGATGCGGCTGGAGGTGAAGGTCGACGAGGCCGATGTCGGCCAGGTCAAGAAGGGCCAGAAGGCGACCTTCACCGTCGATGCCTTTCCCGGCCGCACCTTTCCGGCGACGATCGAGCGGGTCGATGTCGGCGCCAACGCCACCAGCAGCGGCGCGTCGAGCACGTCGGGCTCGACGGCGACGGCGAGCGGCAGCACGAGCGGCGTGGTTGCCTATACCGCGCGGCTCACCGTCTCGAATGCCGACGGGCTGCTGCGCCCCGGCATGACGGCAACCGCGGACATCATCACCATGAGCAAGCAGAATGTCCTGCTCGTTCCTGCGGCGGCGCTGCGCTTTTCGCCCGACCGGCAGCGCGCGGGCAGCAGCGGCGGGCTTACCAGCGTGCTGGCACCCCGGCCGATGCGCCGCGGCAACCGCGCCGACCGCGAGGCCGTGATCGGCCGCGGCAGCAAGCAGACCGTCTATGTCGTCGGCGAAGCGGGCGACAATCCCAGCCCGGTCGACATCACCGTGGGCGAGAGCAATGGCAGCCAGGCCGAGGTGATCGGCGGCAAGCTGGCCGAGGGCACACAGGTCGTGATCGGCCAATATGCGGCGGGCGCCCAGGGTGGCGGGTCGGGCGGCGGCGGCCAGAGCGGTGGACAGCGGCGCAATGCCCAGTGACATCGCCATCGGCGACACGCTGATCTCGCTGCGAGGCATCACCAAGGTCTTCGGCGAGGGCGCTACCGCCTTCGCTGCGCTGAAAGGCGTCGACATCGACATCCGGCGTGGCGATTTCGTCGCGGTGATGGGTCCGTCGGGATCGGGCAAGTCGACGACGATGAACATCCTCGGATGCCTCGACGTGCCGACCGAGGGCCAATTCCTGTTCCGCGGCTATCATGTCGAAAATCTGGAGCGGGATCAGCGCGCCCTGCTCCGCCGCCGCTATCTCGGCTTCGTCTTCCAGGGCTTCAACCTGCTCGCGCGCACCACCGCGCTGGAGAATGTCGAACTGCCGCTGGTCTATCGCGGCGAGGAGAAGGCAGCGCGGCGCGCGGCGGCGATGGCGGCACTCGACAAGGTCGGCCTCGCCGACTGGTGGGACCATACGCCCGCCGAACTGTCCGGTGGCCAGCAGCAGCGTGTGGCGATCGCGCGGGCGATCGTCACCAGCCCGGACGTCCTGCTCGCCGACGAACCGACCGGCAATCTCGACACCGAGCGGTCGATCGAGATCATGGAACTGCTGACCGACCTCAACCGCAATGCCGGCATCACCGTGCTGATGGTGACGCATGAATCGGAGATGGCGGCCTTCGCCCACACCATCATCCATTTCCGCGACGGCCTGGTCGAGAAGATCACCGAAAATGCGAAGCGGCCGGAGGTGAAGGCGTGAATGTCCCCTCCTCTGCCGTCATCCTGACGAACCTCAGGCTCCAGATACGCGACGCCGCGCTTCTGGTTTCGGCGCTGCGGCAATGGATGCTGGATCACGTTCAGCATGACGAATTGGCAGGGGGGCAAGCCTGATGTGGGCCACCACCTTCCTGCTCGCGGTGCGCGAGATAAGGCGGCATCTGCTGCGCTCGTTCCTGACGATCCTGGGCATCGTCATCGGCGTCTGGGCGGTGGTGACGATGGTGACGCTCGGCAATGGCGCCACCGCGGCGGTCAAGGAACAGATTTCCAGCCTCGGCGCCAATGTGCTGCAGGTCCGGCCCGGCCAGGGCTTCGGCCGCGGCGGCGGCGGGCCGCAGCCGCCCGATTTCAAGATCGAGGATCTCGACGCGATCCGCACCCAGATCGTCGGCGTGACCGCGGTCGCGCCACTGGTCCAGTCGACCGGCACGGCGGTGTTCAACGCCGCCAACTGGTCGACCACCATCAACGGCACCAACCGGGAATATTTCATCGCCCAGCCCTGGACCTTCACCAGCGGCCGCAGCTTCAACGCCGCCGAGGAACAGGCGGGCAAGGCGGTGTGCATCATCGGCAACACCGTGATCAACCGGCTGTTCCGCGGCACCGATCCGGTCGGCAAGCGCTTCCGGATCAAGAATATCTCGTGCGAGATCATCGGCACCCTGGCGCCGAAGGGCCAGGGCGGCTTCGGCAACGATCAGGACGATATCGTGCTGATGCCGTACAAGGCGGTGCAGCGGCGCATGACCGGCAATCGCGACGTCCGCACGATCATGGTGTCGGTCGACGCGAATTTCGACAGCCAGCAGGTCCAGTCCGCGCTGCGCGATCTGCTGCGCGATCGGCGCCACCTGAACAGCGATGCCGACGATGATTTCAACATCTTCGACACCAAGCAGATTTCCGACACATTGTCGGGCACCACGCAGATCCTCACCTCGCTGCTCGGCGCGGTGGCGGCGGTCAGCCTGCTCGTCGGCGGCATCGGCATCATGAACATCATGCTCGTCTCCGTGACCGAGCGGACCCGCGAGATCGGCATCCGTCTCGCCATCGGCGCGGTCGCGCGCGAGGTGCTGCTGCAGTTTCTCGTCGAAGCGGTGACGCTGGCCTGCCTCGGCGGGCTGCTGGGCCTGCTGCTGGCGCTGATCTCCACTGTCATATTGGCGCCGGTATTGCAGGTGCCCTTCATCTTCGATCCCAAGATCAACCTGATCGCCTTCGTCTTCTCGGCTTTGATCGGGGTGGTGTTCGGCTATTTCCCGGCGCGCCGCGCGGCATCGCTCAACCCCATCGAGGCGCTGCGACACGAATGA
>CAZJXG010000236.1:0-3350 GCA_964549965.1 uncultured Sphingomonas sp. | reverse complement strand
GGCGGATCGCCATAGCCTTCCAGCTTGTCGCCCGCGAACTGGATCAGCGCCCAGCTGATCATCATGCCGATCGCGGCGAGGCCGAAGCCCGCCCACCATCCCAGCGCCACCGCCAGGAAGGGGCAGAGAATCTGCGAGAAGAGCGAGCCGAGGTTGATGCCCATGTAGAATATGGTGAAGCCCGCATCGCGCCGCCTATCGCCCTGCGCATAGAGCGAGCCGACGATCGTCGAGATATTGGGCTTGAAGAAGCCGTTGCCGATCGTCAGCAGCGCCAGCGCCACCAGCATCAGGCCGGTATAGAAGGGGCTGCGGTCCGCGTCGGAGGTGAAGCCGCCCTTGGCGATGCTGCGCGCGACCGTACCGTCGGGTGCGACGAGGTTCACCGAACCGTCTTCCTGGCCCTTGATCGCCAGCTTCTGCGCACCGTCGACGACATATTGCTGCTTGGCGTCGTCGATCACCACCTCATAGCGGGTGCCCTCGACCATCGCATAAGGCTTGGCGGTCGGCCCGCCGAAACACAGGGTGAAATAGGCGATCGACATCAGGATCGCGCCGAACTTCACCGATTTCTTGGAGCCGAGATAGCGATCGGCGAGGATGCCGCCGATCAGCGGGGTCAGATAGACCAGCGCGGTGAAGCCGCCATACAGGCCGTTCGTCGTCTGATCGCTGAACAGGAAATGCTGGGTCAGGTAGAGCGTCAGAAGCGCCCGCATCCCGTAATAGCCGAACCGCTCCATCGCCTCGGTGGAGAAGAGCCGGGCCAGCTGCCGCGGATGGCCGAACCATGTGTCGCCATCGGATCGGCTTACATGCGGCGAAGGGGGCTCGGTGGTCGCGTCAGCGTCGGGATTGACCATGAAGTGCTTTCTATCTCGTTGGCGGCGCGCAGCACCCCTCCCCCGGGGCTCGGCGCGGCCTTCATGGATGGCGACAGTAACGCCGATTCCGGCGCTGTGAAGCCGGTTATTGTTACGCTTGAAACGAGATTGCGCGGTAACACCCTATTGGCGAAACGGAATTACCCACATGCCGAAAATCTCCTGCCGGGCTGCGGAAATCCGTCCGATTTTCTCCGCCGGAAGCACTATTGGCGCGGGTCGACCAGCCCAACGTCGGCGCGAGTGGTTCAAAATCCGGTACATTGCGGCTACAGCCCCTGCCATGTTCAATGACCGCTCCTCCGCCGCCGCCCTTCTCGCCACCCGCCGCTCGGGCAAGCCGCGCGACATGATCGCCCCCGGCCCGGATCAGGCACAGCTCCGCGCGATCCTCGAAGCCGCGATGCGGGTGCCCGATCATGGCAAGCTGGCCCCCTGGCGGTTCGTCATCATCGAGGCAGACCGGCGGACCGCCTTCGCCGACCTTCTCAAGGACGCCTATCGTACCGAGAAACCCGATGCGGGACGGCTCGAGCTGGAAGCGATGGACCAGTTCGCCCGGCAGGCACCGGTTATGGTCGCGGTGCTGTCGACCCCGACTCAGAACAGCAAGATTCCGCTGTGGGAGCAGGAGCTGTCGGCCGGTGCCGTCTGCATGAACCTGCTGGTCGCCACCCACGCCGCCGGCTTCGTCGGCGGCTGGCTGACCGGCTGGCCGAGCTACAATGCGCAAGTGATTGAATCGCTGGGCGGATCGCCGAACGACAAGATCGCCGGCTTCCTGTTCCTGGGCACGCCATCCCGCGATCTGGAGGAGCGCCCCCGCCCGACCTATGAAGCTGTCGTTTCGACGTGGAAAGGCTGATTGCCATTGACGCGCCATGCCGTGTTAGCACAGTGTGACACCATGAGCAGCCAGGACCGCCCCGTCTATCTCCGTCTTCGCGACATCATCGCCGAGTCGATCCTCGACGGAACCTATGGCGATGGCGATGCGCTGCCCTCCGTCCGGGTGTTCGCCGCGCAGCATGGCGCCAATCCGCTGACGGCCGCCAAGGCCTATCAGGGTTTCCAGGACGAAGGCTTCGTCTCGGTGAAGCGCGGTGTCGGCATGTTCGTTGCCGAGGGCGCGACCGATCGTCTTCGCCGCGAAGCGCGCGACGCTTTCCTGCGCGACGAATGGCCGCGCGTGGTCCGCTCCATGCGCCGCCTCCGCCTCGATCCGGCCGACCTGCTGGAGCAGGTCGGGGGCTGAGGACCGCCCCGTCCCCGACATCGTCCCGGCGACAGCCGGGATTTGTGTAGACCCCGCCACGCCCCGTCCGTCATTCCCGCGCTTGCAGGGCTGATGAACTGTATACTTGCCCTCCCCCGTGCCCCACGATAGCCGCACCGCGTGACCGAAACCCGCATCCTCCCCGCCGATCAGGCCGGTATCGCCGAGGCCGCCGCGCTGATCGCGCGTGGCGAGCCCGTCGCGGTGCCGACCGAGACGGTCTATGGCCTGGCCGGCGACGCGACCTCGGGCCTGGCGGTGGCGGCGATCTATGCGGCCAAGGGGCGGCCGAGTTTCAATCCGCTGATCGTCCATGTCACCGGCCTCGCCATGGCCGGACAGGTCGCCATCCTCTCTCCGCTGGCGCGGCGCCTGGCCGATCGGTTCTGGCCGGGGCCGCTGACCATGGTACTGCCCGCCATGGCCGGGTCGCCGATCGCCGCGCTCGCCACAGCCGGGCTCGCCACGGTCGCGGTCCGCATGCCGGCACATCCGGTGATGCAGACGCTGATCGAGGCGGTGGGCCGCCCGCTTGCCGCCCCTTCGGCCAATGCCAGCGGCACGATCAGCGCCACCCGCGCCGGGCATGTTGCGCGGTCGCTGGGCGGGCGCATCGCGCTGGTGCTCGATGGCGGCGCGACCGCCGTCGGCATCGAATCGACGATCGTCGCGGTCGAACCCGATCGGCTCCGCCTGCTCCGTCCCGGCAGCATCACCGCCGCGATGCTGGAGGAGGCGACCGGAATCGCCGTCGAGACCCAGGATAATGGCGCGATCGAGGCACCCGGCCAGATGACCAGCCATTATGCACCGTCCAAGCCGGTGCGGCTCGATGCCAAGACGGCGCGACAGGACGAGTTCCACATCGGTTTCGGCACCGTCGCCGGCGATGCCAGCCTGTCGCCGACGGGCGATCTGAACGAGGCGGCCGCGCGCATCGCGGTCGCGGTCCGCGACCGCGACTATCCCGGCCGCCTCGTCGCCGGCGACATCGGCCCTACCGGCACGTTCGTCGCGCCGATGGGCGACGCCGACCCCGACGACCTGCGCGACGGGTTCGCCGAGCAGGCCGCGGCGCTGGTCGCGGGCGGGGTGGATCTGCTGCACATCGAGACGATGTTCGACCTCGTGGAGGCGCGGCTCGCCGTCGAGGGCGTGCGCCGCGTCGCACCAGACCTCCCGCTCAT
>CAZJXG010000235.1:0-3359 GCA_964549965.1 uncultured Sphingomonas sp. | reverse complement strand
TTGCCGCAGCCGTCATGATGGCGCGGGAATCCTTGCGCAGCACCGCGAGCCACGAACCGATATACGCTGCATGATCGTCGATATGGGCGGTCGGGAGGCCAAGATCCGCGCCGAGCAGGGCGGATGTCATCTCGGCGCAATATCCTGACAGTCCAGCCAAAAACGGCGGTTGGAAGGTGAAATCCATCGGTGCCTCCAGCACTGCCCAAAACCCCATGGCCTCCCCCGAGGCGGGGGTGGGCGGCGAGAGCGACCGGAGAGGCCCGCCGAAGCGGCGGGCTGCACCCGCAGGGGCGAAATGCAATGGAGCAGTCCGGCGCAGCCGGACTTGCAGCGCGCCGTGGCGGGCCTAGAAGGGAGCGCCGACCACTCCCGCCTTGAGGGAGGCCCGACGAACAGCGCCGCCGCGCCAGCGGCGACCGCTGGGTGCGGGCGAAGCCCGTGCCGATCGCCTATGCGACTGGGCGGCCGATCCCGAGAGGGAGCGGCCGCCCAGGTCTTCTATCGTTGATGATCGCGAACGCGCCGCGCAGGATTATGCAGGCAACGACCGCTCATACCAGGGCTGCGTCTTCTTCACGAGCGCGACGACCGAGAGCATCACCGGCACCTCGACCAGCACGCCGACGACGGTGGCGAGCGCCGCGCCCGATCCGATGCCGAACAGGCTGATCGCCGCGGCGACGGCGAGTTCGAAGAAGTTGGACGCGCCGATCAGCGCGGCGGGCGCGGCGACGCACCAGGCGACGCCGAAGCGGCGGCTCAGCCAATAAGCGAGCCCGGCATTGAAATAGACCTGGATGAGGATCGGCACGGCGATGAGCGCGATGACCAGCGGATGCGCGATGATCGCCTCGCCCTGGAAACCGAACAACAGCACCAGCGTGGTGAGCAGCGCGATCAGCGATACGGGGCCGAGCGCTGCCAGCAGGCGATCGAGCGCCGGCTGTCCGCCAGAGGCCAGCAGCGCGCGGCGGACAAGCTGCGCGGCGATTACCGGCACGACGATGTAGAGCAGCACCGAGATGAGCAAAGTGTCCCACGGCACCGTGATCGACGCGACCCCGAGCAGCAGCGCGACGATCGGCGCGAAGGCGAACACCATGATGACGTCGTTCAAGGCGACCTGGCTCAGCGTGTAATTAGGCTCGCCCTCGCACAGGTTGGACCAGACGAACACCATCGCCGTGCAAGGCGCGGCGGCGAGCAGGATGAGGCCGGCAATATAGGAGCCGATCTCGGCCTCGGGCAGCCAGGGGCGGAACAGATAGCCGAGGAAGAAGGTGCCGAGCAGCGCCATCGAGAAGGGCTTCACCGCCCAGTTGATAAAAAGCGTGACGCCGACGCCCTTCCAGTGCCGCCTGACCGATCCCAGCGCGCCTAGGTCGATCTTGAGCAGCATCGGCACGATCATCAGCCATATCAGCACCGCGACGACGATGTTGACGTTCGCGATCTCGGCCGCGGCGACGCGCGCGAACAAGCCGGGCAGCGCATAGCCGAGCGCGATGCCGACGACGATGCAGGCCGCGACCCAGAGGCTGAGATAGCGTTCGAAGGTGCCGATCGCGGGCTTCGCCGCCGCGGCGGCATCGCTCACGCGGCGTCCCCGCGCCGGTTGCTCGCGCCTTCGCCCTGACCGATCTCGCGGACATGTGCCCTCAATGCCATCGCGTCGAGCTGGTCGAACGGCAGCGCCATGAACAGCTTGATGCGGTTCTCGAGATAGCGCAGCGCTGTCACGAAGGCGCGCTCGCGCTCGATGTCGTTGCCCTCGACATGGCTCGGATCTTCGATGCCCCAATGGGCGGTCATCGGATGGCCGGGCCAGACCGGACACGTCTCGCCCGCCGCATCGTCGCAAACGGTGAACACGAAATCCATCACCGGCGCGTCCGGCACGGAGAACTCTTCCCAGCTCTTCGAGTGAAGGCCTTCGGTCGGGTAACCGATGCGCTCCAGCAGCCTCAGCGCGTCGGGGTTGACCGCGCCCTTGGGGAAGCTGCCTGCGGAATAGCCGCGGAACCGGCCTTCGCCGAGCTTGTTCAGTGCGCTCTCGGCGAGGATCGAGCGGGCCGAGTTACCCGTGCAGAGGAACAGGACATTGAAAACACGGTCGGTCATTGAACGGCTCCGGGTTGGCAGCAGGCGGCCCTGGTGACCACGTCGGCGAGCGGAGCACAGATCTCCGGGGCGCCGCCGCAGCAATCCTCCATCAGGAAGCCGAGCAGGTCGGTCATGCGGGCATAATCAGCGGTGTAGATGATCGACCGGCCCTCGCGCCGCGACGACACGAGCCCGGCGTGGCCGAGGATGTTGAGGTTGCCCGAGAGCGTCTGCGGGACATGGCCCGTCGCGCGCGCGATATCGCCCGAGGCCATGCCCTCGGCGCCGGCGCGGACCAGCAGGCGAAAGACCTCGAGGCGGCCCGGATGCGCGAGCGCCGAGAGCGAGGCGACGGCAGCGTTCGCGTCCATCAGCAGCACGCCTGCTTTGGCGCGGGCGCATCGGCGGGGCCGCAGCAGGCCGCGGCGGGCTCGGGCAGCACCTCGTCCTCGCCGTAGCTGGTCGCCTCACCGAAGGTGAAGAAGGTCTCCCAGCGCACGCCGGCGGGATCGCGGACCCAGCTCTTGTCCGACTGCGCGTAGCAGCAGGTGGTCGCTTCCTGATCGAACGTCTCCGCCCCGGCGGCCTTGAGGCGACCGGCGAGCGCGCCGAGCTCATCGGCGCTGTCGACCTGGATGCCGATATGGTCGATGCCGGCCGCGCGCGCGCGCTCGGAGATCGCGAAGTTGACCTTGGGATCGTCGAGCATCCACTTGGCGTAGTCGTCCTTCACGACGACGGGCGCGGCGCCGAACAGCGTCTCGTAGAACTGGATCGACGCGCCGAGATCGGGCACGCTGACGTGCAGATGGATACGCTTCATGGAATGGCTCCTGATAACGACTCGATGACACTACGAGTATATCCGTAATATCATCGAGTCAATGAGCACGACGCTCATGGCTGCTGGGCGTGCATCCAGTCAGCGGCGGCCTGCGCCTTGCTGGCTGCGGTGAAGATCGCCCGCGGCTCATCCTTCAGGAGTTGGAGCCAGGAAGCGATATAGGCGGCGTGGTCGGGCCGCGGCTCGTGGGCGATCCCGAGATCGGCGAGCAGGAACGAGGCGGTCAGCTCGGCGGTCGCTTCCTCCATCGCGAGCGCGTGCCTGGTCCACTTGGCGCTGAAATCCCGGTCGAGCCGATGGGCTGCGCCACTGGCATGAGCGGCCTCGTGAATATGGGTGGCATAGAAGCCGTGAGCGTCGTGGAAGGCGCTGAAATCCGGCATGTGGATGCGGTCTTCGGCGATGTGAT
>CAZJXG010000234.1:0-3408 GCA_964549965.1 uncultured Sphingomonas sp. | reverse complement strand
ATGGTGGGCGCCAGCTCGGGCGCCGCTATTTTCTGCTGGCCCAGCGCGCCGATGATCCGCTGGCCGAGAAAGTCGGCATAGCTGGCATCGTCGATATGCTGCAGCTGGCAGCCGCCGCATTTGGGGAAATGGCGACAGGCCGGGTCGACATGATGCGGCCCCCATGTCAGCGAGCCGTCGATGGCGAGCAGGTCGCCCGGCGCGGACAGCGGCGAATGCCGGCCGTCCTCGGTAAGGCCCTCGCCCCGCGCGGCGATACGGATGATCGGGACGAGATCGGTCACAGGCATTCGCCCAGCGCCTGAGGGAGATGGACGATCAGATCGTCGGCGATCAGGCCCGGCCCGGCCAGACAGGCGGCCCGGCCATGCAGCCAGACGCCGGCACAGGCCGCCTCGAAAGCCTCCAGCCCGCGCGCGCGGTTGGCCGCGATCAGCCCCGCCAGCACATCACCGGTTCCCGCACTCGCCAGCCAGCCGGGCGCCGGCCGCGCGATCGCGGCCCGCCCGCCGGGCGATGCCACGACCGTATCGGGGCCCTTGAGCACCACCACCGCCTGCGCGCGATCGGCGGCGGCGCGGGCTCGCTCGATCCGGCTGCCGGCCAGCGTGCCGAACAGCGCGGCGAACTCGCCTTCATGCGGGGTCAGGATCGGCAGGCCGGGAAGCGCGCCGGTGCCTTCGAGCAGCATCAGCGCATCGGCATCGAGTATCAGCGGCTTGCCCGAGCCCAGCGCCGTGTCGAGCAGCGCGTGTCCTGCGGCATCGCGTCCAAGCCCCGGCCCGATCAGGACCGCCCCGATCCTGCGATCGGCGAGCAGCCCGCCCAGCGGCCCGGCGCGGCGGACGATCGAGGCGGGACCACCCTGCCCTCCGCCGACCAGCGTCACATAGCCCGCGCCGCCGCGCTGCGCCGCCATCGCCGCGAGCAGCGCCGCGCCGGGCATCGCGCCTTCGGCGACGACGACATGACCGCGCGTATATTTATGGTCGGCCGGCCCGGGCGCCGGCAGGTGCGGCCGCGCGATCTCCGACAGGTCGGAGCTGCCGGCGATCCCGATATCGCCCAGCACGAGCCGCCCCATCAGCGCCGCCGCCGGCTGGAGCAGATGCGCCGGCTTCAGCACCGCCAGCGCCACCGTCATGTCATAGCCGATCGCCGGCCCCAGCAGCGCGCCGTCATCGGTGCCGATGCCGCTCGGCAGATCGACCGCGATCCGGATCGTCGCCTCCCCGGCCAGCCGTTCGAGCGGCTCCGCGACGGCAGGATCGAGCGGCCGGTCCAGGCCGGTGCCGAACAGCGCGTCGATCAGCAGCCCGGCGGCTCGGGCCTCGGCCAGCGGCTCGACCGGCCCATCCCAGCGCGCGCGCATCGCCCGCGCGGCATCGCTGCGCGGTTCGCCGCTCGCCGCCACCCGGACCTTGACGCCCCGCGCCTTCAGGTGCCGCGCGATCACATAACCGTCGCCGCCATTATTGCCCGGTCCGCAGACCACCAGCGCCGCCATGTTGCCGGCATGGCGCCATGCGGCTTCGGCGACGGTCGCGCCCGCGCGCTCCATCGCCTGCTCGACGGTGACGCCGGTCGCGAACACGGCCGCCTCGGCGGCGCGCGTCTCGGCGGCGGTGAGGATCGGGCGGCCGTTCATCGCGCGACTTTCGCCGGCAGGCGATAGACCATATCGCCCGCCGTCACGTCGACATGCGTCGCATCGCCGGGGCGCACCGTCACCGGCTCGGCCCCGTCGGCCGCGATCACGCCGCGCCCGTCGCGGACGATCAGGAAGCGGCGGAACCCGCCATCGGGCGCCCGCGCGACGATCACCCGCCCATCGGGACTGGTGGTTCGCTCGATCGTGCAGATGCGCTCGAACCTGCCCGCGCTGGTCGGGCGGCAATCGATCGGTTCGCCCGGCATGGCATCGTCGGATGATCCACAGGCGGCAAGCAGCAGGATCGCCGGGGCGATGCTCGCTCGGGGCAACCCTCCAGCCCGCCGTTCCACTCTCATTTCATGCATTCCCATCACGCCGGCCGGATCATCGTTCCACCGAAGTGCGGCAGCGGCTTCCTACAGCACAAAGCGCCGCTCCAACGCAACTCCGTGGCGATCCCGATCAGACCGCCGCGATATCGCGCGCAACCTCCAGAAAGCCGCCGAGCGTCGCGCTGTCGTCCGTCCGCCGCCACGCCAGCCCGGTTTCGAGCAGCGGCGGATCTTCGAGATCGATATAGCACACCCCGGTCCGCGCGAGATTGCGCAGCGATGCCGGCACGAGCGCGAAGCCCATGCCGGCGGAAACCAGGCTGATGATCGTCTGCATCTGGATCGCCTCCTGGCGGATGTGTGGCGGGCGGCCCCGCCGCACCAGATAGGATGTGACGAGATCGTGGAAAACCGGCGCCACGCGGCGCGGAAAGAGGATCAGCGGCCGATCCAGCCAATCGCTCCCCAGCGCGCCGCTATGCCGCACCCGCGCCTCTTTCGCCCAGCTTTCGGGTATCGCCGCGACGAGCGGTTCGCGCAGCAACGGCAGATAGGCCAGGGTGGAGGGCAGAGCCGCATCGGGCGGAATGACAATCCCCACATGGCCACGCCCATCGAACAGGGCGCTGATCTGGACGTCACTGGTCGCTTCGGTGAGGCTTATCTCCACCTGCGGAAAACGAGCCTCATAACCGCGCACGAGCGCCGGCAGCAGGCTGTAGTCCGCCGTGCTGACGAAGCTGAGCGACAGTTGGCCCGCCGTACCGTCGAGCAGGCGGCGGGCGATATCCGGCAACGCCGCTATCCCCGCCACCGCCGGCCGCACATGCTCCAGCCACTGCCGGCCAAACGCGGTCAGCGCGACATTGCGCTTCGAGCGGGTGAAGAGCGGCGCGCCCAGCGTGCGTTCCAGCGCCATGATCGACTGGCTCAGCGGCGGCTGGGTCATGCCCAGCCGCTCCGCCGCACGCCCGAAATGCAGCGTGTCGGCGACTGCGAGGAAATGATGGAGCTGGCGCAGATCGTTCACGATAAAGTCTCCTGACGACCTTATATCGCTTCAATAATATATTTCACAACCTTAGGCGAACAGCATAGGCCCGGCCGCACAAGGATCGCTTTCGAGGACCCCGGACATGCCGCATTATCGCTCACGCACCAGCACCCATGGCCGCAACATGGCCGGCGCGCGCGGATTGTGGCGCGCCACCGGCATGACCGATGAGGATTTCGGCAAGCCGATCATCGCCATCGCCAACAGCTTCACCCAGTTCGTCCCCGGCCATGTCCATCTGAAGGACCTCGGCCAGCTCGTCGCACGCGAGATCGAGGCGGCGGGCGGCGTCGCGAAGGAGTTCAACACGATCGCGGTCGATGACGGCATCGCGATGGGGCATGACGGCATGCTCTATTCGCTGCCCA
>CAZJXG010000233.1:0-3440 GCA_964549965.1 uncultured Sphingomonas sp. | reverse complement strand
AGCGAGCCAAAAACGGGCGGAACGCGAATCGTACTGCGACTCGGCAGAATCCGAGGGCTTTTGTGGGAGTGTCACCCGGTTCTAACCTGACCGGACGGGGGCGACAGAAAGTGTTTCTGCCTGTCCTGCCTTGACGAGAGAGGACAGGTCAGGCAGCAATTGGGCGAATCTGCCAATACGCGCTCGGCCTATATGACATGGAACATGCGGAAAATCTAAGCGCCGATGTAGCGCAAGAGGCGCAAGCCGATTCGGCGCCGGGCCGTGCCATGCGAGTCGCGGCGGCTTTGCAAGCGAAGGGTGGCGAGGAGTTCGCCAAACCCGGCAGCATCGTTGAGATCAAATTCGTGAAAGGCCAGTCGCTCAGCCTGACGGCGTCGCGATTGCTCGCCTTGATGATTCTGACCGCAGGCGGGGATGCCTGGCAAGATCGGCCGCATCGGATGCGCAAGGCCGATATTCGCCGCGGTCATAAGGGTAATGAACGTATCTCCGACATGCTGGAGGAACTTCACCGGACCTTGTTTGCGATCGACGACCGGTCCTGGCGCGGCAAGAAAGCGACGCTGCGTTTTTCGCTTATCTCGTCGTCTCGCGAAGAGGCGGAAGATACAGACGGCGCGGATGCGGGTTGGATCGAATGGGAGTTTACGCCTGATGCGCGCAAGCTCATCCAGGAATCCGAGAGCTATGCCGTTCTTAATCGGCAGGCGGTGCTGGGCTTCCGATCGAGCTATGCGCTCAAACTCTATGAGATTGGCTCGCTGCGGCTCCATCGTCGCCAGTCGACCTGGAAGGGCGACATGGCAGCGCTGCGTGCAGCGCTGGGCATATCGCCTGAGGTGTATAAGGATTTCGCGCAACTCCGTCGCAAGGTGCTCGAAAAGGCAAAGGCCGAGATCGACCAACTGGCTCACTTCCGAGTCGAGTGGAAGGAGATACGACAGGGCCGGACGGTGACCGAGATCGAGTTCCGTTTTGAACCGAAGGATGCGCCAGCGCAGATCGCGACCGTCGATGAGATTGAGCGGCACTCGACGGGGCGCAAGGCGCGCCGGGAAGGGGCAGTAGAGACGGTCGCCGAGACGGTGGAAGTTGGATCGCTCGTGAAGGCCGCCATCAGCGCGCTCGTCGCGCCAGAGAAGAGTTCGGAGATCGTCTTTCCGCAAGGAACGATCCGGTTCAACGCGGAAGGCTTGGCCGCGATTGCCCGGTCGCATGGGGGCGGATGGGATATTGATCTCATCGCCGACGCTTATCGCCAGCAGATGGGCGATCGCCTGGCGAAGCTCAAGGGCGCGAAGCTGACGAGTTCTTGGACGGGTTTTTGCGAGAGTTTCGTTGCTCGAAGGGGCCGCCCATAAGCGAAATTGCACCGGTGCAATTTCGTCGTGCCCCCACCGAGTCAGGATGTCCTGCCCGAAAGGCGATCGTCAGCCATTTTAGCCGCCATTGCCATCGACAGCATAGCTCCACTTTCGAAATAGCACTTCTGTTTGACGAAAAAGCGCAAGTAGCGCTACTATGCCCCGAGTTTCGCAAAGGGGCGCCCTGTGGCAGCATCACTAGACATCGACGACACCCATGATCTTCTATCGGTGGCGGCGCTCGCCCAGCGGACCTCGTCGGTGCTGGAACGCCTTCGCGATTCAGCGCGCAGCGCGCGCGCGGATGAACGCCGTGAGCCCACTTTCCCGATCGGAAAGGCCGCTGACTTGGTTGGGCGGACGCCCGCTGCAATCCGCGATGCGGAAAAGGACGGGCGTCTTCCGCCGCCGCCGCGAACCGAGAATAATCGCAGGGTTGGTTACACGCTTGCTCAACTCAATGATATGCGGGGCCTGTTCGGCACCAGGCCCTGGCGAGCGGCCGACGATCCATGCTGTGTCGTGGCCGTCCAGAACTTCAAGGGAGGTGTCGGCAAGTCGACCTTGTCGGTCCACCTTGCCCAATATCTCGCAATCCAAGGCTATCGTGTTGCCCTGATCGACTGCGACAGCCAGGCCTCCGCGACGACATTGTTCGGCTATGTGCCTGATCTTGATCTGAGCGAGGAGGATACGCTCTACCCGTTTCTCCGGGAAGAGGAGAAGACCTCGCTTGATTACGCGCTGCGCAAAACGCATTTCGACGGTCTCGAACTGATCCCGGCAAATTTGCGGCTGTTCCAGTCGGAATATGAGATTGCAGCCCGAATGGCGCGAGGGCAGGGGGGGCTTATCGATCGCCTCTCAGAGGGCATCGCTAGTATCTCCGATCGTTTCGATGTGATCGTGCTCGATCCGCCGCCGGCCCTTGGCGCCATCTCATTGTCGGTTTTGCGCGCCGCAAACGCGCTTGTCGTTCCCGTGCCGCCGACCGTCATGGACTTTTCTTCGACCGCGGCGTTTCTGGCGATGCTCGATGAAACCATCGAGACACTGGCCGAACGCGGCTTTGCGCCGACGCTCAAATTCCTTCGCTTTGTCGCCTCTAAGGTCGATGAGAACAAGTCGATGCAGAAGGAACTGCTCAATTTGATGCGGACACTTTTCGGTCAGGCGATGGTCCGCACGCCGCTGAAGGACTCCGCCGAGATCGACAACGCGACCGCGCGTTTGATGACGGTCTATGAGCTCGACGGTCCTGTGACGAGCAGTGCGGTCCGCAACCGCTGTCTGACCTATCTCGATGGGGTAAATGCTGAACTCGAGTTGGATATTCGGGCCATGTGGCCCAGCCATTTGAGCCGTTTGCGCAAGGAAGGTCTGGCGTGAAACGGCAAAATTGCACCGGTGCAATTCCGGGTGAAGGAACGGCTTCATGAGCAGAAAGAATGCGAGTTTCGCAGCAGAACTGGCCGCTGGAATCAATCCACCCGAAGATGGTGCGCCCGCGCCACGCCGGCCTGGGCTGGGCGCCAATGTCCTGACAGGCCGGGAAAATCGATTGGCCGAACTGGCGGCAGGGACAGTCGTCAGCCGCACCCATGAACTGGTTGATCCTGCGCGTTGCCGAATGTGGGTAGGGCATAACCGCGAATATGCCTTGCTCAACGAAGAGCGGTGCGCCGATCTTATCGAGAGCATAAAGGCGCAAGGTCGCCAGGAGATGCCCGCGATCGTCCGCCGCGTGCGCGGCGAACCCGATTATGATTTCGAGGTGATCTGTGGCGCGCGCCGCCATTGGTCAATCAGCTGGTTGCGCGCCCACAATTATCCCGACTTTCGCTTCCTGATCGACATTCGCGAACTGTCGGACGAGGAAGCGTTCCGCATCGCGGATATCGAGAACAGGGCGCGCGAAGATCTCAGCGATCTGGAGCGCGCGCGTGATTATCTTCGCGCGCTCGATGCTTATTATGAGGGCCGACAAAAGGTCATGGCGGAGCGGATCAACGTCACCGAAAGTTGGTTGAGCCGTTATCTCGATCTCGCGCGCCTGCCGACGGAACTGATGGT
>CAZJXG010000232.1:0-3502 GCA_964549965.1 uncultured Sphingomonas sp. | reverse complement strand
CAGGAGATCACGCTGCTCATCGGCCAAATGCTGCAAAACAGCATCGACGCAGGGCCGCATATGATCCATCCTGAACCAGAATACAAGTAGAGGTGCGGACCATGCGCAAAAAGTGGCGGATTCTCGCGGCCTGTGTCTTTTGCGTATCAATCGCGCCGCCCGCGCAGGCCGCGTTGAGCCAGACCGAAAGCCGGATTGTGCAAACGGTCGATACGGAGCTGGATCGGACGATCAGGCTGCTCGAAGCGCTCGTCAACGTCAATTCGGGATCACGCAACCTGCCCGGCGTGACGAAGGTGGGACAGATGATGCGGGCCGAGCTGGAACCGCTCGGTTTCCAGGTTCGCTGGGTCCCGATGGAGAAGACCGGCCGCGCAGGCCATATCGTCGCAACGCACAAGGGGAGCGGCAACGGCAAGCGCATGCTGCTGATCGGCCATCTCGATACCGTGTTCGAGCCAGACAGCCCATTCCAGACATGGACGCTGAAAGGCAGGGACGACGACGGAGACTGGGCGGAAGGCCCCGGCGCCGGTGACGACAAGGGCGGCATGGCCGTCATGCTCGCCGCGCTGCGTGCAATGAAGGCCGTCGGTACGTTGAAGGGTGCGGATATAGAGATCGTCCTGACCGGCGATGAGGAGGATTCGGGCGATCCGATCGAGCTTGCCCGCGCCGATCTGATCGCGGCCGGCAGGCGCGCCGATGTCGCCCTCGATTTCGAAGGGCTCGCCCGCGAGGATGGCCGGGACATGGGCTCGATTGCCCGGCGCTCGGCCAATATGTGGATGGTGAAGGCGGGCGGCACCAGCGGCCATTCGAGCGGTATCTTCAGTGAAAAGGCCGGCTATGGCGCCATCTACGAACTGGCGCGGATCATCGACCGCTTCCGCCGCGAACTGCCCGAAACCAACCTGACCTACAATGTCGGCCTGATCGCGGGCGGCGCGACCCAGACGACCGACGCAGATGGCATCCGCATGTCGGCCACGGGCAAATCCAACATCATTCCGCCGATCGCCGAAGCGCGCGGCGACCTGCGCACCTTGTCCGACGAGCAGACCGAGCGGGTCCGCAGGAAGATGGCCGACATCGTCGCCGATCATCTGCCGGGGACGACCGCGATGATCCGGTTCGAACCCGGCGCCTATCCGGCCATGGCGCCGACCGCGGGGAACAAGGCGATCCTCGACCGCCTCAACCAGATCAATCGTGACATGAGCCTGGCTGAAATGCCGCCGCTGGACCCGCTCAAGCGGGGCGCGGGCGACATCAGCTTCGTGGCGAAGGACGTCGATAGCTATGTCGGCATGGGTCCCTATTCGACCGGCGACCATGCGCCTGGCGAACGGGTAGACCTGACATCGATCCCGCTCCAGGCGAAGCGCGCGGCGATTTTGATGACGCGGTTGAGCATGGAGCGAAAAAGATAGCGGCCGCACGACCGCCGAGAATATGCGAGATTTTCTATGAAGCACTATTTTCCGATGGGACTGGCCTTGCTCGCCGCCTGCAGCAATCCTCAGAAGGATGTCGAAAGCTGCATCGTCGAATCGATGAAATTATATCCAAAAGATACAATCACCTATAATGGAAAAATCACAGTCAAGAACCCGTATGGGATATCTGCTGACTATGTCCGCCATTGCATGATGGCTAAAGGCTACCGCCCTACTGACAAACCGTCACTGCGCTGCGCTGGCGAAAACCCACGTAGTTCTAGCGATAATCCGGCCTGTTATTTCAATCGCCCGCCATTTTATACCGCATTATTGAGATAGAAGGATCAGAAATCCGGCTTCTCATAATGTTCGGGCGGGCTGACCAGCTCCATCCGCTCGGACAGGATGACGCGCAGCGAGCGGCGCGACTTCATCCCTGAATACCATTGGCGGGTCTCGTCATGACCGCGCCAGTCGATCCCGCCCAGATAATCGGCGACCGAGACATGGGCGGCACAGGCGAGATCGGCGAGGCTGAGCAGCGGGCCACCGATCCAGCGGCGGCTACCGACCAGATAATCGACATAGTCGAGATGATCGTTCACCGCCTTCATCGCCTGGCGGAGTATCCCGGCATCGGGCGGCGCGCGGTGGACGATACGCTTGAGCGCACGCTCGTAGAGCAGCGGACCGACCACGTCCGAATAGAATTTCTCGTCGAAATAGGCGACCAGCCGCCGGATTTCGGCGCGTGCCGCCGCGCCGCCGGGAATCATCGGCACCGGCTCGACCGTCTCCTCGATATATTCGGAGATGGCGCAGCTGTGGATCAGCGTCGTCCCCGTTCCGGGATCGGCCATCACCGGGGTCTGCCCCACCGGGTTCAGGTCGAGAAATTCGTCGCGCCGCAACCAGGGCGATTCGCGAACGAGATCATAGGCAATGCCCTTCTCCTCCATCTGGAGGCGGACCTTGCGCGAGAAAGGACAAAGCGGGAATTGGTAAAGCTGCCACATCGAGCAGCCAACCTATCCGCGCTCGCGAAATAAGTCAGCAGGGGGAAATGAAAAAACTCCCGCCTCGCTCCCATCTCCCCTCCCGCAAGCGGGAGGGGCTTATTTAGGGGCGCTAGATCATTCCGCCGCCACAACCTCCTGTTCGGCATCGCTCAGCGGATAGTCGAGCCGATTGACCATCTCCTTCGGGCAGACCTGCCAGACCCGGTTCCGCCAGCGATCCCAGTCATCGAGAACGCTGTGCGCCCATTTGCTGTCGGTACGCTCGGCATGTTCGGCAATCAGCGCCTTGCAGCGCATCTCCCAGCGGACCGACGAGAGCCGCTGCCAGATGATGCTCTCCGGATTGGCATTGCGTTCGAAATCCGCATGTTCGTCGAGGATGAAGGCCATGCCCCCGGTCATGCCGGCGCCGAAGTTCGGCCCGACCCGGCCGAGGATCACCGCGATGCCGCCGGTCATATATTCGCAGCCATTGGCGCCGCACCCTTCGACCACCACGGTCGCACCCGAGTTGCGGACGGCGAAGCGTTCACCTGCCTGCCCCGCGGCAAACAGCTTGCCCGCGGTGGCGCCGTACAGCACCGTGTTGCCGATGATGGTGTTCGACTTGGTTTCCAGCGGCGACGAGACCATCGGTCGTACCGCGATGATCGCGCCCGACAGCCCCTTGCCGACATAGTCGTTGGCGTCTCCGAACACTTCCAGCGTAATGCCCTTGACCGCGAAGGCGCCGAGCGACTGGCCCGCCGACCCGCGCAGCCGGATGTGGACATGGCCATCGGCGAGCGAGGACATGCCGAAACGCTGGGTTATCTCCGCCGAGAAGCGGGTACCGACCGCCCGATGGGTATTCCGCACCGTATAGGTGAGCTGCATCTTCTCGCGCCGCTCGAACACCGCCTTGGCATCCTGGATCATCTGCGCATCGAGGCTATCGGGGACCTCGTTGCGGAAGGTGGGGATATCGAAGCGGCGCTTGTCAGCCGGCGCATCGACCTTGGCCAGCACCGGATTGAGATCGAGATCGTCGAGATGCTCGGC
>CAZJXG010000231.1:0-3567 GCA_964549965.1 uncultured Sphingomonas sp. | reverse complement strand
GTTTTGCTCGATATATATGCCGGCAAGCGCGCCCAGCGCGCCGCCGATCAGCGTACCTGCGGTAAGATGGCGACCGCCGTCGATTATGTTGCCGAGAATCCCGCCGCTCGCGGCTCCGATGATGAGACCGGTCGTCCCGTCACTCCGCTTGCAGTAATAGCGTCCATCGGATCCACGATAAACCTCGTCGCGGTCGGACAGGCGACGCTCACCATAACGGGGATCGTCCCTGTAGTAACGGGCCGCGTCATACTCCGTCGTGTAGGGATCGCTGCCGCGCCGACCGGTCGTGTCAGGATGATCGGCGCGCACGACGGCTTCATAACGATCGCGCTCCACCTCGTAGCGGGCGACCTCCGCGCGATAGCGTTCCTGGGCGTCCGTCCATCGCCGCTGATCGACAGCGCTCTGTGCGAGCGCAGATCCGCAAACCAGGGGGAGGGCGGCGAGTGCAAGCGCGGAGAGTGCGATTTTCCATCCGCGCGCCCTTGAAGCGCTTCCCGGACAATTGATTATTGCCGCGTCGGATCGGGTGGGGCTCTCGTTCATGAGAGGAACCGGGGACATGACATTCTCCTCGTTCGGGCGGGATCTTCACCGAACGATTACAGGGCGCCATGCCGCCCCAGTATACGCAACATTACCGAACGATCAGGACTTGGCAGGTTTGACCAAAGCGGAAGGCAGCCAGTCGGGGTGCCGCGCCACAGAACGCATCGTCGCGTGGATATCAATGTCAAATGGCTGGAATCCTCTATAGATTTTTCGGTCCGGATACCATCGTCTCCCCCGGCCACCTGCTGCCTTAGTGCAGTCCCCACCCGAGCGCGCGGCCGCCACCTCCAGCCTCTCTCGTTAGCGTATCATCGATGCGAGTGACGACTTGTCGGCAGGGCTACTGCGCCACGGGAACGGTCCTCGTTCAATCATTTCCCGCTGTCGCCGGCTATTCCAGACGGCGCCGGTCACCGTTCCAACGGCGAAGCCGAACTATCGTCGTTCCGCAGATAATCTGCGAGCCAATCGAGCAGCGGACGCTGGCTTATGAGCATGCTGGGCGAGGCGCTGGAGAGAGCGAACCAGCGCGCTTCATCGATTTCCGGAAACAACTGCATCCTGCCGGATCGCGGCGGCCATTCCATTTCGAACAGATTGCTCTCCACGGCGTCGATATCGACCTGCTGCTCAAGAGAGAACGCCTCGACAGATTTGCCTCCCGCCTGCCTCAGCTGTCCAAGCCGATGGAGCTCGCCGGTAAGGCGGATGCCGAGTTCCTCCTCGACCTCGCGCCGCGCCGCAGCGGATGCTTCCTCGCCCGGCTCGATCAAGCCCTTGGGAATCTGCCATGACCCAGCATCCTTGTTACGCCAGAAAGGCCCGCCTGGATGGACAAGCAGAACCTCAACCTCCGCACCGCGGCGCCTGTACAGCAGAACTCCCGCGCTCATCGGCGCCATGACGCTGCCTCTCGGACGACTGCGCTCATGCGCCAAGCAGATGCACCGCGACGGTGCGGCGATGTGGCCGTCGCCGGTGTTCAAACAGATAGATGCCCTGCCATGTGCCGAGCGCCAGGCGCCCATCGATCAGCGGGATGGAAAGCTGCACCTGCGTCAACGCAGTCCGCAGGTGCGCTGGCATGTCGTCCAAACCTTCATCGTCATGCACATATGCTGACGGATCTTCCGGTGCGATCCGCGCGAAATAGGCCTCGAGATCGACGCGTACCTCGGGCGCCGCATTTTCCTGGATCAGCAGCGATGCCGAGGTGTGGCGGCAGAACAGGGTGAGCAGCCCCTGCCGAAATCCCGCTTCAGCGACCCAGTCGGTTACGTGCCGTGTGATCTCGACGAGCCCCTGCCGCCGCGTCGAGAATTCGAGAATGGTCGCGACCTGCTTCACGGGCCGACATTGGCACCGCAGCCGTGCATACGCACCCCCTTGATGCGGCTGTAGGGCAAATTCGACGGACCGGCGGGTGCCTGCACATCTTCCCCAGCCATGTACGGCACGATCCACCCTGCGCGTCAGCTAGGTGGGCGGCGACCGATAGGTTCAGCAGCAGGTGGTCGATCCGAGCCCGCCGCGTTCGTGCATTCGTGTTCCCAAAATAGTCCATAGGCTGTGAGACGTCTCGCCAGGATGGATCATGCGCGGGCATTGGTCCGGGGCTTGCTCCAGCAGGATATAGCGGATGCTGAAGCAGGATCGCCGGGAAGCCCGCGCCGAAGCGCGTGGATCGATAGGGCTGGCATGAACCGATCGATCACGGATCGAATTGGATCGAAGAACAGGCGCTGTTGGTCCAGCTCGATAAGGCGACTCGGGCGCGTCCCCGTTGATGCATTGCTCCGAAGAATCGACCGAAGGCGCAGCTTCGTTCGCAGTATGATGTCCAAGCGGCCAGATGGCGGCAGCTGACCTCTAAAGCGTAAGGAGGGACGGGAAGGTCGCCCGATGGACACTATGAGCCCGGCGCCTTATCCGCGAACTGGTCGAAGGCCTCCACCGCTTGCGCCGCGTACATCAGGCTCGGACCTGCACCCATGTAGAGCGCCATGCCCATCACCTCCATGATCTCCTGGCGCGTGGCGCCATTCTTGACGGCCGCCTGCGAGTGAAAGGCGACGCATCCGTCGCAGCGGATCGCAACCGAGATGGCGAGCGCGATCAATTCCTTGGTCTTGGTGTCGAGAGCACCCGCTTCGGTCGCGGCGCGCGCCATCGCCGAGAAGGCCTTCATTACCTCTGGAGTGCCCAGGCGCACTTCCTTGATCGCTCCGGTCAATTCCGAGGCCATGGCTGGCCAGTCCTTGTGCATTTTCTTTCCTCCAGGCTTCAAAGGCGTCCGAGCAGCGCTGCAACCCGATAGGCTGCGACGATTCGGTCGGTGCGAGCGCGGGTGGCCCCCGCTTCGGCGGCAATCGCTTCGCGCTCGGCGTCGAGCAGATCGAGTTGCGGCTTCATACCCACCCGCACCTCGTGACGGACGCTCTCGAGCGCCTGCGCGGCCGAGGCGGCCTGTTCGGTCGCGGCCTGCTCGACGAGTTGCGCCGTCCGCACCTCCTGGAAGGCCGATATGACCTGCTCCTCGACCTGCATGCTGGCGGCGCGCATCCGCGCGTCGGCGGCGCGGACTTCGCTGCTCGCTTCGGCAACCTTGCCCGACACGCGACCGCCACTGAACAGCTCCCAGCGAGCCCGGACACCGACGGTCGCGCTGTCCGCGCGATAATCGGGAAAAAACTGGGCGCGCACCGTTCCGGCTTCGGCAAAAGCCCCGACAGTGGGCAATCGTTCGGCGCGCGCGCCACGGGACGCCGCCTGCGCCGCGCGCAGGCGGGCCTGGGCCTGGACGACCAGGGGGTTGCTGCGCATCGCCTCCTCCATCGCCTCGTCGAGCGTCGCGGGCAGCGGCGGATTGGCGGGCAAGGGCTGCAAATCGATGGGCTCAAGGCCGGTCAGGTTGGTGAAATGCGCGCGAGCCGAGACCTGCATGCCCTGCGCCCGGGCCAGACCCGCGCGCGCTTCGGCCAAGCGCGCACCTGCCTGCGCGACGTCCGTGCT
>CAZJXG010000230.1:0-3601 GCA_964549965.1 uncultured Sphingomonas sp. | reverse complement strand
CCGACTTGGCGCAGCAGCGGAAGGTGCCGATCAGGTTGATCTGGATGATGCGATCGAACTGGTCGGTCGGGAAGGCCTTCGTCTCGCCGGTCGCCTTGTCGCGGCTGGCGGTCTTGATGACATTGCCGGTGCCGGCGCAGTTGACCAGGATGCGTTCCTGGCCGTGCGCGGCGCGGGCCTGCTCGAAGCCCGCGTCGACCGATTCCTCATTGGTCACGTCGACCTTGCAGAACAGGCCCCCAATCTCGGCGGCGACCCGGTTGCCGGTCTCCTCGTTGAAATCGAACAGGGCGACCTTCACCCCCCTGGCGGCAAGGGCGCGCGCCGTCGCCTCGCCCAGGCCAGAGGCGCCGCCTGTCACGATCGCCGAAACGCTGCCGTCGAGCTTCATGTCCGGTCCTTCTTTGTGTTGTCGCGCTGCGCGATGGCGCCGGCCGAGGCGAGCGCGTCGATCGTCTCGTCGCCGAGCGCGAGCCAGTCGTTCAATATGTCGCGGGTCTGCTCGCCGACGCGCGGCGGCTGGTAGCGGTAATCGGCCGGTGTCCGGGACAGCTTGCCCGGATAGGCGACGGTGGGAATCTCCACGCCGTCTTCCCGCACGAAGCGGTGCACCGTCTTGCGAGCCTCGATGAACGGGTCCTCGAATATGTCCCTGACGCTGTTCACCGGGCCGGCGGGAACGCCCTTGGCCTCGAAGCGCGCGATCAGATCGTCGCGCCTGTGGCCGCGCACCAGATCCTGGACGATCGCTTCGATCGCGTCGCGGTTGACGAGACGGGCACGGCTGGTCGCGAAGCGCTCGTCGCTGCCCAACTCGGGCCGGCCCAGCTCCTCGCACAGGGCGCGGAACTGCCGGTCGTTGCCGACCGCGATGATCATCACGCCATCGGCGACCTCGAAGGTCTTGTACGGCACGACCGTTGGGTGGCGATTGCCGAGGCGCCCCGGCACGACGCCGCCGACAAGCCAGTTCATCGACTGGTTGGCGAGCATCGCGATCTGGGTATCGAGCAGCGAGACATCGATCTGCTGCCCTTCGCCGGTGCGCTCGGCATGGCGCAGCGCCGCCAGGATGCTCACCGTCGCGTACATGCCGGTCGACAGGTCGGCCATCGCCACCCCGGCGCGGAGCGGCCCGCCATCCTCATCCCCGGTGATGCTCATGAAGCCGCCCATGCCCTGGGCGACGAAATCATAGCCGCCCCGATCCTTATAGGGTCCGGTCTGGCCGAAGCCGGTGATCGAGCAATAGACGATGCGCGGGTTGATCGCGGCGATGCTGGCATAGTCGAGGCCATATTTGGCGAGGCCGCCGACCTTGAAATTCTCGACGAGAATGTCGGCTTCGGCGGCAAGCCGGCGGATCAGATCGGCGCC
This sequence comes from uncultured Sphingomonas sp., assembly GCA_964549965.1. GTDB lineage: Bacteria > Pseudomonadota > Alphaproteobacteria > Sphingomonadales > Sphingomonadaceae > Rhizorhabdus. The sequence continues at coordinate 2,224 of CAZJXG010000230.1, read as the reverse complement.
CGCCGGATCGGCCAGGTTGATCGCCGCCGAGCGCTTGTTGCGGTTGCAGGCGAGATAATAGGCGCTGACGCCGTGCTCGGGCTGGCCGTCCGCGTCGGTCAGGAAGGGCGGGCCCCAGGCACGGGTGTCGTCGCCATTGCCGGGCAGCTCGATCTTGATCACGTCCGCCCCGAAATCGGCGAGGATCTGCGTCGACCAGGGGCCGGCCAGAACCCTGGAAAGATCGAGCACCTTGATGCCGTCCAGCGCGCGTGCGGTCATGCCCGATGCCGTCCGATCAAGGTGCCACATGGCCGATTGTTCGCTGCTATGCGCATCCCGCTCCCGTTCCGCTGCCTGACGATGCTTTTGCCAGCCGGATAGAGAAGGTCGACGGCAAGAGCAAGCATTTTTGCACTAGAGGATACTTTTGATGTTGGCGATGGCTGTACGCCTGTGTACCACAATATGCACGATGCCATGCACGATCGGTCAGTGGGAGAAGCGATGATGGCCCAAGGCCGGGATGCGGATCGCAGCGCTGTCGGGCTGGGCGCGACGGGCCTTGCGGTCGCGGTGTTCGTGGTGGTGATGTTCGCCGCCAATGTGGTGGCGATGAAGGTCGTCGTCGATGCCAGCTCGCCGCTCCTTTCGGTCGCACTGCGGATGGCGGCGGTGCTGCTGTTCTGCCTGCCCGCGCTGCGCCCGGTGGCTGGGCGCAACGCGATGCTGGCGATCTACGGGTTTCTCAACGGCGGCCTGTTCCTGGTGCTGATGAACGTGGCGCTGGCGATGGCGACCAATGTCGGGCCGCTGGCGATCGCCGGCCAGCTGGGCGTGCCTTTTTCGCTGCTGCTCGGCGCGCTGATCTTCCGCGAGCGGCTGTCGGTGCGTAGGACGATGGGCGTGGTCCTCGCCTTCGCGGGGGTCGCGGCGCTGGTGTTCGATCCGCATATCGCCAGTGAGGTTCCCGCCGTTCTGGTGATGGCGGTCGCGGCGATGACCTGGGGCGGGGCGACCTTGCTCCAGCGCAGGCTGAGCGGCATTTCGGTGATGAACATCCAGGCGTGGAACGGGCTGATGGGCGCGGCGGTGCTGCTGCCCGTCGCGCTCGTCCGGGAATATGGCGAACTGGGGCGGCTTGCCGATATCGGCTGGGCGCCGATCGGCTGGTTCGCCTTTTCGGTGATCGGATCGACGGTCGCGGGGCAGGGGGCGCTCGCCTGGCTGCTGCAGCGGCACCCGATATCGTCGGTGATGCCGCTGCTGCTCGCCTCTCCGGTGATGGCGATGGTCTTCGCCTCGCTCTATTTCGGGACGCGGATCACGCCGGTGATGATCGCCGGCGGGCTGCTCGCGCTGTTCGGCGTGGCGATGATCGTGCTGATGAAGGACAAAGCGGTTTCGCCGGCCCGGACCTGATCCGCGATCAAGCCCGGGCCGACGAAAGCATTACGCCCGCTCGAACACCGCGGCGAGGCCCTGGCCGCCTCCGATGCACATCGTCTCCAGGCCGTAACGGCCGTCGCGACGGCGCAGCTCACGGGCGAGATTGGCGAGGATGCGGCCGCCGGTGGCGCCGATCGGATGGCCGAGCGAAATGCCCGAGCCATTGACGTTCAGCCGCTCGCGCGCCGGATCGATGGTGTCCCAGTTCCACGCCTTCAGGCAGGCGAGAACCTGCGCCGCGAAGGCTTCGTTGAGTTCGACCAGATCGATGTCGTTCCAGTCAAGGCCGGTGCGCGCGAACAGCTTGTCGACCGCCGGCACCGGGCCGATGCCCATGCGCGATGGATCGCAGCCGGCGGCGGCCCAGCTGTGGAACCATGCCATCGGCTCGAGCCCCAGCTCCTCCAGCTTGTCTTCGGCGACCACCAGGCAGGCAGCGGCGGCGTCGTTCTGCTGGCTCGCATTGCCGGCGGTGACGACACCGCCCTTCTCGATCGGCTTGAGCAGGCCCAGCGATTCGGGCGTCGCGTCGGCGCGGATGCCTTCGTCCTGCGCGAAGATGACCGGATCGCCCTTCTTCTGCGGGATCGATACCGGGACGAGTTCGTCGTCGAACTTGCCGGCGGCCCAGGCCGCGGCGGCGCGGCGGTGGCTCATCGCGGCATATTCGTCGCACGCCTCGCGGCTGATGTCATAATCGGCCGCCAGATTGTTGGCGGTCTCGATCATGCCGCTGATGACCCCGAAACGCTCGATCGGCTGCGACATCACGCGTCCACGCGTCAGCCGGTCATGC
>CAZJXG010000229.1:0-3609 GCA_964549965.1 uncultured Sphingomonas sp. | reverse complement strand
TTCATCAAGCTGGTGAAGATGATCATCGCCCCGGTGATCTTCCTGACCGTCGTCACCGGCATTGCCGGCCTCGGCCATCTCGGCGATCTCGGCCGCGTCGCGGCGAGGGCCTTCGGCTATTTCATCACGGTCTCGACGCTCGCGCTGATCGTCGGGTTGATCGTCGCCAATGTCGTGCAGCCGGGGGCCGGGATGCACATCGCGCCGGCCCAGCTCGATAGCAGCCATATCGCCGATTATGCCGCCAAGGCGCACGACCAGAGCCTCACCGGCTTCCTGATGGGGATCATCCCCGATACGCTGGTTTCGGCGTTGGCCGGTGGCGAGATTCTCCAGGTCCTGTTCGTCGCGATCCTGTTCGGCATCGCCCTGTCGCTGGTCGGCGAGCGCGCCCAGCCGATCACGGACCTGCTCGAGCGCCTGACCCTGGTCGTGTTCAGGCTCGTCGGCATATTGATGAAGGCCGCGCCGGTCGGTGCGTTCGGAGCGATGGCCTTCACCATCGGCCGGTTCGGGGTCGATACCCTCGCCAATCTGGGCGGGCTGATCCTGTGCTTCTACCTCACCTCGATCGGCTTCGTCCTTGTCGTGCTGGGGATCATCGCGCGGGTAGCCGGCTTCTCGATCTTCAAGCTGATCGCCTATCTCAGGGACGAACTGGTGCTGGTGCTGGGCACCTCCTCATCGGAAAGCGCCCTGCCCAACCTGATGGCGAAAATGGAGCGGGCGGGCTGCCCCAAGCCGATCGTCGGCCTCGTCGTGCCGACCGGCTATTCGTTCAACCTCGACGGCACCAATATCTACATGACGCTCGCGGCGCTGTTCATCGCCCAGGCCTGCGACGTCGATCTGTCGCTGGGCGAACAGATCAGCCTGCTGCTGGTGGCGATGATCTCGTCGAAGGGCGCGGCGGGCGTGACGGGGGCGGGCTTCATCACGCTCGCGGCGACGCTGTCGATCGTGCCGTCGGTTCCGGTTGCGGGGATGGCGCTGATCCTGGGCATCGACCGGTTCATGTCCGAATGCCGCAGCCTGACGAACTTCGTCGGCAATGCGGTGGCGACGGTGGTGGTGGCGCGCTGGGAAGGCGCGCTGGACCGGGAGAAGCTGAAGGCGGCTCTCGGCTAGGTTCGCGGCGCCGGAGGCTAAACAAACCCGTCATCATCCGCTAAGCCGATGACGATGACTCCCAAGATCCTCGGCTCGAAACCTTTTTTCGACGACAAGAACCATGCCTTCTGGGTGCTCCAGTCGGCGGGGTGGACCGGCTATTTCGTGCTGCGATCCCTGGGTGGCCTCGCCAATGCGATGGGTCTGCTGTTCGTCGTGCCGACCGCGCTGACCACCGCGACCGGCTATTCGCTGACCTTGCTGATGGCATCGGCCTATCGCCGGCTCATCCGGTTGAAGCCGATCATCACCTGGACCGTGTCGATCATGATCCTGGTGCTGGCGTCGGCGGTATTCTCGTCGATCGAGACATGGGCGCACGCGACGTTCTACCGGCCGCAGGAAATGCCCGAGGGCATCCAGTTCTTCGGCGCGATCCTGCTCGATTTCTCGCTGCTCGCCGCCTGGTCGGCGCTCTATTACGGGATCAATTTCTACCTGCTGCTGGAGGAGCAGTCCGATCGGGTGGAGCGGCTGGAAAATCAGGCCAGCTCGGCGCAGCTCGCCATGCTGCGCTATCAGCTCAATCCGCATTTCCTGTTCAACACGCTCAACTCCATCTCGACCCTGGTGCTGCTCAAGGAAACCCAGCGCGCCAACGCTATGCTGTCGCGTCTCTCCTCCTTCCTGCGCTACACGCTGGCGAACGAGCCCGAGGGCACGGTGAGCCTCGCCCAGGAGATCGAGACGCTGAAGCTCTATCTCGACATCGAGAAGATGCGCTTCGAGGAGCGTCTGCGCACCGATTTCGAGGTCGATCCGATGGCGCTGGAGGCGCGCCTGCCGTCGCTTCTGCTCCAGCCGCTGGTCGAGAATGCGATCAAATATGCGGTCACGCCGCTGGAAGAGGGGGCCGATATCCGGATCGAGGCGCGGCTGGCGGGGATGGAACCGGATCAGCGTCTGGTCATTACGGTCACGGATACCGGGCCGGGGTTGAACGACGGAATGATGCGCCCCACCTATTCCACAGGCGTCGGTCTGGCGAATATTCGCGACAGACTGGCGCAGGCTTATGGAACGGACCAGCGATTTGAGGTCCAGACTGACCGTCAGGAAGGTTTCGGAGTCGTTATCGACATCCCTTTCCAGACTGCGAAACAGCGCAAGGACAATGCATGACGATCCGCACCATTCTCGTCGATGACGAGCCGCTGGCCATTCAGGGCCTTCAACTGAGGCTGGCCCCGCACGAGGATGTCGACATCATCGAAACCTGCCTGAACGGCCGCGAGGCGATCCGGGCGATCAAGACCCACAAGCCCGATCTCGTCTTCCTCGACATCCAGATGCCGGGGTTTGACGGTTTTTCGGTCATCCAGGGCCTGATGGAGGTCGAGCCGCCGCTCTTCGTCTTCGTCACCGCTTATCAGGACCATGCGATCCGCGCCTTCGAGGCGCAGGCGATGGACTATCTGCTGAAGCCGGTCGACGAGCAGCGCCTGGCCGATACGCTCGATCGTGTGCGCCAGCGCCTCGCCGAGCGACGCGGGGTCGAAGAGGCCGGCCGCCTGAAGGAAGTGCTGCAGGAGGTCGCCCCCGACGCCGCCGACAATTTCGTCGATGGCGATGACGCGCCCGCCTCGAACCGCTTCGAGAAGATGATCAATATCAAGGATCGCGGCCAGATCTTCCGCGTCGATGTCGATACGATCGAACGGATCGACGCCGCCGGCGACTATATGTGCATCTATACCGGCGACAATACGCTGATCCTGCGCGAGACGATGAAGGATCTCGAAAAGCGGCTCGATCCGCGCCGTTTCCAGCGCGTCCATCGCTCGACGATCGTCAATCTCGATCTCGTCCGCCAGGTCAAGCCGCACACCAATGGCGAATGTTTCCTGGTGCTCGATTCGGGCGCGCAGGTGAAGGTCAGCCGGTCGTACCGGGAAGTGGTGGCGCGCTTCGTCCATTGACGGTTGCCCTTGCCGTGCGGTCAGGGCGAATGGCCCGGACGGCACGGACTGGGTTGAAAGCCGGCGCTGAAGCCGTCATCCGAGGCGCTCAGAGGAGTGTCCCCAAATGACCATTCGTCCGCGCCGCAGCGCGCTCTACATGCCGGCCTCGAATCTCCGCGCGATCGAAAAGGCGCGGTCGCTGCCCTGCGACGTCGTGATCCTCGATCTCGAGGATGCGGTGGCGCCCGATATGAAGGGCGAAGCTCGCGACAATGCGGTCGCCGCGGTCCGCGCCGGCGGCTTCGGGACGCGCGAGGTGGTGATCCGGGTCAATGCGCTCGGCACGCCCTGGGCCGACGACGATATTGTAGCGGCCGCTACAAGCGGCGCCGACGCGATTCTCGCGCCGAAGGTCGGCGATGCGGACACCGTCCGGCGCTATCATCAGGCGATGGCGGCGGCACCCGCCGACACCGGCTTCTGGGCGATGGTCGAATCGAGCCGCGCGATCTTCCGGCTCGACATGATCGCCGAGACG
>CAZJXG010000228.1:0-3641 GCA_964549965.1 uncultured Sphingomonas sp. | reverse complement strand
GCATGAAGATCGAGCGTTCGAGCCGCCCGACTTCGCGTAATGCCAGTGCCAGGCCGTTCTGGCGCGGATAGGCGCACAGCTTGCGCAGCATCGCCGAGGCGGTGACGGTCCCGGTCCGGATCGAGGTGGCAAGCCGCAGCAGTTCGTCCCAATGCGCAGCTGCATGGTCGTACGCGATCGGATCGCCGACCATGCCGGCGAGCAACGGCCCCGCCTCCTGCCCGGGCAGGAGATGCAGGCGGCGCTCTTTGATATCGCGTAGGCGGGGCGCGAAGCGGTAGCCGAAGAACGGCATCAGCCCGAACACATGGTCGGACGCGCCGCCCGTATCGGTATAATGCTCTTCGATCGATAGCCCGGTCTGGTGGTACAGCAAGCCATCGAGGACATAGGGTGCTTCGCCTGCGGTCGCGGCGATCACGCGCGAGCCGAAAGGGTCATACTGGTCCGATATATGGGTGTAGAATGACACGCCGGGTTCGTTGCCGTTGCGCGCGTTGATATCGCCGATCGCGGCACCGCGCCCGCCGGCATGAAATTGCTGCCCGTCGCTCGATGAACTGACGCCGGTGCCCCATAATCCAGCGAGCGGCATTGCGCGATGAGCGTCGATCAAGCGCCCCAGCGCCTCGCCATAGGCAGCCTCGCTGATGTGCCAGTCATGCAGATGGGCGAGCTGGCGCAGGCTCGCGCCCCGGCAGCTGTCCGCCATGCGGGTCAGGCCGAGATTGATGCCATCGGCGAGGATCACGGTCAGCAGCGCGTTGCGATCGTCGGCAGGACGGCCCGAGCGCCGGTGTGTGAAACAGTCGCCGAAGCCGGTCCACGCATCGACATCGAGCAGGATGTCCGTGATTTTCACGCGAGGGAGACGATCATAGGCGGTGCGACGCGCGACCTCTGCGGCGGGTGGCGTGATCGCCTTCAGCGGCGAGATCATCAGACCATTTTCATCGAGGCGGACCTGGGGCAGTTCACCTTGCCTGGCCAGTACCGTCACCCGTTCGATCGCGCGGTCCAGGCGCTCACGGCGCTCCCCAATATGTTGATCGAATCCGGACTCGATCGCGAGCGGGAGCGGCCCCTTCTCGCGCAACGCTGCAAAGGTGGCTGGCGGAATGAGATAGCTGTCGAAGTCTCGAAATTGCCGACTGCCTGCCACCCAGATATCGCCGGCCCGCAACCGGTCGCGAAGCTGGGACAGCGCGCAGAGTTCATAGGCTGCGCGATCGACGACGCCGTCGCGGATCACGAAGGGTCGCCAGCCTGCCGACACGAAGCGTAGCGGCACCTTGTCGGGCAGGCGTCGTTTGCCGGTATGGTAGAGATCAGCGATGATGGCGAGCGCATCGAGGATGCCCTGGACCGGTCCGGCACCGCGAAAAGCGAACGCCCGCAGGAATTGACCGGCGAACAGCTTCACCGTGCGATGCCGCTCGATCAGTTCGGCCGTGCGGTCGATCGTCTCGGGGCGGACGAGGACTTCCGCTTGGGCGACAGCGGAGCCGAACCGTTCCCAGTCGAAGGGGCCGATACGCGCAAGGGAGTCGATACCCTTGGCGTGCGCGTCGATCAGCACGCGGCAGCTATTTGTTAGCGTGCGCAAATGCCCCTGCATCTCGCGCACGGTCCTGATCGCCTTGTCGCGCGTCCGGTTTTCTGCGCGGCGCACCATGCTGCCAAGCAGCTTGTCGAACATGGTGAGCGCGGCGTCAGTCAGGCTTTCCTCGAGCCGGATGGCTGCGGTCGCGAGCGTCGCGTGGCGGCGCATGGCCGCCAGCTCGCCGAGATGTTGCGGCGTGATCCGCACTGCCTCGTCGGCCAGTCGATCGAAGGTTGCCGACGGTATCATGGTGGCGCGCGCCGGGTCGAGGTCGAGCGTGCGGACATGATCGAGCCGTTCAAGCAACCGCAGGATGCTGCGCGGCGCCGGCGATTGCGGGGCATTGCGCAGCCAGGCCAGCCATGTTGTCCCCTGATCCGATCGCCGGGTCAGCAAGGCGTCCAGCGCCGTCAGCTTTTCCGGCTCGATGCCGTTGGTCAGGATTGCATGGGTGAGTTGTTCGGCCTGTTGGCGCGCGTGTCTGACGATCGCCTCGATGACAGCCGATGGTGGCAGTAGCACCCGCCGTCGGCGCAACTCGTCGATCACGGTGCCAGCGAGCAGGAGAGGCTGGGCGGCAGTCTGCGCGACCGGCATCGCGAACGCCACGATCGCGCGAAAGTGGTTCCGGTCGAAAGCGGTATAGCCGAGCCGCTGCATGAGATCGGCGAGATGTGCGCGCCGGGTTTCATCGCGACGGGCGTAATCGTCGAACGCCGTTGTCGGCACGTCGATCTGATCGGCGACAAAGGCGAGGATGGCACCGGGCGGCCTCTCTCCCGCCTCCAACACTCGGCCTGGCCAACGCATGTAGAGCAGCAGCAGTGCGAACCCGAGCCGGCTCGACGCTCCCCGGCGTTCGCCGACAAGATCGAGATCCTCACGGCTGAGGGTGAAGTAACGGGCGATTTCCCGTTCTTCGGTCGGCGGATCGTAATGCGGGGCGAGCGCCTCGCGTGTCAGCAACCGCCGCCTTGCCATGTGCCACGACCTTTCTCGCTCTGTCCGTCAGACGGTCCTCTGGCGGCCAGCATGAATATGTCCGTCAACTCTGGACCCGTGATGGCGATTCGGACAAGAATGCAAATCGATGGGAAAACGGACAGATTGGGACCGGCTGTGGCGCTGATTGGCTATGCGCGAGTATCGACCGGCGACCAGAAGCTGGCGCTCCAGCACGACGCGCTGAACGCGGCCGGTTGCGAGCGGACGTTCAACGACCATGCGTCCGGCGCAAAGACCGATCGGCCAGGCTTGGCCGAGGCACTGGCCTATCTGCGCGCTGGCGACACACTGGTCGTGTGGAAGCTCGATCGTCTTGGCCGCTCGATGAGCCACCTGATCGAGAAGGTTGGCGAACTCGCCGCGCGCGGCGTCGGCTTCCGCTCGCTTACCGAGCAGATCGACACCACCACGTCAGGCGGCATGCTGGTGTTCAACATCTTCGGCTCGCTTGCCCAGTTCGAGCGCGATCTAATCCGCGAGCGCACCAACGCCGGATTGAAGGCTGCACGGGAACGAGGGAGCCTTGGCGGTCGACGTCCGGTCATCACGCCTGACAAATTGCGCAAGGCGCGCGATCATATCGCGGCAGGGCTGACTGTCCGCGAGGCGGCCACGCGCCTCAAGGTTGGCAAAACCGCGCTCTACAAGGCTCTCGAAGGCACCACTGCCAAGACCGCAGTCAAAGTATGAGGAAAGAGTGATGAACGAACGCGATCCCAACATCGTTACCTCGAGCCTGTCTGGTATCGTCACCGAGCAGGGCGTCACCGTGAGAGTGAACATCATTCGGTTGGAAAATGAGCCGAGCTGGTCGCTCGAAGTCGAAAACGAGTATGGAACGTCTACGGTCTGGGACAACCTGTTCGCGACTGATGATGCCGCGCATGCCGCTTTTCGTCAGACCGTCGATGAAGAAGGTATGCGCGCCTTCCTCGACCAGGCTGTCGTCATACCCTTCCGACGTTAGCACCGTCAGTGTTCGCCGTTCGTTCGATCCTAGCGTACGTAAACTTCACTTTCGTGCAGTGACCCC
>CAZJXG010000227.1:0-3670 GCA_964549965.1 uncultured Sphingomonas sp. | reverse complement strand
GACCGACCGTCCTCGACGCGATCAAGCCGACGCCATCGCTTGCCGGCATTTCCGAACTGGCGATGTTCCTGATCATTCTCAGCGCCGGCTTGGAAATTCGCTTCTCGGACATCTTCGGTGCAATGCGCGGCCGCGGCCTGCTGGTGGCCCTCGTTGGCTTCATTCTTCCATTTTCTGCTGGCTTGCTGACCGGCGCCCTTTTCGGCGAGGATTTGATGCGCACCCTGTTTCTGGGCCTGTGCATCTCGATCACGGCCCTTCCCGTCGCGATACAGCTAATGCACAACCTGGGCATCCTGCATACGCGAATTGCCCATTACGCACTGGCCACCGCAGTCATCAACGACGTGGTGGCATTGTTCATCCTCGGCATCCTGCTCAATCTGCCGCAGCAGGAGTCGATCGGCGATATCTTCGGCACGATCGGTACGGCCAGTTGGAAGTTGCTGGCATTGGCGCTGGGGGTTGTGGCGCTGAATCAGCTCCTGGAATGGCTGGAGCGACGCAAGATAAGTGTCCATTGTCACGGATCGGCATAAAGGCGCCGGGCATGATCGGCGTAATGGCGCCACTTGGAGGGGTTTGAAAGTGGCGTTTCGAACGGTGCGGAGGATGGGGTAAAACGCTCATAAGCGCAAGGGCCGAATTGGACCGAAATATGCGTTATGGAAGGCTCAGAAAGGGGCGGACGGACCCGGCGGACGCCGGCGAAAGCGGGACGATGCGGGGCCGGCTTTTCGCCTGGAACGGGGTCACGGGGACCGTGGAATAAATGGGCCGGTTTCATCGGCCCGTTTATGCCGCGAAAGCCCCTTGACGCCGTGGAGGGTGGCCAATGCTCCGGGGAGGTGCCGGGGATGTTTTTCATCCCCGGCGGCTGCCCCGCGGCGAGCGCGGGGTGTGGGGCGGAGCCCCAGGGGGTTGAGGCCGCGGGATCGCCGCTGAAGGGGTTTGCAGCGCCGAGGACGGCGCTGCAAACGGCTGGCGTCCTCAGCGCGCCTTGACCGCCGCCGGCGAGCGCGCCGGCGCCCTGCTCGAGTCCGGCGATGGTTTCGGCGCGCGGTAGCTCTCACCGTCGAGGACGACGCGGTAGGCGCCGTGGCGCAGGCGATCGAGGGTGGCGGCGCCGAGCATGCGGTTGGCCGGGAAGGCATCTCCCCATTCGTCATAGTCCAGGTTGCTCGTCACGATCGTTGATGCGCGCTCGTAGCGCTCGGCGACGAGGTCGTGGAAATCTTCGTCGTGCGGTGGACGAAGGGGTTTCAGACCAAAATCGTCGATCACCAGGAGTGGCACACGAGCCAATTGCTGGAAGCGCCGCTCGAAGCTGCCGATGGCGCGCGCGGCGTGGAGCGAGCCGACGAGTTGCGTCTGCGTCATGAACACGACGTCATGCCCCTGGCGCACGGCGCAATGGCCGAGCGCCTGCGCCAGATGGCTCTTGCCCGTGCCGCACGGGCCAGCGATCAGGATGGCCACCTTCTCGCTCAGGTAGCGGCCGGTCGCCAGATCCTGGATCAGGCTGCGATTGAGGTTCGGCAGGCGGTCGAAGTCGAACGCCTCGATCGTCTTCTCGCCGCGGAAATTGGCGCGCCGCAGGCGCATCGCCACCTTCTTCTGGTCGCGCCGGGCGACCTCGTCGCCGATCAGGATGGAGAGGAATTCGGTGTAGGCGAGTTTGCCCTCGATCGCCTGGCGGTTCCGGAGATCGAGCGAATCGAGGATGCCGGACAGGCGCAGTTGCTTGAGGAACGCAGTGAGTTCGGGAATCGGATTCATGATGATGCGCCTCAGTGGGTCAGCAGGGATTTGGTATCGCGGCAGAAGCGCCCGCCGCGGGTATAGGTCTCGGCCAGCGCATCGAACGAGGTCTGCGCTGCCTGTTGGTCGAGCCCCTTGGCGAGGATCGTCTTGACCGTGCGATAGCGCGGGCTGCCGAAGGACAGCGCCCGGACGCAGGCGGCCTCCAGGCGCGCGCTGCCGTAGGTCTTGGCCAGGCGGACGATGCCCTGGGCGGCCCGCAGGTTGTCGAGGACGCGGTCGGCGAAGAGCGCCTCGATCAGCGCCGCGCAGGCCGAACCGATCCGGGTCGCCTCCTGCAGGCACCACTGCGGATCGCGCAGCTGATAGGCCTGCGCCTCGAGCGGCTGATGGTCGCGCACCGTCGAGCGGCGCCCCGGATCCTTGAGCCGCGGATGACTGGCGATGAGCTGGTGCTCGTGGAACACCTGTACCGAGGTGTGCGTCGCCCGTAGCCACAGTTCCTGCCCGACGAGGCGGAACGGCACCGAGTAGAGGCAGAGTCCGAATTTGACGTGCGTATCGGGATGGACCGTCACCTTCACCCAAGTGGCCAGGACCGGCGGCACCGTCGGCAGCGGCAGCAGGAGCGCCTTCTCGACCGAGGCAAAGCGCGTCAGCGGCTTCTCGCGCGTCGTCCCGTGGCAGCGGTTGCCGGCCTCGCCCATGACCCAGTCGGCCACCTGCCGGTTGGCGTCGGCGAGGCTCCTGAACTCGCGCAGCGGCAAAAAGTTGCGTTTGACATATTTTACTCCCGACTCGACGATCCCTTTTTTACGGGGATCGGCCGGCGGACACGGGGAGATCCTGAAACCGAATCCTTCGGCACACTCGGCGTAGGCACGCTGCACCTGCGGGTCGCGGGTGCAGGCGCGGGTGATCGCGCACTTGGGGTTGTCGATGATGACCCGGGCGACGACGCCGTTGAACCACTGGAACGCATTGCGGTGGCAGGCCAGCCAGGTCTCGACCGTCTGGTCGCGGACGAACTCGACGTACTGGTGGCGACTCCAGGCAAGCGTCATGACGAAGAACCAGGTCTTGAAGCTGGCCCCAGTCATCACGTCGGTCATCACCGGGCCGGCGCCGAAATCGACCTGGCCGGCCTCACCCGCTTCGAAATCGAGGCGACAAGTCGAGACCGGCGGCGTGCTCGCGTCGATCGACTGAAGCAGGCGGCGGACCGAGGAGTAGCTCCCCGCGTAACCGTGGTTCCTGACCAATGCGGCATGAATCGCAGTGCCGGCAACGCCAGCCTCGACCCATGCGGTGACCCGCTCGCGGTGATCGACCAGGCTCGATACACAGCTCGACGGCAGCGGCCGTTCCTGGAACACCGCCGCCAGCTCGGCGTCCTCGGGGAGCGGACGCTCCGCCGCCAGCCAGTCGTGATCCTGCGCGGTCTTGCGTAGTCGTGAGAGCTTCTTGCGCCCCATCAGCCCCGAGCGCTCGATGTCGCGGTCGGCGTCTCCCTGGCGCATGCGCACCAGGACCTGTCGGTATTGATACATCTCGAACCTCCGTTTGCTCATGGACTCTTCCGGCCGAAAAAACTCGGCAGGTTAAGCCCGGTGGGTGGACGTTCGAAACGCTGACTTCTTCCTCTCGGCGCCGCCTCCTGGCGCCTTTACGGCGATCTTGCGGTGGCGCCTATACGGCGATCACCGGCTGGCGCCTTTACGCCGATCCGGCACTGGCGCCATAACGCCGATCACCACGTGGCGCCTTTACGCCGATCCCGCTTTGGCGCCATTACGGCGATCGGTGACACTTCCCCGAGATTCGGCGCAGCCGGATGGGTGGAGCGCTTGTCGCTTACAAGGAGAGAATATGGAAACCTGTGTGTTCTGCCGTATCGCCAAAGGCGAGT
>CAZJXG010000226.1:0-3742 GCA_964549965.1 uncultured Sphingomonas sp. | reverse complement strand
CGATCCGGTCGAAGAACAGCAGCTCGCGTGTTTCAGGCCGTGCACCGACATCGACGCCGAACAGGCCGAGCGTGTCATGGCCCAGTGCGCTCACCGCTTCCGCGAGACCCAGGCCATATGTCGCGACGCCGGTTCCACGCGGCATGGCGATATTGAATCCGTCGATTCCTATGGTGAACTTTGTCATGCGTTCCGCTTTGCTATCCATGTGCGTGGGGTTTGGCCAGCAGCCGGGTGTGGACCGCATCGAGTCGTCGGGCAAAGGCGGCGGCGGTGAAGGCCGCTCCCCGGGCGAGGCCGTCGCTCCGCAAGGTGATGACGATCGCTTCATCGGCGAGCCGGCGGATCTGCGTCGCCAGCTCGTCGATGGACAAGGGATCGGCGAGCAGCGCCGCGCCGCCCGCCACTTCCTCGGTCGCGCCGCCGCGCGAGGTGAGAACCGGTGTGCCGAGCTGCATCGCTTCGATGATCGGCAATCCGAAGCCCTCGGTGATCGTCGGGAAGACCAGCGCGCGCGCATGCTCCATCAGCGTCATCAACAGCGGCCTGTCGACATAGGGCAGGCGGATGACGGCCGCTTCGGCGGCGAGGTGCGGCGCGATCTCATCGGCGCGCCAGCCGTCCGGGCCGGCGATCACGAGCGGGTAGGGCGATCCGCTCCGGCGGTGCGCCTCGGCGAGGCGGAGCAGATTCTTGCGTGGCTCGACGCTGCCGACGAACAGCAGGAATTCCCCGGCCGCGAGCCCCGCCGGCAGGGGCGCGGCGGTGGCGGGCGTTATGTCGAGCCCGGGAGGGCAGGCGCTGATGATGGCCGGGTCGCAATCGAGCGCGGCGACGATGTCGGCGCGGGCGGCCTCGGATACGGTGAGGATATGTTCGGCGCTTGCCGCCAGCGCCTCCAGCAGGCGGCGGTGGCGGACCGGATCGATCTGGCTCAGCTGCGGATGGAAGATCGGAATCGCATCATGGACGGTATAGATATTGATCCAGCCGTCGATCCGGATCGGTAGCGGATAGGTCCAGTGGACGATTCCCGGCCGGCCCGGCGCGCGCAGGCGCAACATTGTCCCATGGCGGTCAAAATGGACCTGGGCGAGGCGGAAGATGTCGCGCGTGGCCAGCGCCCCCGGCGTCCGTCGCAGCCGGCGCGGCCGATCGAGCAGGGCATCGGTCCAGCGCGCCCAGCGCGCCGGCGGGCGGGCGCGTTGCATCGGCTGGCCGCAGCTCGGGTCGGTGATCCGGATCGGCGCGCGGCCGGCGCGGTCGAGCGCGTCGAGCAGGGCCGCGGCATAGGTGGCGACGCCGGTGCCCTCGCGGCCCAGCATGCGCGCATCGATCGCGAAGGGTGTGTTTTGCGTTTGGCCAGCCATCGTCTATGCTTGCCGCGCATCGCAGCACGGGCGTTGAGCGTCCAGCAATTTTATTATCGGCCCGTGCGCGGGTTTGCGGTGTGTGTGGAAGAAGGCGGTTCGATGATCCGGTTCGAGAATGTTTCGAAGACCTACCATATCCGCAAGTTCCAAAAGCAGGTGTTCAGCCATCTGAACTTCGAGATAAAGCGCGGCGAGAGCATTGGTATCTGCGGGGCGAACGGCGCGGGCAAATCGACCCTGATGCGGCTGATCGCCGGGGTCGAGCATCCCAGCAGCGGCACGATCGAGCGGCAGATGACGACGAGCTGGCCGATCGGCTATGCCAGCGCCTTCCAGCCCTCGATGACGGGCAGCGACAATGTCCGCTTCATTGCACGGATATATCGCCAGCCGGAGGAGGAAACCCTCGCCTATGTCGAGGAGTTCGCCCAGCTGGGCCCCTATTTTCATCAGCCGGTGCGGACCTATTCCTCGGGCATGGCGGGCCGCCTCGCCTTCGGCATATCGCTGGCGATCAATTTCGACTGCTATCTGGTCGATGAGGTCACGGGCGCCGGCGACGAACGTTTCCGCAAGCGTTCGCATGAGGAACTGATGAAGCGCCGCGCGCAGGGAACGCTGGTGATGGTCTCGCACGATCCGCACATGCTGCAGCAATATTGCGAGCGTGGTGCCGTGCTGTATGGCGGCAATCTCACCTTCTACGACACGGTGGCCGAGGCGTGCGAGGTTCATCACGGGTTGCAGATGCGCGCGGCGTGACGCCGAATGTCCTTTCTTCTCACGTCCGACGGTGCAAATAGGCTTGACGACCAGGGGTCTCCCGCGCTTCTCGTCGCGCCCAAGTCATAGATTTGCCGCGTTTCTCGCTATAGGGGCCTCGATGCAATCCAGTTCCAGTCTTCGCCTTCGCGTAAGCGGCGCGGTATCGATCCTCGCGGTCCTGTTGTCGGGGTGCACGACCCTGCCATCCAGCGGGCCGACCGGACGGCAGGTGGTCAGCGGTGCGACGGATCCCGAGGCGGAACTGAAGTTCCAGGTGGTGGAGCTTGACGGGGCGGCGTTCAAGAAGCTGCTGACGGTGCAGCCTGCCGGGCGCGCGGTGGGGCAGCTTGCCTCGCTGGCACGTGAAGGCCGGGTGGATCGCATCGCGCCGGGCGACGCGCTTCAGGTCAACGTCTACGAAGTCGGAATGACCCTGTTCGGTGGCAGCACGCAAAGCGCGGGCGCGGGCCTCGGCGGCGCTTCGGCGCTGCCCGATACGATCGATCCGAACGTCCGGTCCCAGCCGATGAACGTGGTCACGGTGGCGGGCGATGGCACGATACGGCTGCCTTATATCGGCCGGCTCATGGTGGCGGGGTCGACGCCCTATGATGTCCAGCGGATGATCGAACAGGCGCTGCACGGCAAGTCACAGAGCCCGCAGGCGCTGGTCACGGTGGTCAACAGCCCCGGCAACAGCGTCTATCTGCTCGGTGATGTCACCCGCACGGGGCGCATGCCGCTTACCGCCGCGCGCGAACGGCTGCTCGATGCGGTGGCGACGGCCGGTGGCTCGAAGGTCAGCAATGCCGATACGGTCGTACGGCTGAGTCGCAGCGGCGAGAGCGCGGAAATGCGGCTTGGCGATGTCCGCCCGGGCAGCAGCGACGATGTCGCGCTGTTGCCGGGCGACAGGATCGAGCTGATCAACGAGCCGCGCAGCTTCAGCGCGTTCGGCGCGACGCCGAAGGTGTCGCAGGTGGCCTTCGAGGCGCCAAGCGTTTCGCTCGCCGAGGCGCTGGCCCGGGTTGGCGGCCCCAATGACCTGCAGGCCGACCCGCGCTCGGTCTTCCTGTTCCGCTATGATGCCCAGGCGATCGCGGCGGGCGAGCCGCCGGTGATCTACCGTCTGAACCTGATGAAGCCCGAAAGCTACATCATCGCCCAGAATTTCCCGATGCGCGATAAGGACCTGATCTACATCGCCAATTCGGCATCGAATCCGGTGAGCAAGTTCGTCGGGATCCTGAACCAGCTGTTTGCGCCGCTGCTGACGGCGCGTGTGCTGACCAGGAACAACTGATTCGGTCGAATGGCGGGACCCCAGCGCCCCGTTTTCCGGGCGTGGGAAGCGGATCGCGCGGAAAAAATTGCCATCCTACAAAAGTGCTTGACGCCCACGGGCTGTTTGCATAGAAGGCCCCCTCACCGGCGGCGGCGAGTTGGATTTTCCGGTTCGTTTCCGCGCCTCATTATCCGATCGGCGACGATCTCCCTGGGACCTAGGTTCCGGGTGGTAATGGGCTGTCCCGGTTCTTTGACATTGTTGGGAAGATGAAGGGACATGTGGGCGGCGGCTCCGGGTCTGCTGGTTTTCAAGGCCA
>CAZJXG010000225.1:0-3768 GCA_964549965.1 uncultured Sphingomonas sp. | reverse complement strand
GACATCCCCGGAGCGGAGCTTGTTGCGCAGATGCGCGATCGTCGCGATCTCCCAGGGCTGACTACACGAAAGTGCGTTTTACGTACGCTAGGGGGGAACCTTTGGCGAACGCGGGTGAATGGCATCATGCGGCCAGGAGCGAGGAAGGCGTGCGCAACGGGCGGAGCTGGCCGGGATCGGGGCGGCTTTCGACATTCCAGCGATAGTCGCCGGTGAGCGAGATATGCTCCCATCCCAGCGGGGCGATATGGCGCGCAACGTCCTCCGGGATCGCCAGCGCCCCGACCGCCCGTTCGAGATAGCGGGTGTTCCACAGGATGATGGCGGCCACGAGGAGATTGAGGCCGGAGGCGCGATAGGTCTGGTTCTCGAACCGCCGGTCGCGCAGCTCGCCGAGCTGGTTGAAGAAGAGCGCGCGGGCGAGCGCGTTGCGGGCCTCGCCCTTGTTGAGACCGGCCTGGGTGCGCCGGCGCAGGTCGAGATCGCGCAGCCAGTCGAGCATGAAGATCGAGCGCTCTATCCGCCCGACCTCGCGCAAGGCCAGCGCGAGTCCGTTCTGGCGTGGGTAAGCGGACAATCTGCGCAGCATCGCCGAAGCGGTGGCGGTGCCGCTGCGGATCGAAGTGGTGAGGCGCAGCAGTTCGTCCCAATGGGCGGCGACATGCCCGATGGCTACCGGATCGCCGGTCATACCGGCCAGCAGCGGCCCCGCTTCCTGGCCCGGCAGTAGATGCAGGCGCCGGTCCTTCAGGTCGCGCAGGCGCGGCGCGAAGCGGTAGCCGAAGAAGGGCATGAGGCCGAACACATGGTCGGATGCGCCGCCGGTATCGGTGTAATGCTCTTCGATCGACAGGCCGGTGGCATGGTATAGCAGCCCGTCGAGAACATAGGGAGCCTCGCCGGCGGTCGCCGCGATCACGCGGCTCGAGAACGGATCATATTGGTCCGAGACGTGGGTGTAGAAGCTGACGCCGGGTTCATTGCCGTTGCGCGCATTGATGTCGCCGATCGCGGCGCCGCGCCCGCCCGCATGGAAGAGCTGGCCGTCACTGGAAGAGGTGGTGCCGTCGCCCCACAGCGCGGACAACGGCACGGTGCGGTGAACGTCGATCAACCGCCCCAGCGCCTCGCTATAAGCGGCTTCGCTGATATGCCAGTCGTGCAGATGGGCGAGCTGACGCAGGGTCGCGCCCTGACAGGTCTCGGCCATGCGCGTCAGCCCGAGATTGATGCCATCGGCCAGGATCACGGTCAGGAGCGCGTTACGATCGTCCGCCACGCGACCGGAGCGGCGATGGGTGAAGCACTCGGAAAAGCCGGTCCAGCTATCGACCTCCAAAAGGAGATCGGTGATCTTCACGCGTGGCAGCCGATCATAGGCGACGCGGCGCATATTCTCTGCATCCGGCGGCGTGATCGCCTTGAGCGGGGATACGACAAGGCCATTGTCGTCAAGGCGCACCTGGGGCAGTTCTCCCTGTCGAGCGAGGATCGTCACCCGCTCGATCGCGGTGTCGAGACTGGCGCGGCGACCGGCGACGAAGCTGTCGAAATCAGTATCGATCGCCAGTGGCAGCGGTCCTCGCGCGCGCATCGCATCGAAGGTTGCAGGCGGCAGGAGATAGCTGTCGAAGGCGCGATAATGACGGCTCGCCGCCACCCATATGTCGCCGGCGCGCAGCCGGTCGCGCAGTTGGGTGAGCACGCACAGCTCATAGGCGGCGCGGACGACCACGCCATCGCGCAGCACGAACGGCCGCCATGACGGCGGCACGAAGCGGAGCGGTGGGTTATCGGGCAGGCGCCGTCGTCCGGTGCGATAAATGTCGGCGATCAGCCGAACCGCATCGAGCAAGCCCTGCACCGCACCACCCCCGCGAAACTCAAAGGCGTTGAGGAACGGCCCGATCACGGAGCGCAGCGAGCGCTGCCGTTCGATCAGTTCCGCCGTGCGGTCGATTGTTTCCGGCGCGATCAGTAGCTCGGCGTCCACGACCGCCGTTCCCAACCTTTCCCAGTCGATCGAACTGATGGCGGCAAGAGAATCGACGCCTCGCGCCCGCGCGTCGAGCAATGTCCGGCATGAGCCGGTGAGCAGGCGAAGCTGCGCCTGCAATGACCGGATCGTGCCGATCGCCTTGTCCTTGGTCCGATTCTCGGCCCGTCGCATCATGCTCCCCAGGAGCTTGTCCATCATCGTCAGCACCGCATCGGTCAGGCTTTCCTCAAGCCGGATGCCGGCAGCGACAAGGATCGCATGACGGCGTAGGTCGGGCAGTTCCGCCAGATGCTGCGGCGTGATGCGCGCCGCCTCGTCGGCGATCCGGTCGAATGCCGCCTGCGGGATGGTCGCGGCGCGCGAGGCCGCCAGGCCCAGCGCGCGAACTTGGTCGAGCCGTTCGATCAGTCGCAGGATATTGCGCGGGGCCGGCGATAGGGGCGGGTTGCGCAGCCATGAGAGCCAGGTCGCGCTTTTGTCGTCGCGCCGCGACAGGAGGGCGTCGAGCGTCGCGCGTTCGGGTTCGCCGAGATCTCCGGCGAGCACGTCATGGACCAGATCCCCGGCCTGCTGCCGCGCCCGTCGCACTATCGCCTCAATCACCGTCACGGGCGGCAGCAGCAATCGCCGGCGTCGCATCTCGTCGATGACGATGCCCGCAAGCCGCGAGGACTGGGTGACGGTCTGCGCGATCGGCATGGCGAACGCGACCAGCGCGTGGAAATCCGCACGACTGAAAACGAGATGACCGAAGCGCCGCGACAGGTCGGCGAGGTGCGACCGCCGCGTTTCGTCGCGGCGGGCATAGTCGCGCCATGATGCGGGCGACACATCCAACTGATGGGCCACGAACGCGAGGATCGGCATGGGCGGCGCTTCGCCGGCTTCCAGCACGCGCCCCGGCCAGCGCAGATACAGCATCAGCATCGCATAGCCGAGACGGGTGACGTCGCCACGCCGGGATGCGATCAGTTCGAGGTCGTCACGGGTCAAGGTGAAGTGACGCGCGATCTCGCGTTCATCGAGCGACGGATCATAATGGCCCGCAAGCATCTCGCGGGTTAGCAGGTGTCTTCTGGCCAAGGTCGAACCCCTCCATGTCGCTGTCCGTCAGACGTCCGTTGGACGGTCACTGGGAATGTGTCCGTCAACTCTGGACGTTCGATGGCGATTCGGACAAGATCGCATTATGATGGGAAAACGGACAGTATGGGGCGGCCCGTGGCGCTGATCGGCTATGCGCGGGTATCCACCCCCGACCAGAAGCTCTCGCTTCAGCACGACGCACTGGAGCGGGCAGGATGCGACCGTGTTTTCGACGATCATGCGTCGGGCGCCAAGACTGACAGGCCCGGTCTTGCTGAAGCGCTGGCCTATCTGCGCGCCGGCGACACGCTGGTGGTGTGGAAGCTCGATCGGCTCGGCCGCTCGATGAGCCATCTGATCGAGAAGATCGGTGAATTGGCGTCGCGGGGCATCGGGTTCCGCTCACTCACCGAGAACATCGACACAACCACGCCGGGAGGCATGCTGGTGTTCAACATCTTCGGCTCCCTCGCGCAGTTCGAGCGCGATCTGATCCGCGAGCGCACCCAGGCGGGCCTGCGCGCCGCGCGCGAGCGCGGCAGCAAGGGCGGTCGCCGCCCTGTCGTCACTCCCGACAAGCTGCGCAAGGCCCGGGCGCACATCGCAGCAGGCCTTACTGTGCGGGAGGCCGCCGCCCGCCTTAAAATCGGAAAAACCGCCCTTTACAAAGCGTTGGAAGGCGC
>CAZJXG010000224.1:0-3797 GCA_964549965.1 uncultured Sphingomonas sp. | reverse complement strand
CAGGATCAGCCGCTCAACATCGCGATGGAATCGCTGCTGTGGCAGGAAAGCCTGAAGGAGCCGCCGGCACTGCTGGGGGCTGAGGAGGGCTTTGCCACCAATCGCGCCGCGGTGTCAGGCTGATGGCGCAGGCGCGCCGCATCGACGACTTCGGCGGCGTCACGCTCAACGACGCGGCGATCGCCGATGCGGCGAACGCCCTGGCGACGGCCGAGCGCGACCGCAGCCAGATCCGCCTGCTCAGCGAGACCTATCCGGGGATGACGATGGACGACGCCTATGCCGTCCAGGCGGCCTGGGTGCGGATGAAGCGTGCGGCTGGCGATCCGGTGATCGGCTGGAAGATCGGCCTCACCTCAAAGGCGATGCAGGCCGCGCTTTCGATCGACATTCCCGATTCGGGCGTGCTGCTGGGCAGCATGGCTTTCGCCAACGGCGCCGACATTCCGACCGGGCGTTTCATCCAGCCGCGGGTCGAGGCAGAGATCGCCTTTGTGATAAAGGAGACGATCGACCCAGCCCGCGGGTCGATCGAGGCGATCCTCGCCGCGACCGATTATGTCGCACCCGCGCTAGAGATACTGGATACGCGCGTCACCCGGCTGGATCCGCGCAATGGCCGGCCGCGCACCATATGCGACACGATCGCGGACAACGCAGCCAACGGCGGCATCGTAATGGGTGAGCCGGTGCGCGATCTCGCCGGCCTAGATCTGCGCTTCGTTGGCGCCGTGGTATCGCGCAACGGCGAGGTCGAGGAAACCGGCCTCGGTGCCGGCGTGCTTGGCAATCCGCTGGTGTCCCTTGCCTGGTTGGTGGAGCGGCTGGCGGCCTATGGAGATCGCATCGAGGCAGGCCAGATTGTGCTGTCCGGATCGTTCATCCGCCCCGTCGAGGCTCCGCCGGGGAGCCGCTTCCTGGGGGATTTCGGCGGCTTCGGCCGCGTTTCCTGCTGCTTCCTTTGAGACCGGGCCAGGATCGGGACGTCATGCACAATCCCTTCAAACAGGCGATCGGCGAAGGTCGCGCGCAAATCGGCCTCTGGCAGGCTCTGGCTTCCCCTTATTGCTGTGAGATCTGTGCGGGCGCCGGCTTCGACTGGTTGCTGATCGACGGCGAGCACGCACCGAACGACCTGCGATCGGTGCTGGCGCAGCTGCAGGCTGCGGCTGCCTATCCGGTCGAGCCGGTAGTCCGCCTGCCAGTCGGCGACGCCGTCTTGGTCAAGCAATATCTCGATCTGGGTGCGCGGACGCTGCTGGTGCCGATGATCGAGAACGCTGGCGCCGCGGCGGCGATGGTTCGTGCCACCCGCTATCCGCCCCACGGCATTCGCGGCGTAGGCTCCGCGATCGGGCGGGCTAGCCGCTGGAACCGGCATCGGGACTATCTGCAGGCCGCCGCAGCCGAAATCTGCCTGCTCGTCCAGATCGAGAGCCGCGCGGCGCTCGCCGATATCGACGCGATCGCGCGTGTCGAGGGCGTCGACGGCGTCTTCATCGGCCCGTCAGATCTCGCCGCCGATCTCGGCCATCTCGGCGATCCCATGCATCCCGAGGTGCAGGCGATGATCGAGACCGGCATCGCCGCGGTGCGCGCCGCCGGCAAGCCGGTGGGCATGCTAATCGCCAATGAGCAGGCGGCACGTCGCTATCTTGGACTCGGCGCCAACTTCGTCGCGGTTGGCACCGATGTCACGCTGCTCGCGCGGGGGGCGGAGGCGCTGGCCGCAAGCTTCCGCGACGTGCCCGCGCAGGCCGCGGCCCCGCCTCCTCCCAGCGTCTATTGAAAGTCAGGAAGGCAATCGACATGCGGACCGAGGTCATCTCGATCAATCCCGCCACCGGCGAGGAAATCGCGCGCTACCCCGCGCTCGACGGGCCTGCGCTGGAGAAGGTCGTGGCAGCGGCATACGCCGCCTTCGCCAGTTGGCGGACGAACGGCGTCGATCGGCGCGCCCAGGCCTTTCGCCGCCTGGCCGACATACTGGAGGCTCGCCGCGACGCGCTCGCCCCGCTGATTACGCTCGAAATGGGCAAGCCGATAAGCGCGGCGGGCGCAGAGGTCGACAAATGCGCGCGGCTGGTGCGCTGGTACGCCGATAATCTGGCCAAGCTGCTCGCCGATGAGACGCCCGATATCGGCGGCGACGGCACGGCGGCGATCAGCTATCTCCCGCTCGGCGTGGTGCTAGGCGTGATGCCATGGAATTTCCCGCTCTGGCAGGTGCTGCGCGCCGCCGTGCCGATTATGTGCGCAGGTAACGGCTTTCTGCTCAAACATGCCGACAATGTTCAGGGTAGTGCCTGGGCGCTTAGCGAATGTTTCCGGGCGGCGGCCTTCCCCGAGGGTTTGTTCGGCATTGTCCACGCCGATCGCGCTCTGGTCACCGGTCTGCTCGCCGACCGTCGCATCGTCGGCGTCACCGTCACCGCGGGTGTCGCCGCGGGTGCCTCGCTGGCGGCCGAGGCCGGGCGCCACATCAAGAAGTCGCTGCTCGAGCTGGGCGGGTCCGATCCCTTCATCGTCCTCGCAGATGCCGATCTCGATCTTGCCGTCGCCGCTGCCGTCGAAGCGCGGTTCCAGAACTGCGGGCAGGTGTGCATCGCGGCGAAGCGGATCATCGTCGCCGCCCCGATCATGGAAGCGTTCGTCGCCCGGTTCGTCGAGGTGGCGCGCGGGATCCGGTACGGAGATCCCCTCGATCCCGACACGTGGATGGGTCCGATGGCGCGGGTGCGCGCCCGGTCCGATGTTCACGGCCAGGTCTGCCGCAGCGTGGCGATGGGCGCGCGGCTGTTGCTCGGCGGCGAGATCCCGGAAGGGCCGGGAGCCTACTACCCGCCCACGGTCCTGGTCGACGTGACCCGCGACATGCCCGTCTGCGCCGAGGAGACGTTCGGACCCGTCGCCGCGATCATGACCGCCGAGGATGCCGAGGACGCGGTGCGCATCGCCAACGACAGCGATTTTGGCCTGTCGGCGTCCTTGTGGACCGCGGATATCGAAGCCGCCGACCGGCTGGCGCGGCGGATCGAGACCGGCGCGGTCTTCGTCAACGGCATGTCCGCTTCGGACCCGCGCGTGCCGATCGGCGGTGTAAAACACAGCGGCTATGGCCGCGAACTCTCGCATTTCGGCTTGCGCGAGTTCTGCAACGTGCAGCTGCGCTGGGTGCGGCCGTGACCGATAAGGTCGAACATATCGACGCGGTAGTCGCGGCCGTCGAACGCCAGGCGGAGGGCTGGGCGGTTCACAATCACGCCAGCTTCGATGAGCCGGTCTATGAACTCACTATCCAGGATCAACCACTCAACCTCGTGATGGAATCCCTGCTTTGGCAGGAAAGCCTTAAGGAGCCTCTTGCCCTGCTGGGAGTGGAGCAGGGATTTGCAACCAACCGTGCAGAGGTGGCAGCTTGATGCAGTCTACAACCCCGCCTGTCATAAGTGGCCGGATCGGGCGCACGCTCGACTTCGAAGCCATTCAGGCCGCAGCGTCGGCACTCGAAGGGGCTGAGCGGAGCGGAAAGCAGATCCGTCTTCTGAGCGAAATCTATCCAGAGATCACGATGGACGATGCTTATGCGATTCAGGATTGCTGGATCGGGATGAAACTGGCCGCTGGGGAGAAGCTGGCTGGCTGGAAGATAGGCTTGACATCCAAGGCTATGCAGGCGTCGGTTTCGATCGACATTCCCGACTCCGGGGCCCTGCTGGAATCGATGCGCTTTCCAAATGGCGCGGTTATTGTGCCTGGCCGCTTCATCCAACCCCGGATAGAGGCCGAGATCGCGT
>CAZJXG010000223.1:0-3860 GCA_964549965.1 uncultured Sphingomonas sp. | reverse complement strand
GCTGCAGCATTTCCGCTACCCCGTCATCGTCGACGATATCGCTTTCGCCGCCGCGAACCAGCAATGTGGGTATGGTCACGTGCCGGGCGACCTCGATCAGTTCCTCGGAGAAGCGCGGCGGCTCGGGTCCGTCGTCAGTCCGCAACATGCGCGGGTCCCAGTGCCAATAATAGCGGCCGTTGTCGCGCAGGCGCAGATTTTTGGATAAACCGGTCACATCTTTCGGTCGCGGCCGTTCCGGATAATAGGCGGACACGGCGTCGGCGGCTTCCTCGACCGAAGCGAACCCATCCCCGTTGGCGGCCATGAACCCCATGATCCGCTTGGCGCCCTCCGGTGCGGGACGCAGAACGATATCGACCATCACCAGCGCATCGGCGGTCGGCTGCGGGCTGCTGCCGATCGTGTAGAAGGATGTCATGCCCCCCATCGATGCGCCGACCAGCGCCACCGGGCGCCCGGTCCGCGCAAGGACGCTGAGCAGATCCTGGGACTGGGTCGTGAAGCGATAGTCGCCATCCGCCGCCCAGTCGCTCTCCCCATGCCCTCGTGCATCGACGTTGATGACCCGATAGCCCTGCCCGACCAGCTGGCGCATCGTTGCCGACCAGCTGTGCCGGGTCTGGCCTCCGCCATGCATCAGAATCACCGCGGGTGCATCCGGGGGGCCACCTACATCGGCGACCAGGGTCAGCCCTGAAGGGGTGAGGAAGCGTTCGACAGTAAAGCGGCTCATGGCCAGCGGCCTTCCATGCCGCGCCCCGGAAATCAACCTTCTTAATCAGCTCTTGCCATGATGACGGCCATGCAGCCGTCACCAATAGGGCAGCGACCCATAAGGCCCGTAATAGTCGAAAATTCGTGCGTCGATGCTCTGCGGACTCGCCCCGCCCAGCGAAGCGAGTTCAGCCCGATCATAATGAGGCGCGCCTTCAAGCGCCGACCTGTCCAGCGGGACGACGAAGCCGGCCTTTTCGGGGTCATATGTCAGCATCGACCAGGGGATCGGGTGAAATTTCTCGCCGATGCCCAGAAAACCGCCAAACGACATAACCGCGTAGATGACCCGCCCACTTGCCTTCTCGATCGAAAGATCGTCGACATGGCCGACCTTCTCGCCGCTGTCGTTGAAGACCGGCGTACCGTTCACACGGCTTGCGAGGATCAGCCGATGTTCGGTCCTGGGGCTATCTTCGCGCATAGCGTCGCTCATCATCCGCCTCCTGCCAGCCGCGCCTGGACACTCGTCATCCGGCGGGGCGATATGTCGGGATCAACGGCACTGCAGACAATCCGTTCCCATCGCCGATCTGCAATTGGACTCGGCAAGCCATGTCTGACGGCGGTTATTTTACCCGACTTTGCGCGTGGCGCCAATCGTGCGGCTGGAAGCCTGCACGCCGATCCTCACGGAAACAGGGATGCCTGGTGGGTCCGCCGGGATTCGAACCCGGGACCTCTCGATTAAAAGTCGCTTGCTCTACCAACTGAGCTACGGACCCACCGACGGCGCCTCCCTATTGGGCGCGGCAGATATGGTCAACCCGCCCTGCGGATCAGGCGGCTGTGGGCATGGCGGACAGTGCGGGTTCCGTGCCCCACCCGCCACCCCGGCGCGACCGCCATCAGCGGCTTCAACACGAAGCCCCGCCCCTGTAGGCCGGGATGCGGAACCGACAGGCGTCGCCCATCGCGATAACGACCCTCCGACCATAGCAAAATATCCAGATCGATCACCCGCGGTCCCCAACGGCGCCCACGCCTCCGCCCGAACGCGATCTCTATCGCCTTGAGCCGGGCCAGCAATGCGGGCGGATCTAGGCAGGTCTCTACGATCATGGCCGCATTGGCGAACCTGCGCCCGGCCGGTCCCAATGCGGCGGTCGCGATCATCGGCGATATCGCCGTGACCCGGACATCGCCGCCGTCGAGCGCCGCGATCGCCGCGCGCACGACCGACGCGGGCGCGCCATGACGCCCATGTCGGCGGTTCGAGCCGAGCCCGATCGCGTAGGAATAGGACAGCATGACGCCGGCTATAGCGGCCGCGCGCGCTCGTACCAGCCCCGGGCGGGGCCGGTATGTCCACCGCGTCCGAGGCGATCCGCGCCGATCAGCCGGTTGGCCGTTGATCGGCCGGCCGACCTTCGTTTCGGCCATGACCACAAAGGCGACCGGCAGCCCCTCAGCGATCGCCTTCTACCATGGGTCGCGTGGCAACCGTACCACGAGCGCCTCACCCACAACATGTTGTGCCATGCTCCCGAACGAACGTTGCGGCGCCATTCGGTAGCGCCCGTCCAGTCCCGGAAAAATATCGCCTTTTCTGCGTCGGATGGTCGCGAAAGGGCTTGATCCCGCGACTCGATGATGATTCTGTCCTGGGATGAATCGTGTCCCCCTTCTGCAGATCGTGCGTACGGCCGCACTGCCGGCGGTGGCGATTCTCATCATCGGCTATTTCGCCAGCGCCGCGCTGGTGGGGCCGAACGGGCTGTTCGCCCTTGGCGGCTATCGCACCCAGCTCCAGGCGAAGACGGCGGAGCTCCAGCGCTTCGAGGCGGCGCGCGATCGACTTCGCCATCATGCCAAGCTGCTCGACCCCTCAAAGGTCGATCCCGATTTCGGCGAAGAGCTGGTCCGCCGTTCGACGGGCCAGGTGCGGCCTGACGAGATCATCATCCCGCGCAACTAATTATCGCCCGCGCCACGACTTCGCGTTGAAATCGCCGCGCACCGCGGACTATATGCCGCTTGTTACCCCCTCCCCGGGACAAGGAGCCATCCTCTTGGCGAAACCTGTACAGCCGCGTATCGCGGCGAAGAAGCCCACAGCGCGCAAGCCTGCTGCAGCCGCTAAACCGAAGCCGGCAGCCGCTGCGGCGCCACCCGTGCTCTCCAATCGCGAACGCCCCGCCGAACCGCAGCGGTACACCGCGGACAAGGCGGAAATGCTCGAATTCTACCGGCAGATGCTGCTCATCCGCCGCTTCGAGGAAAAGGCGGGTCAGCTGTACGGCCTCGGTCTGATCGGCGGCTTTTGCCATCTCTACATCGGCCAGGAAGCCGTCGCGGTCGGGCTGCAATCCGCTTTGGAAGTCGGCAAGGACAGCGTCATCACCGGCTATCGCGATCATGGCCACATGCTCGCCTACGGCATCGATCCCAAGGTGATCATGGCCGAGCTGACCGGCCGCGCCGCCGGCATCAGCCGCGGCAAGGGTGGATCGATGCACATGTTCTCGGTCGAGCATCGCTTCTTTGGTGGCCATGGCATCGTCGGGGCGCAGGTCAGCCTCGGCACGGGCCTCGCCTTCAAGCATAAATATTCGGGCGATGGCGGCGTTGCCATGGCCTATTTCGGAGACGGCGCCGCGAACCAGGGCCAGGTCTACGAAAGCTTCAACATGGCCGAGCTGTGGAAGCTGCCGATCATCTTCGTGATCGAGAACAACCAATATGCGATGGGGACGAGCGTCAATCGCGCCTCATCCGAGGACCAGCTCTTCCGCCGTGGCGAAAGCTTCCGCATCCCCGGCCTCCAGGTCGACGGCATGGACGTGCTCGCGGTACGCGGCGCCGCCGAGGAGGCGGTGCAGTGGGTTCGCAGCGGCAAGGGACCGATCCTGCTCGAGCTGAAGACCTATCGCTATCGCGGCCATTCGATGTCGGACCCGGCCAAATATCGCTCGCGTGACGAGGTGCAGGCGGTGCGCGACAAATCCGACCCGATCGACCATCTCAAGAAGGAACTCGAGGCCGTGGGCGTCAGCGAGGACGATCAGGAAGGACGTTTTGCCGGCAAGGCTGAGGTCACTCCGGTACTGTGCAAGGGATGCGGGCTTTGCGTCGCATCGTGC
>CAZJXG010000222.1:0-3886 GCA_964549965.1 uncultured Sphingomonas sp. | reverse complement strand
AGCGCTGCGGCTGCCTGATCGAAGGCGGACCAAGCTGTATGGGCCAGGCTGCCGCCCACGCTACAACGGCGCACGCCCAGTGCGGCGAGATTGCTGATCGTCTCGTCATAACTGTGGACGACGACATTCACCGGCTTCGGCGCCACGGCGGCGATCAGTTCGGCGATGGCGCCGTGATCGTTCAGGCCGGGGACGAAGATGGCGTCGGCGCCCGCATCGGCATAGGCGACAGCGCGGTCGATGGCCTCGGCGACCGGCAGCGCCGGATTACGGAAATATTCGTGGCGGCCGATCAGCATCACCGCCGGATCGATCTTGTCGATCGCCGCGCGCGAGGCGGCGATCCGCTCGGCAGCGAAATCACGGTTATAATGGGCGCTGCCTGACCAGTCCTCGATCGAGAGGCCGGCGACGCCGGTTTCGGCGGCGCGAGCGGCGTTGATGCCGGTCTGCACCGGATCGTCGGCGAAGCCATTCTCGAAATCGGCGTTGACGGGCAGGGCGGTCGCCCCGACCAGCAGGCGCAGATGCGCGAGCGCCTCATCCAGCGTGAGATCGCCATCGTCCTTGCCGATCACCCAGGCGGCGCCGGCGCTGGTCGAGGCGATGGCGCGGAAGCCCAACTTCTCCAGCCGCACCGCGCTGCCGATGTCCCAGGCGTTGGGGATGAGGAAGAAGCCGCTTTCATGAAGCGAGCGGAAGGTGGCGCGTTTATCGGCGGTCGTCGGCATGTCCTGCTCCTTCAATCCTGGATGTTGGCGGTCTGCTCGATCCGGGCGATCCAGCGCCGGACGGCCGGATAGCCGTCGAGGTTGAACCCGCCCTGATGCGCGACGCGGGTGTAGGCGACCAGCGCGATATCGGCGAGGCTGAGCGCGTTGCCGACGAGGAACACCGATTTGCGCAGCGCCTCGTCCAGCAGGCGCAGCGCGCCATTGCCGCGCTCGACGATCTTCGGATCGAGTTCGGCCACCGTCTTGCCGAGATAATGGACGTGGAAGCGGGCGACCGCGACATAGGGCTCGTGGCTATACTGCTCCCAGAACAGCCATTCGTACATCTTCGCGCGCAGATAGCCGTCTTCGGGGATCAGGTTCGATCCTGCGGCGAAGGCCAGCATGATCGCATTGGACTGGGCGAGGGTGCGGCCATCGTCAAAGCGGACCAGGGGCACCTGGCCCGCCGGGTTCATCGCCAGATAGTCGGGCGTCCGCGTCTCGCCGGCCAGCACGCTGGTCTCGATCCAGCGATAGGGGAGGCCGCGCAGATCGGCGACCCACTTCACCTTCAGGCAGTTTCCCGAAATCGAATCACCATAAATGAGCATCTTGTCCCCCGCTGGATGTGCCACACCGGCCATAGATCGCTGTGCCATCGGAAAGAAACAAAGGTGTAACGGCTTCTGATAAAGCCGCCTTATCGATCTGGGATTGCTGGCGCTTTGCCGGCAGTTCGGGTTTCGACCCGGCGCTCTGTCACAAAGCCGTAAGCATATCGCGGGGCGGCTGTAACAAAGCGGACTCATAGGCTCCGCACGTCACCCCCTCAGGAGACGAGCGATGAACGCCATCACCCGGATCGCCGCAGCGCAGGGGCCTCGGCCGCTGCTTCCCGAAGCCCGCCGCGAGCGCCGCCGCTTTCGCACCATCTGGGTGTCGGACATCCATCTCGGCACGCGTGGCTGCAACGCGCAGATGCTGATCGACTTTCTCGATTCGACCGACAGCGACACCATGTATCTGGTCGGCGACATCATCGACGGCTGGCGGCTGAAGCGCAGCTGGTACTGGCCTTCGGCGCATAACGACATCGTCTGGCGCGTGATGAAGCGGGCCAAGCGCGGCACCCGCGTCGTCTATATCCCCGGCAATCATGACGAGATGTTCCGCCAGTTCACGGGGCTGACCTTCGGCGGGATCGAGATCCGGCGCAGCGCGATCCACCAGACCGCCGATGGGCGCCGGCTGATGGTGACGCATGGCGACGAGTTCGACACGGTGGTGATGTGCCATCGCTGGCTGGCCTTCGCGGGAGACGCCGCCTACGAGATGCTGATGCGGCTCAACGTCGTGATCAACGCGGTGCGCCAGCGTTTCGATCTGCCTTACTGGTCGCTTTCGAAACATGCCAAGCACAAGGTGAAGAACGCGGTCGAGTTCATCTCGCGCTTCGAGGAAGCGGTGGCGCATGAGGCGGGGACGCGCGGCGTCGATGGCGTCGTCTGCGGCCATATCCACACCGCCGAGGTGCGCCAGTTCGGCGACATCACCTATTATAATGACGGTGACTGGGTGGAAGGCTGCACCGCGCTCGTCGAGCATTTTGATGGGCGTATGGAGGTGCTGCACTGGGCCGACGAGATGGAAGCACGGCGACGTGCCGAAGCCGGCGCGGCGCTGGCGGCTTAGGGGCAGCCGGATGCGCATCGCCATCGCCACCGACGCCTGGACCCCGCAGGTCAACGGCGTCGTCCGCACGCTTCAGGCGGTGACGGCCGAGCTGATCGCGATGGGCCATGAGGTCTGCGTGGTCGCGCCCGACCAATTCCGCACCCTGCCGTGCCCCAGCTATCCCGAGATCAGGCTGGCGCTGACCGGCCGTGCCGGGGTCGGCCGCCGTATCGCCGAGTTCGGCGCGGAGGCGATCCATATCGCGACGGAGGGGCCGATCGGGCTGGCCGCGCGCCGCCACTGCCTGAGCCGGCGATTCGCCTTCACCACCGCCTATCATACCCAGTTTCCCGATTATGTGGCCGAGCGGACCGGCATGCCGGCCGACTGGTTCTGGCGCTATATCCGCTGGTTCCACGGGCCCTCGGCGGCGGTGCTGGCGTCGACCCCGTCGGTCGAGGCGATCCTGGAGGCGCGCGGCATCGGTCCGGTGCAGCGCTGGGGCAGGGGGGTGGATCTCGACCTGTTCCGCCCGGACCGGCCGGGCCATCCGGCGCTGGCTGGGCTGACCGGTCCGATCCTGCTCTATGTCGGCCGGGTGGCGGTCGAGAAGAATATTGACGCTTTCCTTGCCTGCGACAGGCCCGGCACCAAGGTGGTGGTCGGGGATGGCCCGGCGCTGGCGTCGCTCGCCCGTGCCTGGCCGGCGGTGCATTTTCTGGGGGCGCTCCACGGCGAGGCGCTGGCCTCCGCCTATGCCGGTGCCGATGTGTTCGTCTTTCCGAGCCGTACCGATACTTTCGGGCTGGTGATGATCGAGGCGCTGGCCTGCGGCACGCCGGTCGCGGCCTTCCCGGTGACGGGGCCGATCGACGTGCTGGCACCCGGC
Source organism: uncultured Sphingomonas sp. (assembly GCA_964549965.1). Taxonomy (GTDB): domain Bacteria; phylum Pseudomonadota; class Alphaproteobacteria; order Sphingomonadales; family Sphingomonadaceae; genus Rhizorhabdus. The sequence goes on along the minus strand of CAZJXG010000222.1, from coordinate 607 downwards.
TCCTCGGGCATGGACGAGGATCTGGGCATCGCCATCGACAAGGCGCTGGCCTGCCCGCGCGGCGCGGCGGCGGCCTATGGCGCGACCTTCGGCTGGCGGCGCAGCGCCGAGCAATTCCTTGCCGCGCTGGTTCCACAGGGGGAGGGAAAGCGGCGCCTCGCCGCCTGACGAAAGCAGCCTTGTGCTGAAGGCCCGCCTTGATTACATCGTCCCCATGCTTCGGCCGCTCCGTGACGGGGCGGCCCTTTTATTTTTGGAGGACCGTCATGGCCCAGCCGCTCATGCCGCATGCGACCGCTTCGTGGATGGTCGACAACACCGCGCTCAGCTTTCCGCAGATTGCCGAGTTCTGCGGTCTCCACATCCTGGAGATCCAGGCGATCGCCGACGACATGGCCGCGACCAAGCTGACCGGCCGTGATCCGGTGCGCGCGGGCGAGCTGACCATGGCCGAGATCGAGAAGGGCCAGAAGGATCCCAATTACCGCCTGGTGATGCAGAAGGGGCCGGACCAGCTCCGCCGCACCAAGGGGCCGCGCTACACGCCGGTGTCGAAGCGCCAGGACAAGCCCGATGGCATCGCCTGGATCATCCGCAACCATCCCGA
>CAZJXG010000221.1:0-3924 GCA_964549965.1 uncultured Sphingomonas sp. | reverse complement strand
GGCGCAGTTCCCCCTGGGTTCGACGAGTCGCGTCCTGCTCGAGGACGAAGCCAGCCATTATGCGGGGCTGGTTCCCACAGCTGCGGTCTTTGCCGACACCGACGCAGGCGAGCGTCCGGTGTCGGAACTCGCGATCCTGAAGGACGTGACCTTGTCGCCCGAACTGACGATCGGCGCGATTATGGAGCGCTTCGACGACAGCGGTGCCGACGATCTCGCCGTTATCGATCCGGAAGGTCGTATCCTCGGCATGTTGACCGAAAAATATGTGCGCAAGCGCTATGCCGACGAGATCGACCGCGTGCAGCGCGACCTCTACGGGGAGGACTAGGCAAGCCGCGAAGCCGACAGAGTCCGCCCTCGGCCATGCCTATCCAGACAGCGCAATGCCAGTCCGCTGTTATGAATCGGTTGCCGCTGTCGGAACACGAGTGCCGCTTCGGTCCGATCTTCACGCCAAGCCTTCGACGGGCGTATCTTGAGTGACCCTGCCAAAGGCCAACCCTTTCAGGAGATTTTGCTGAACTTCCCGCACGCTACCCTTCGGTCCCCAATTCACCGCTCAGGAAGATGGGCGATTACGATCTGCCCAGGCAATGATGGACTGACGATCCATTGCACCCGCCGTGCGCTTGATTTCGTGACCATTGGCAAAGAGAATCATCGTCGGAATGGAGCGGATGGCGAATCGCGCGGCAACGGCCTCCTCTGCCTGGGTATCAATCTTGAGCAACCGCATGCCGGGCTCGAGTTCCTGGGCAGCGGCGGCAAAGGCGGGTGCCATCGCGCGGCAAGGCCCGCACCAGGGCGCCCAGAAATCAACCAGCACCGGCAATGAGCCGGCTTCAACGTGGCGCGCAAACGCGTGCGAGTCCGCGGCGATCGGCTCACCCCGAAAGAGCGGCTGCTTGCAGCGGCCGCACTGCGGATGTTGGTCAAGTCTTCGCACCGGAACCCGATTAACCGAAACGCATCGCGGACACACCACAAGGGCCGGATCGGACTGGATTGCTGTCATGCGGCTTTACTCCGGCCATTTAGTTGATTACATGACTTATGTAATCAAGAGATCACGATTGCCAAGATGGCTATGGAACGGAAGACGTGAATGAACGATGCGACGGCCACCGCCCAGACGCCAGATATCTTGCAGATCGGAGACGCGGCACCCAATTTCCAGGCGCGTAGCACGATGGGCACGGTCAGCCTGTCGGATTTCCGGGGTCGCTGGCTGATACTGTTCTCGCATCCGGCGGATTTCACGCCGGTGTGTACGAGCGAGTTCGTCGCGCTCTCACGGGCGTCAGAGCGGTTCGAGGCGCTCGGTTGCAAGCTGCTCGCGGTGTCTGTCGATAGCCTTTACGCGCATCTGGGCTGGATCAGGGCGATTCGCGATGCTTTCGACGTGACGGTCGCCTTTCCGATCGTCGAGGATCCCTCGCTGATCATCGGCCGGGCCTATGGCATGATCTCGGACCGTTCCCCCGACGCAGCGACGATGCGCTCGACCTATTTCATCGATCCCGATGGCATCATCCGGGCGATGATCTGCTATCCCGCGACGGTCGGTCGGTCGGTTGATGAGATGCTGCGCGTGCTTGCCGCGTTGCAGCGGGTCGATGCCGATAATGTAGTGACGCCCGAAGGCTGGCGTCCGGGCGACGATGTGCTTTTGCCGCCCCATGCCGATCAGGCCGCGCTTCTCGCCGGCGCAGCCGATCCGTTCTGGTTTCACAGATCTCGTCCCGATCGGAAGGACGCATCGACGTGACGGCTAAGCCCTTGTCGGAAATCGAGCTGGAGACAGTTGCCGAGGTGATGCGCATCCTGGGCCACGAAACACGGCTAAGGCTGATCGACGCGTTGCGCATACGGGGTGAGCAATCGGTGGGCGAACTCGAAGCATTGACTGGGATCGGCCAGCCCGGTCTCTCGCAGCAGCTGGCGATCCTGCGCAAGGCGGAACTCGTCAGGACGCGCCGCGCCGCAAAGCAGGTCTATTACCACCTCGCGCCGGCAGCACTGGCCGGCACGGCCGCCTTCATGGCAGATCTGGCCGGGATGAAGACCTCGGGAGCCGAACCCATCAAGGCCACGCCCGCGCGCGGCTCGGCGGCCACGTTCGCGAAGATCCTTTAATCGGGCAGCTCCAGGAAGCGATGCGCAAGTGGCAGCATCGCGGAACGGTGGGTGACCAGGACCAGTCCGGTTCCAGTATCCCTCAGCCAGGAATCCAGGTTGCCGCAGAGCACCGCCTCCGTGGCAGGATCAAGCCCCTCGCTCGGCTCGTCGAGGAGCAGCCAGGGTCGCCCAGCCAGCAGTGCGCGCGCCAGGGACAGCCGTTTGCGCTGTCCTCCCGACAGGCGGGCGCCGCCATCGCCAATCCAGGTCAACAGTCTCTCGGGCATGACGCGAACGTCATCTGCCAGACAGGCTATGCCGAGCGCGTGCCAGAGGGCCTCGTCTTCGAGGCCAGGCCGCGCCAGCCTCAAATTGTCGGCAATGGTGCCGGCGATCATTCCCCCATCCTGCGGCGAGAGCGCGAACAGGCGCCGTCGCGCTTCGGGCGGACATTCGGCAAGTGGCCGCTGATCGATCAGCAAGCTATGGCCACATGTGGTGCGCCAGCCGGCCAGACACTCCAGCAGACTGGTCGTGCCCGCACCGGACCGGCCCGTGATCGCGAGCCGGTCACCCTTTGCAAGCATGACCGAGCGCGGATCGTCGCCGAGCGCAATGCTCTCACCGATCAAAGGGACAGGCGCCGCCGTGGGCCCAGGAATAGCGGCGAGTTGCGCCAGCCGCTCCAGACCTGCCGCGACGACGGCGTCGCGGCCTAGGGACCTGATCGTGGCGCCGAGCGCTTCGAGCGCCCCTGCGGCCGCGAGGGCGGCAAGCAGGGTGAGGGGAAGGCTTGCCCGCGACAGGGCAATCATCGTCGCAATGGCGAGGCCGCCCAGCGCGGTCACCCCCGCGCCGAGCAGCGCCTCATTCCGGGCGAAGCCGACACGGGCGTCATCGAGCCGGGCGGCCTGCCGCGCCAGCAGCGCCTCGATCGAGGGAGCAAATCCATAGGCAGCGATCTCGGGCGACGCCGCTGCATATTCGACGAATTCCTGCTTGAGCCGTGCGATCTGCTCCTGGATGTCGAGCGCCCGGCGCGGCAGCACACGCCGGGCGAACGATCGCGCGGCCAGGACTCCCGCAGCCATGATGACGAACAATGCAAGAAAGGCGCGCGGTCCGGCGGGCACCGCCAGCGCCAGCGCCGTGGCTGCGCCAAACATCCCGGCGAAATAGGCTGGCGCGCGTACGAATCGATCCTCGAGCGCGTCAACGTCCTGCTGCAGCAACGCGCCAGTCTCGCCCGCCGAGCGGGTGTGTTCTGGCGACGGCGCGTTGATCAGGCGCCCGAACAGTCGGGCCCGGAGGGCAGCAAGAGCGAACAGTGCAGCCTTGTGCCCATAGAGTCTTTCGCCGTAGCGCGTGACGGTCCGTACGATCGCGAGCAAGCGGATCGCGGCGCCGGGGATCAGATAGTTGAACGCCTGGATCGCGGCTATTCCCGCCGCCCCAGCAAGGGCCGCGGCGGTGATGAACCAGCCCGCGAGTCCAAGCAGCGATATCCCCGCCATCGCGGCAGCCGCCGCGCACCACAGCGCGACGCCGCTCGCGCGCCGCTGTGGCTGGGACACATCGGCCAGCAGCGCCGCCAGTTCGCGATTCATGAGAGCACCACGCGATGATCGGCCAATGCAGCGATCGCGGCGCTATGGGTGACGAGGAGAACCGTGCGCCCCCTGCCCGCCTCGACTATGTGCCGGGCCAGTTCCATCGCGGAGCCTTCGTCGAGATCGGCGGTGGGTTCATCGAGGAGCCACAGCGGGGCGTCGCGGAGCAGCGCCCGCGCGATACCGACGCGCC
>CAZJXG010000220.1:0-3929 GCA_964549965.1 uncultured Sphingomonas sp. | reverse complement strand
GTGGCTGTGGGCGACGAAGTCCGGGACGAGGGTGGCGTCGGCGGTGGCGGCCGCCCTGATCGATGCGACCAAGGTCGAGCCGCCCAAGCCGCTCACGCGCGAATGCGAAGAACCGGCGTGCGCGGTTGAATGCCTGTCGGATGCTGGCGGGTGGCAGCTTGGCGCCATAGCCGGGAAGATCGACGTTGAGGCGGGCATAGAGATAGGCGCGCATCGCGGCCTGCACATCGGCATGTTCGAGCACGTCGAAATGCACGGTAACGTGGCAGCGCCGGGCGTTCTCGCGGAAGACGGCGGGACCGAGATCCCAGCTCGGGTCGCCGACGCGCGACAGCTCTTCGCGGGCGTGGCCCGCCTTGAGCGGCGCGGTGGCCAGCACGGGCCGATCGTCGAGCGCGGGTGCGCAGGCATGGGCGGGCGTGCTCATGCGCGTGCCTCCGGCGGCAGATAGAGCCGCTCGCTCTCCATCTGCTGGCGCGCATCGGCGATGACGGCATCGGAGAAGGCCGGCAGGACCTGGGCGGTGATGCGGGTGTGGACTCGACCGAACTTGGCTGCCCAGTCGCTCGCCGGTAGGCTTCGCCGCTGCTCTTCGACGAACGCGAGGAAGGCAAGGATCGCGGGGAGCTTGCGCGCGGTAATGACGGCGTTGGGGCAATCGAGGCAGCCCCAGAAGGGCTGCGCGCAGGGTGATCCAGCCTCGGCGAAGGGACTGCTATGGAAGCCGGCGCAGGCAGCGAGCCAGACATCCTGTTCGCCATCGAGCAACGGGCCCACCGTATCCGGTGGCATCAGCGGCCCGGCCTGTTCGGGCGCTTCGCGCAGCGTCTGCTCGGCGGTGGGCGGGAGAATGGTCGGCATAGCGGCGGCGAGCGCTGCGCGAAAAGCGTCAGCGACGGCCGCCTCGTGCAGGGGACGGAGCGACGGCAGATCGGCGTAGTGGCGCGCCGCGACCTCGCGGGAATGGCCGACCGCAAAGCGGGCCATATGCCCCTCGGTCTTGGTGTACCACAGCGCCTTGTGGGTCTTGCGGAGCCGGGAGAGCAACAGCGGGAGCGGCTTGCCTTCATCGTCGACGATATGGCGGCGGCGAGCCCAGACGGGCAGTTGGTACTTGAGGTCGATAACGCCGGCGCGAAGGCCGCCGACGTTGTGATAAGCCCATAGACAATCGCCGGGCAGATGCTCGCGGGCGGCGGCCGTGACGTCGATCAGGCGGCGGATCAGCCCTCCGGGCGTGCCGCCACCGCCGTCTCGGATGCGCATGCTCTTGTGCTCGGCGCCGCGAGCCCGGCGCTTTAGATAGCGCAGCTCCACCGTGCCGGCATGGGCGTTAGTGAGACAATCCACGGTCAGCGTCTTCAGGCACTCGGGCTCGAGGCCCGTCTCAAGCGTGAGCAGCACGAGCAGCGCCGGCAGGTCGTGCGCGAGCAGATGATACCGGCCATGCAGGTCGTTGATGAGCGTCGCGGTTGGCAGGTTGCGGCGCATGCGCATGAAATAGAGGCTCTTCAGCTCGGGCTGGCCTGCGACGATAAAGCCCTGCCGAGCGATGATCGCTTCGACATCCGCGCGTGCCCTGGCGATTACAGGGTCGCCCTCATCGGTCCGGTCGTCAGCGCCGAAACGACGAAACATCGCTTCGACATCGGCTCGCGCCGCGTCGCGCAACGCGCGGGCGACGAAGGAGCTATAAGCATCGCGCGGGGTCGAGCGGCCCGCGGAAGTGGCCAGCGTATAGCGCAGCCGTTCATGCAGGTCGGGCGCGATCCGATCGGGCCGGTCGGCTTCGATCGCGCGCAATGTATTTATGACCTTGCTGACCGTCATGTGGCGGTGGATCGCGCCCATCCCACGCCGTTCGAGCGCCGACGCGAAACCATCGATATGGACCGCGCGCAGGTCGCTGACGCCGGCCAGCTTCAGTCCTTCGTCGGCAAGCCAGGCGAAGAAGTGACGATAGACCTGGACATACTGCTTGATGACGCTGGCCGCACCGATCGATCCGCCGAGTGCCGCCGACCGGCGCAGCGCACCGGCAAAGGCGATGGAGAGCGGGCGAGGATCGAGCGCGGTCATATCGACCGGGACCGTCCCGCCATGCCGCGCCTCGATGGTGAACTTGAGGCCGAGCACCGGATCGGGCTGCGGTCGCTCGGGCGTGATGGTCGCGAAGGCGACAGGCCGGCCCTGGCGGGGACGCTTGCTCATGCGCCCTGCGGTCCCGGCAACAGCACCAGCAGCCCCTCGACGGCCGCATCCACCGTATCGGCGCGGGTCGCGATATGATCGAGATAGATATAGGTGGTGGCGAGACTCGCGTGGCCGAGAAGGCGCTGCACCTGTTGCAACGGGTCGCCCAGGATCAGCCGATAGCTCTCCACAGGCCCCGCCGGCAATGCCGCTTCGCGAAGCCGCTGCTGAATCAGCAAGGCGAGCATATGGACTGCAAAGGTGTGGCGAAGCTGGTGCGGGCTGATCGACAGCGGGAAGCTGTTCTCCGCGCACCGGTTGCAGGCACGGGTGAAGATCACCTCCCACGAGTTGGGGCGAACCGGCTGCCCGACCTCGGTTAGCCATAGCGCCGCCGGCTCGCGGGGTGTTCCGTCGTCGTCGCACAGGATCAGGCGACATCGTTCCTCAGGCGTGCAGACATCGAGCATGCGGTCGAGTCCGGCGCGGGTGACGTGGATCGGGCGCTCGATCCGGTCCGCGCCGCCGCGGCCTACGAACTTGGTCACGGCTGCGGCTCGCTCGACGGCGACGAAGGCCGCGATCTGGCGAAGCAACCGGCGCGGGACCAAAACGCTGCGTCCGCGATCGCCCTTGGTGAGCGGCGGCGGCAGAGGCAGCCAAAGCTGCTGAGCCTGATCGTGGTCGTGATCGATGGCCGCGAGCTCATGGGCGAGCAGGCCCGACGCCTCTTCGAGGCGCAGGCCGGTCGTGACGAGCAGGTCTGCGAACAGCGCGTTGCGCAGCCCGTTCCGATCGCGCGCGCCGGGTCGTTCCGCACCGTCAGGGGTCAAGCCCCGCAGGCCGACCTCGCGGAAGATGCGGTAATCGTCCATCGTGACGAACCGCACGTCCGACCGCTTGGCGGCACGCTCATAGGCGTCGTTGCGCGCGGCGATCATGCCGCGGCGGCCACCCTGCGCCGGTCGCCATACTGCGCGGCGGCTGAACGGCGCGTCGGCGATCAGCCCTTGCTGCTCGCCCCAGCGATAGAGGCGATCGAGGCTGGCGACGGCTCGGTTCCAGCTTGCCGCCGTTATCCGGTGCCCAGCCTCATCGCGGCGTCGCGCCCGATGATAGCCGTCGATATCGTCGCAGGCCGCCCTCCATATCGTCTTGCCACAGGCGTCGAGAAAGCGAAGCCACACCACGACATCATAGGCGTAGGCGCGAAGCGAATGACGCGAGCGGATCCCCGCCAGCGGCAGATCGAGAAAGAAGCGATCCAGATCGGGATCATAGAGCGCATCGCCGCGTAGGATCAGCGGCACATGCGCATCGAGGCCCTTGGCCTCGCGGCGCTCGCAAACAGTAATAATCGACACCGGCGCGAAACCCTCCCCCCGGACCCCCCTCCCGGAAGCTGACCTCACGCCGATGCGCTCTGAGGCCCGGCAGTAATCAGGCTGGCCTCCGCCAGCTCTTGGGTCAGCGCTACGGCCAGCCTGATTACTGCCTACCGTGGGCGTCCATCACCGCTTTTAATGCAAAGTTGCGGGCGGTGCAGACTGTCCAGATAAGGCGACCAGCTCCTCGAAGGCGTATTTCTTCGTGCCGAAGCCGCCGGTCAGGTCGCGACCGAGCCGGGAGGCATGGCCGCTGGCGTGCCCGAGTTCGTGCAGGGCCGTGCGGTGCCAGTTGATCGGCTCGAAATAGGCCTGCGGCGACGGCACCTGCACATAGTCGTGCGCCGGCAC
>CAZJXG010000219.1:0-3944 GCA_964549965.1 uncultured Sphingomonas sp. | reverse complement strand
ATCGTGCCCATCTGCATCAGGATGCGGCGCAGCACCCACATCTTGCTGAGCTTGCCCTTGTCGACCAGCAGCTCTTCCTTGCGGGTGCCGGACTTGCCGACATCCATCGCCGGGAAGATGCGCTTGTCCGCGACCTTGCGGTCGAGCACGATTTCGCTGTTGCCGGTGCCCTTGAACTCTTCGAAGATCACCTCGTCCATGCGGCTGCCGGTGTCGATCAGCGCGGTGGCGATGATCGAGAGCGATCCGCCTTCCTCGATGTTGCGGGCGGCGCCGAAGAAGCGCTTCGGCCGCTGCAGCGCATTGGCGTCGACGCCGCCGGTCAGCACCTTGCCCGACGAAGGGACGACGGTGTTGTAGGCGCGGCCGAGGCGGGTGATCGAGTCGAGCAGGATCACCACGTCCTTCTTGTGCTCGACGAGGCGCTTGGCCTTCTCGATCACCATCTCGGCGACCTGGACGTGGCGCTGGGCGGGCTCGTCGAAGGTCGAGGAGATGACCTCGCCCTTCACCGAGCGCTGCATGTCGGTGACTTCCTCGGGCCGCTCGTCGATCAGCAGCACGATCAGGAAGACCTCGGGATGATTGTCGGTGATGGCCTTGGCCATATTCTGCAGCAGCACCGTCTTGCCGACCCGGGGCGGCGCCACGATCAGCGCGCGCTGACCCTTGCCCTGCGGCGCGACGATGTCGATCACCCGCGCCGACTTGTCCTTGACGGTCGGATCGAGATTGTCGAGCGTCAGCTTCTCGTCGGGATAGAGCGGCGTCAGATTGTCGAAATTGACGCGGTGGCGGACGACGTCGGGATCGTCGAAATTGATCGAGATCAGCCGGGTCAGCGCGAAATAGCGCTCGCCGTCCTTGGGCGCGCGAATCTCACCCTCGACGGTGTCGCCGGTGCGCAGGCCGAACTTGCGGACCTGGTTGGGCGAGACATAGATATCGTCGGGGCCGGCGAGGTAATTGGCCTCGGGGCTGCGCAGGAAGCCGAACCCATCGGGGAGAACCTCGATCGTGCCCTCACCCATGATCTGCTCGCCATTCTCGGCCTCGGCCTTGAGGATCGCGAACATCAGGTCCTGCTTGCGCATCGTCGACGCGCCCTCGACTCCCAAATCCTCCGCCATGGTGACGAGATCGGCGGGGATGGTCTTCTTGAGGTCCTTGAGGTGCATCGAGGGGATTCCTGGGGTTTATGCTGTTCGGGGGGATCTGGCGGCGAAACGCGCGCTGCAACGACTATGTAAAATGGGGAAAGGTACCCAGCTCGAATGGCGGGCCTGTTCTGTGCCCGACGTAGGCGCGGGCCCGATTCAAGTCAAGCACCCCGGATCCGACCTCGGGTGGTTCTCGGTCGCATCGCATCGGCCGCCCCGGCCAATGATCTGCGCGATTGCCAACCGGCAGATAATTCCGCCGCCTCGAAACCGCGCTAGCGGATTTTCGGGGTAAGCCCCTTCTCCTGCAGCGCCTTGCCCACCCGCTCTACGATCTCGCCCTGGCGTGCCATTTCCGCCCCGCATGTCTGCAGCTCGGCGTTGATATCGACATCGCGAAGCTGCTCGGCGGCCTTGGCACCGCCGGTCTCGATCTGTTTCTCGGTCAGCCGCGGTTTCAGCCGGCCGAGCCAGAACAGCGATCCGATCGCGCCGTTGCGCGCCAGTTCCTGGTCGGTGCTGTTGGCGAGCGATCCGGTGACGAGAATGCAGCGCAGCGCCGTCATATCGTCCTTGGACTGCGCCGTCGCCGGCATGGCCGGCAGCAGCAAAGCCAGGACGAAGGCGTGAAGCCCGTGCCTCAAAACGGCCGCACGATCACGAGTATGACGATGATCGCGGTTGCGATTCCGGGAACCTCGTTCATGAAGCGCAGCGCCTTGTCCGATGCCGCGCGATAGCCGGCGGCCATGCGCCTGCCATAGCCCACCGCCCAGCCATGATAGCCCGACAACAGGAAGACGGTGGCGAACTTCGCCTGAAACCAGGGCACCATCCACAGATTCTGGTCGAAAGCGAGCATCAGGCCGAACAGCCACACGAAGCCCATCGCCGGGGTGATGATGATCGAGCGGAGCCGCCGTTCGCGCTCGATCCAGGCGCGGTCCTCGGCCGATCCCGGGGCGGCGGCGTGATGATAGATGAAGAAGCGGGGCAGCATGAACAGCCCGGCCATCCAGAAGATCACGAAGATGACATGCGCCGCCTTCACCCAGAGATAGGCATTACCCAGGAAACCCGTCATGGCCGTCTAACTCCGGATGCGCGCGAGCAGCTGCTCGACATGGGCGATCGGCGTGTCGAGCAGGATTCCATGTCCCAGATTGAACACATGCGGGCGGGCCGGGAAAGCCCCCCTGATCGCATCGATCGCCGCATCGAGCGGAGCGCCACCCGCAATCAGCGCCAGCGGATCGAGATTGCCCTGCACCGGCAATCCGTCGGGAAGGTTGGCATCGGCCCAGACCGGATCGACCGTCTCGTCGAGCCCGATGGCGTCGACGCCCGTCTCGCGCGCATAGGCCGGCAGCTTGCCGCCCGCGCCCTTGGGAAAGCCGATCACCGGCACCTGCGGATGACGGGCATGCAGCCGCTTCACAAGCTCGACGGTCGGCGCGATCACCCACCGCTCGAACTCGCGCGGGGCGAGACTGCCCGACCAGCTGTCGAACAGCTGCACCGCGTCGACACCCGCTTCGATCTGCTTCGACAGATAATCGGCCGTCGCATCGACCAGCGCGGCGATGATCGCGCCAAAGGCCTGCGGGTCGCGATAGGCCATCCGCCGCGTCTCGGCCTGTTCCTTGCTGCCCTGCCCGGCGACCATATAGGTCGCGACGGTCCATGGGCTGCCCGCGAAGCCCAGGAAGGTCGTCTGCGCGGGCAGACTCTCGCGGACCTTGCGGATCGTGCCGTAGATCGGATCGAGCCGTCCGGGCACCGCGACCAGGCTGTCGAGCGCATGATCGACCAAGGTCGGGGACAGGCGCGGCCCCTCGCCGGCCTCGAAGCGCAGATCCTGGCCCAGCGCATGCGGGATGACGAGGATGTCGGAAAACAGGATCGCCCCGTCGAAGCCGAAGCGGCGGATCGGCTGCAGCGTGATCTCGGCGGCGGACTCGCTGTCATAGGCGAGTTCGAGGAATCCGCCCTTCTGTGCCCTGAGCGCACGATATTCCGGCAGATAGCGTCCCGCCTGGCGCATCAGCCAGACCGGCGGCGGATCGCGGCGCTCGCCCCGCAGCACGGCAAGCAGGGGGCGCGTCTCGGCGGACTGGGCAGCCATTATCTTCCTTAATAAGATTCTTAAAAGAGGGACTGAAGTGGTTGTAGGGCGTCGCGAGCCGGGGTTTATTCACAGTTGGCGCAATTGCCAACAACTTGACTCGTGCAAAATCGCCCGGTGGCAGCGAGTCCCCGATGTCATGCCCATTATCCACAGACTGTGGATGGATTCGGCCCCCTGTGGACGAGTCACAGGACGACCACGATGTCAGTGGGGATGAAAGCTTGCCTTGAAACCATGCCCAGCCTTCCGCTAGCTCCATCCGCATGGTTTTCCACAGGATTGTCCCGAACGCCCGCATCGTCATCCTGAAGTTGTTCCGGGATAAGGCGTGCCACGACAATGATGCTCGGGTTGATGGGCGAATAAGGCGGCAGGCCGGGCAAGACACTATGATGGAAATGGCATGATCCGGCTCCATCTCCATCTGCTGTCGGATTCGACCGGCGAGACGCTTGAGAACATCGCCAAAGCGGGACTTGCCCAGTTCGAGGGGGTGGAGACGATCAAGCATTTCTGGCCGATGGTCCGCAGCCAGGGCCATCTCGACCGGATATTGCTCGAAATCGCCCAGCGTCCGGGCCTCGTCATCTTCACCCTGGTCAACAATGATATCCGCAAGCGGCTCGAATCGCGCTGCCATGCGCTCGGCCTGCCGA
>CAZJXG010000218.1:0-3965 GCA_964549965.1 uncultured Sphingomonas sp. | reverse complement strand
ACGCCCTTGTCGAGCCCCTTGGGACCGATCACGATCTGCCAGGGCAGGCCGATCAGGTCCATCGTCGCGAATTTGGCGCCGCCGCGTTCGTCGCGATCGTCATAGAGCGTCTCGACACCCGCTGCCTCCAGCCTGGCGTAGAGATCGTCGGCGGCGGCGGCACAGCGCGCGTCGTCCGCGCGCATGTTGATCAGGCCGACCTGGTACGGCGCCACCGCGTCGGGCCAGATGATCCCGGCATCGTCGTGGCTGGCTTCGATGATGGCGCCCATCAGCCGCGATACGCCGACGCCATAGCTGCCCATCTGCGGCACCACCGGCGCGCCGTCCGGCCCCTGCACGGTCATGCCCATCGCTTCGGAATATTTGGTACCGAAGAAGAAGATATGGCCGACCTCGATGCCGCGCGACTGCTTCAGCTTGTCGCCCGCCTCGGTTTCGCGGGCGGGATCGCGCTTCTCGTCGGTCGCGGCATAATCGGCGGTAAGGCCTCCGACGAAGGCCTGCAACGCCTCCCGGTCATCGGCATCGACCTCCAGCGGCCGCTCGGCCTCCCAGTTGGTGTGGTAGAAGACATCGCTCTCACCCGTCGGCGCGAGGACGATGAACTCATGCGACAGATCACCGCCGATCGGGCCGGTATCCGCCTGCATCGGGATCGCCGCCAGGCCCATCCGCTTGAAGGTACGCAGATAGGCGACGAACATGCGGTTGTAGCTGTGCCGTGCCCCATCGACGTCGAGATCGAACGAATAGGCGTCCTTCATCAGGAATTCGCGGCCGCGCATGACGCCGAAGCGTGGGCGGACCTCGTCGCGGAACTTCCACTGGATATGATAGAGGATGCGCGGCAGGTCGCGGTAGCTGCGGGCATTGTCGCGGAAGATCGCGGTGATCATCTCCTCGTTGGTCGGCCCGAACAGCATTTCGCGCTCATGCCGGTCCTGAATGCGCAGCATTTCGGGACCATAAGCGTCATAGCGGCCCGATTCGCGCCACAGGTCGGCCGACTGCATGGTCGGCATCAGCATCTCGATCGCCCCGGCCCGATCCTGCTCCTCGCGGACGATCTGCTCGATCTTCCGCAATACCCGGTGGCCCAGCGGCAGCCAGGCGTAGATGCCCGCGGCAGTCTGACGAACGAGCCCCGCGCGCAGCATCAGCTTGTGGCTGACGATCTGGGCGTCGGCGGGCGACTCCTTCATCACGGGCAGGAAATGGCGGGACAGGCGCATGAAACGGGTTACTCGCAGTGAAATGGACAGCGGCTGTCTATTCGTACGAAGGGCTTCGGGCAACCGCTTCCCGGACGGCTGCGTCCCCGTACCGTTCGGTCTCTGTTGCCAAGAAAACACACCTCTCCGTCATTCGAAATCCGGTCCCTTGAAAGCCAATGACAAGATCGGAGGTGCGCTGTAGGAGAATCGTCACGGAACATGAGCAAGCAAAACGGCCATGGTTCGGGGAAGAAAGTCGTTGTTCCGCCGTCATTTAAAGGGGTGAGCGGTGTAGAGCACGACAAGGGGGTTGGCGAATATTCGTCACGCGGCGCCGGGATCGGAAACGATCCCGGCGTTTGCATTTTCAGTCCATCGCAGACGCAGCGCGGATAATCTCGTCGCCACGGATAGGCTGGGCGACTCAGGCGTTCATCTCCCGAAGGAGACAATGATCATGGCCAGCCAGCCCCCGCCCCCCGAGGACGTTCCCGCCGACACCCCGGTCGATATTCCGGTGCCGACGCCGACCGATCCGGATCCGGGCGCGCCGAGCGACCCGGTCATGCCCGGGCTACCGGGATAACCCACAGGCCCTCCTGGCCGAGGCCATGAGCAAATATTCCTAGACCAGCCGGCTCTGGTTCACCGCCGCCTCGATAAAGCTCGCGAACAACGGGTGCGGGTCGAATGGTTTGCTCTTCAATTCCGGATGGAACTGGACACCGACGAACCACGGGTGGTCCGGCCGCTCGACCACTTCGGGCAACTCGCCATCCGGTGACATGCCGGAAAAGACCAGCCCGCCCTTTTCCAGCGGGCCGCGATAATGGGCGTTCACCTCGTAACGGTGGCGATGGCGTTCGGAAATCGCGGTGCCGCCGTAAATGGCTGACGCATGGCTGTTACCGGACAATATGGCGTCATAGGCGCCAAGCCGCATCGTGCCGCCCATGTCGCCACCCTCTTCGCGCTTCTGCAGGCCCGACTCGGTCATCCATTCGGTGATCAGGCCGACCACCGGCTCGTCGGTCGGGCCGAATTCGGTGGTCGACGCGGCGGCGATGCCGGCGGTGTTGCGGGCGGCTTCGATGCAGGCCATCTGCATGCCGAGACAGATGCCGAAATAGGGCACCTTGCGCTCGCGCGCGAACCGCACCGCAGCGATCTTGCCTTCCGAGCCACGTTCGCCGAATCCGCCGGGCACGAGGATCGCGTTCATCGGCTCCAGCTGGGCCGCGATCTCGCCCTCGTCCTGCTGCTCGAACAGTTCGGCATCGATCCAGCGGACATGCACCTTTACCCGGTTGGCGATGCCGCCATGAACGAGCGCCTCGTGAAGCGACTTATAGGCGTCCAGGAGGCCGACATATTTGCCGACGACGCCGATGGTGACTTCACCCTCGGGATTTTCGAGCCGGTCGGTGATCTCGGTCCAGCGACTGAGATCGGGTTCCTCGCCCGCCTCGATTCCGAACGCGGCAAGCACCGCCTCATCGAGGCCTTCCTCATGATATTGCAGCGGCACCGCATAAATGCTGCTTGCGTCGAGCGCGGGAATCACCGCTTCCTTGGCGACGTTGCAGAACAGCGCGATCTTGGCCCGCTCATTGTCGGGCAATGGCCGCTCGCAGCGGCACACCAGCACGTCGGGTTGAATGCCGAGCGAGGTAAGGTCGCGCACGCTGTGCTGGGTCGGCTTGGTCTTCAGCTCACCCGCCGCGGCGATGTAGGGCACCAGTGTGACATGGACGAAAATCGAATTCCCACGGCCGAGATCGTTTCGCAGCTGGCGGATCGCCTCCATGAACGGTAGCGATTCGATGTCGCCGACGGTGCCGCCGATCTCGCACAGGACGAAATCGAGATCGTCGACATCGGTGCGCGCGAATTCCTTGATCGCATCGGTGACGTGCGGGATCACCTGGACGGTCGCACCCAGATAGTCGCCGCGCCGCTCCTTCTGGATGATCGTCTGATAGATTCGGCCCGACGTGATATTGTCGGACTGACGGCCGGGAACGCCGGTGAAGCGTTCATAATGGCCTAGATCGAGATCGGTCTCCGCTCCGTCGTCGGTCACATAGACTTCGCCATGCTGATAGGGCGACATCGTGCCGGGATCGACGTTCAGATAGGGATCGAACTTGCGGATGCGGACCCTGTAGCCGCGCGCCTGAAGCAGCGCCGCGAGGCTTGCCGCCATGAGACCCTTGCCAAGCGAGGAGACCACGCCGCCGGTGATGAAAATGAACCGCGCCATGGGAAGATGGGTTTAGCCGCGCGACCGGGAGAAGGGCAAGGTGGCGTACTCCTGATTTCGATAAAAATTGTGGGCGAACGGACGAACGGACGCGCTGCCGGAAGCGGCAGCGTCGTACATCCTTGATTTTCAGGCGTTTACTGTGGCGCGGCGCCGTTGACCGGAGCGCTGCCGCCCTGCGCCGCGGCCGCGGCCAGCGGATCGGCGGCCGGCGGTGGTCCCGCCGGTTCAGCGGTGCCGCTTGCGGTCTTGCCGACCAGCGATGTGTCGATCGTGCTGGGCGCGCGCTCGACCGAGGCGAGCGCCGCCAGGACGATGCTGAGAAGCACGAAGATGGTGGCGAGGATCGACGTCACCCGCGTCAGGAAATCGGCCGCGCCGCGTGCGCTCATCAGCCCGGAGGGATTGCCGCCCGAGGCCAGTCCGCCGCCTTCCGACCGCTGCATCAGGATGACGGCGACCAGCGCCGCCGCGACGATGATGTG
>CAZJXG010000217.1:0-3983 GCA_964549965.1 uncultured Sphingomonas sp. | reverse complement strand
GACGGTAGCGAGGGCCGGATCGAGAATGGCGCATCGGGTGCGGTGCGCTCCACGTTCGACGTCAAGCTCGACAAGCCAGGGACATGGAAGATCGGCACGATCAATATGATGGTCAGCGGGACCTTCCGGCTCAATGGGGAAGAGCGCCGCGTCGGCGGCCGCTTCGGTGGCCCGGGCATGGCGCCGGGCGGTCCCGGAGCGGCGCCCCGCGCCCCTGCGGTCTCGGTCGCCGACATCCCGGCCGAGGCGACCGATGTCAAACTGACCGAATCGATGAGCCGCAACGAGATTTACATCACGGCCGACGCGCCAAGCGGCATGGTGTTCAAGCCGAGCGGCAAGGGCCTGGAGTTCGAGCCCGTAACCCACCCCGACGAGTTGGTCGTCGGCGAAGCCGCGAGCTTCCGCTTCCTGATCGACGGCAAGCCCGCGAGCGGCCTCAAGATCACCGTCGTCCCGGGCGGCAAACGCTATCGCAATGACGATGGCGCGCGCGATTTCACCACCGGCGCCGACGGGGTCGCCAGGATCGACTGGCCCGCAGCCGGCCTGTACTGGATCAACGCGGTCGCGACCGACGACAAGCCCGCCGAGCCCAGGGCGACCCAGCGGCGCATGTCCTATACCACCACGGTCGAGGTTCTGCTGCCCTGAGAGGCATCCGCATCGCCCTGCCCCGCGAGATAGCGGCGCCGATCGCCGCCGAGCATGATCCCGGTCGGCCGGTCCTCGATCTGGGTGGCCAGACCATGGGCACCGGCTGGTCCATACGCTTCGCCATGCCGGCCGGATGCGATCTGGCGGCGCTCGAGGCGGCGATCCTGGCCCGGCTCGACAAGATCGTCGAGGAGATGAGCCATTGGCGGCCGGATTCGCTGATCTCGGCCTATAACCGCGCCGAAGCCGGCAGCTGGCACGCGCTGCCGCCCGATTTCGATCGCGTCGTCCAGGCCGCGATCGGCATCGCCCACCGCAGCGGCGGCGCGTTCGATCCCACCATCGGGCACCTTGTCGACCTCGCCGGTTTCGGCCCCGATCCGGAACGGCGGGACGACGACGCCCGACGCATTGACGCCGCCCGCCGCGCTGCGGGCTGGGAGCGGTTGCGCTATCGGGAGGGGCGGCTGCTCCAGCCCGGGGGGATCGCGCTCGACCTGTCCGGCATTGCCAAGGGCCATGCGGTCGATGCGGTCGCCGACCTGCTCCGCGAGCACGCTGTCGCCGATGCGCTCGTCGAAATCGGCGGCGAACTGGCGGGGCGTGGAATGCGGCCCAATGGCGATCCCTGGTGGGTCGATCTCGAGGATCCGCCCGGCATCGTGCTGCCGCCCTTCCGCATCGCGCTGCACGGCCTGGCGGTGGCGACCTCGGGGGATTATCGGCGCGGCGCGCATACGATCGATCCGCGCAGCGGCCGGTCGGCTATCACCGGTATCCGGTCGGTCAGCGTGATCCACCAATGTGCGATGCTGGCGGACGCATGGGCCACCGCGCTGACCGTATTAGGGCCCGAGGAGGGCCTGGCGCTCGCCACCCGCGAACATCTCGCCGCCCGGATCGTCGCCGATCGCGAGATCATCAGCCCCGCCCTGGCCGAGATGCTGGAATATTGACCGCGAGGCCTTGCCCCCCGGTCCCTTCGGCGCCATAGGGGCCGCACATTCCCAGCTATGAGGCCGCGATGAAAACCCGCGTTTATGTCACCCTGAAGGGCGGCGTTCTCGATCCACAGGGCAAGGCGATCCACCACGCCCTCGGCTCGCTCGGCTTCACCGGCGTCAACGACGTGCGCGCCGGCAAGCTGATCGAGCTCGATCATGACGACGGCGTCAGCGATGCCGACCTGGAGGCGATGTGCAAGAAGCTGCTCGCCAACACGGTGATCGAGAATTTCCGGATCGAACGCGGCAACTGAAGGGGCCACCGTCATGAAGAGCGCGGTCATCGTCTTCCCCGGATCCAATTGCGACCGTGACCTGGCCGTCGCGATCCGCGACGTCACCGGCCATGCCCCCGCGATGCTGTGGCATCAGGAAGCCGAACTGCCGCAGGGCATCGGCCTGATCGCGGTGCCGGGCGGTTTCTCCTATGGCGATTATCTTCGCTCGGGCGCGATGGCGGCCCGCTCGCCGATCATGCGCGCGATCGTCGATGCCGCCGGGCGCGGCGTGCCGGTGCTGGGCATCTGCAACGGCTTCCAGATCCTGACCGAGGCGGGTTTGCTGCCCGGCGCGCTGATGCGCAATGCCGGCCTCAACTTCGTCTGCCGCGATGTCGCGCTGACGGTTGAGAACAGCCAGTCGACCTTCACCGCGCGCTACGATCGGGGTGAGACCGTTCATTTCCCCGTCGCGCACCATGACGGCAACTTCACCGCCGATGCCGATACGCTCGACCGGATCGAGGGCGAAGGCCGCGTGGCCTTCCGCTATGCCGAGACCGTCAACGGCTCGGCGCGGAATATCGCCGGCATCCTCAACGACGCGGGCAATGTGCTCGGCATGATGCCGCATCCGGAGCGGGTGATCGAGGCGGCGCATGGCAACAGCGATGGCCGACGGCTGTTCGAAGGGCTGCTGGAAACCGTAGCCTGAGCCATTTTCGATTGCCGCGATGGCGGCAATCGGCAGAGAGTAACCGCTACGGTCGTTTGCCGTAGGTCCCCCAGCGCCAGAGCCATTCGATCGGCCCATAGCGAAAGCGCCGGAGCCAGGCGCGGGCGAATAGCGCCTGGACCGCAAGGATCACCAGCGCGACCAGCCAGAGCGCCGGCCAGGACAGGCTGTTCCACAGCCCTAGCCCGAAGCCCGAGAAGATCGCCGCGCCCATCAGGCTCTGGCCCAGATAGAGGGTCAGCGCCATCCGCCCCATGTCCGCGAACAGCGCCATGGCACGCGGCCAGGCGCCGTGTCGCCAGAGCAGCAGGAACAGGCCGACATGGCCGAGCGTCATCGCCAGCCGTCCCGGCTGATCGATCAGGCCCGCCAGCATCGTCGGTGCCCCATCATTGTGCCAGACCAGCGTCATGTGCAGCAGCCGCAGCGCGATACCGGCCGCATAGCCGCTCGCCATCATGCGCCGGAGCGTGCGGTCGCTCCGCCCCGCGCCGAAGAAGCCGAGCCTGTGTAGCGCCATGCCGACCAGCATGAAGGCCAGTGCGTCGGCGACCCAGCGATAGGTGAGCGCATTGACCGTCCACTGCCAGGACACCCAGCTCAGATAGTCGAACGCCTGCCAATAGCTGCCGAGCCGCGCCGCGCCTTCGCGCGCCAGCATCTCGGCGGTGTAGACGGTGTCGGCCGGGGTGATCGCCCCCGCCTCATGCGCGCTCCAGGCCGACAATATCATCAGGATCACCGCGGCGGCCGCACCGAGCTGATAGGGCTTGAGCGGATTGAGGATCAGCGCCAGCGCGCCGGCAAAGGCGTAGATGATCAATATGTCGCCCGGCCAGAGCAGCAGGGTCGAATCCACCACGCCGAACAGAAACAGGAACATCAGCCGGCGCAGATAGAGGCGGGAACGATCCGCGCTGTCATCGTCGCCCACGAACAGCAGCAGGCCGACCCCGAACAGCAGCGAGAACAGCCCGCGCATCGTCCCGGTGATGAAGATCTGCGCGAAGCCCCAGACCTGCCAGTCCGGGTCAGTGATCGCTGGCGGGCCGAGCGGCCGGTCCATCGCGATCGGACCGCCCATGTCGAAGATGTTGATCAACAGGATACCGCACAGCGCGATCCCGCGGAGCGCGTCGATCGAGGCGATCCGGCTGGCGGGATCGGCGGGCGATAGGGTGGACATGGCCTTTGTTTTGCATCGATGGTGCCCGTTGAAACTACAGCTTCGATGAGCAGCAGCCAGTTTCTGTCCGTATCATGAGCTATCACGTCTGGCATTTTGGCCGATGGTGCGATCACAACACCGAGCCCTTTGAGATATGCTGCGTCAAGGTGAAGAAATTTGTTCTCCGCATCGCCGATATA
>CAZJXG010000216.1:0-3994 GCA_964549965.1 uncultured Sphingomonas sp. | reverse complement strand
TGGAGGCGTCAATGCACTAACAATCCGCTCGGACCACTCGGTGGGGGCCGGTCACTGCTCGCGCTCGGTGCGCGCGGCTTCGATCCGGTCGCCGAGCAGCGCTTGCGCGCCTCGCCAATGTTCGCTCAACGCTGGCCCCAGCACTATCTCGATCGGGCGCACACCTCCCGAAGCCGATTTGGATTGTTCCTCATCCATCCCGTCTTCAAGGCCGTTCGCGGCCGCCTCTGCGCGGCGCCGAGCCGAGACAAAAATAGCGGCCGCGAGCAGCGCCAGAATTGCCAGGGGCCATTTAGGCATGCCCGGCAGCAGCAGCAGTACCGCCATTGCACCTGCCACGATGAGTGGAATCTTCGGTACTGATCCAAGCTGGCGGCCGATCTCGGTGCTCAATTGGCTGTCGGCCGAAGAACGAGTGACAATGATGCCGGTGGCGACAGACACGATCAGGGCAGGCACCTGCGTCACGATACCGTCGCCGATGGTAAGCAGAGTAAAGGTTTGGAGCGCCTGGCCCCATTCCATGCCCATCTGGGTCACGCCGACGATCCAGCCCGCGATGATGTTGATCAGCAGAATGATGATGCCAGCGATCGCATCGCCCTTCACGAATTTGGAAGCACCATCCATCGCGCCGTAAAAGGCTGCTTCCTTCTCCAGCCCCTTGCGACGCGCCTTGGCCTCGTCCTGGTCGATCAGGCCCATATTGAGGTCGGCGTCGATGCTCATCTGCTGGCCGGGAACCGAGTCCAGTACGAAGCGAGCCGCAACTTCTGAGACGCGCTGCGCGCCCGAGGTGACCACGACATATTGGACGACGACAAGGATGAAAAAGACGACGAGCCCGATGACGAAATTGCCCTGTACCGCGAAGGCGCCGATCGAGCCGATCACCTCGCCGGCATCCGCGCCAGTCAGGATCAGCCGGGTCGCGGCGACGTTCAGCGCCAGGCGGTAGAGCGTGACCACCAGCAACAGCGACGGGAAGGTCGAGAATTCTACCGGCTTGCTGACATAGAAGGTCAACAGGAGGATGGTCAGTCCGAAGGCGAAGTTGATGATGATGAAGAGGTCAAGCAGGACCGGCGAGATCGGCGAGAACAGGATCAGCAGGATCGCCAAGACCCCACCCACCAGCAGCAGATCGCTGTTCCTACCGAAAAATGAGCTGCCGGGCATCAAATGGTTCCTTGCGCCTTGCGGCCGCGCAGCACGCGATAGTGCTTGGCGGCGCCCTGATATTGATCTTCGCTGATCGGCTGGTCGATCCGCGTGCTGCGATAGAGAGCCCGCGCGAGTTCGGGATCCTCGATGACGGGAACTCCGTAGAGAAGCGCTGCCCGTTTCAGCCGGAGCGCGAAGCCATGCATGCCGAGCGCCACAACCTGAGGCGCGGCCATCACAGCCTGATCATAGCGTAGGCCAACCGCATAGTGGATCGGGTTGACCACCAGCATATCGGCCGAGCGCATGCCGCGCAGGCTCTTGGCATTGGCGACAAACTCAGCGTGGAGACCCTTGCGCTTTTGCTTCATCCGGGGTTCGCCCTCGCGGTCGCGCGATTCACGGCGGACATCGCGGCGGCTCATCCGCATTTGCTTGGAGAAATTCCGGCGCACGAGCATCTGGTCCAGCGCTGCAAAGCAGATCGCGACGCCGAGAAAATATACAGCCAGGCGGCTTGAGGCGCCGCCGATCGCACGGATCAGGCTCTGTCCGTCGACGATCGCGGGTGCGAGTTCGACGAAGCTGCGCCTGATCGCGAGCCAGGCGACGAGCCCATAGACAACCAGCTTGAAGACATTCTTCAGCGCATTGACCATCATCGGCCAGGAGAAGATGCGCTTGAAACCCTTGGCGGGGTTAATCCGGCTGAAATCAGGCTTGAGAGGATGGGCGGAGAAGATGACACCCGTCTGGAGCAGCTCGAACAGCAGTACGATCAGGAAAACGGTTCCGGCCATCAGCGCGATCGGCTTTGCGACCGACGCGAACAGCAGCGCGATGAGCGGGAAAAGCCCTCCCTCATCGCCTACAATCTGGGGCGCTGCGGCGAGCGTCAGCCGCATGCCTTGCATGGTGCCGGCGACGAAGCTTTCGCCCGCCATCCAGAAATAGCCGAGGATCGCGGCCAGGCCAGCCGCAAAGGCCAGATCCATGCTGCGCGCGATCGTCCCCTTGTCGCGGGCCTGTTTGAGTTTGAACGGGGTCGCCTGCTCGGACTTGTCCTGCTCGCCGCCATTATCCACGGGCGATCACCTGGGGCGCGGAGGTCAGCATCAGGGTGATGAGACGGGCGATCAGGGCGCCCGAACTGCCGAAGGCGAGCATCAGCACGAGCAGCAGCACGATCGTCTTCACCTGGAACCCCATCACCAGCACGTTCATCTGTGGTACCGTCCGGGAGAGCAGCGCGATGGCGAGATCGGCCAGGAACATCGCCAGGATCGCACCGCCCGCTACACCGAAGGCGATGAGGAAGCTGATCGACAGGAAGGCGGTCACGGGCAGGATCGACCTTGGCAGCCCTCCCTCCCCTAGCGGCACCACCTCGAACGAGGCTGCGAACAGGCGCAGCACGTCATGATGCCCGCCCATGGCGAAGAATATCGTGCCTGCGGCATAGGCGAACAGCGTACCGACCAGCGGGGTCTGCGAGCGCGTGGTGGGATCGATCAGCATAGCCAGACCGAAACCTGCCTGGATGTCGACAGTGCGCCCGGCGACATAGAGCGCCGCGAAGGCGATTTGGAACATCATAACGAGGCTCGCGCCGATTAGCAGTTCGCGCAGCGCCGCGACGAGCAGTGGGCCAGTGCCGGGCAGTGCGCCACCCTGGCTACCCAGCATCGCGCCGGGCAGGTCGCTGCCGACAAGGCAAACTGAGAGGCCCAGGCCAAACATCAGCCGCGCAGTGGCGGGCATGCGGATCAATGTGAAGGGTGGCGCGAAGGCGAACAGCGGGATGATCCGCAGGCCCACCAGCAGGCAGGACATGACCCAGCGATCGAGGCCAAAACTATCCATCGAACGAGACGGGTCAGTTATTGAGCTGTGGAATGGTTGCGATCGCTGAAATCGCGAATTGGGTGATCCGTCCGATCATCCAAGGGCCGATCGCAATCAGCATCACCGCCGCCACGAACATCTTGGGCACATAGCTCAGGGTCATTTCCTGGAGCTGCGTCGTCACCTGCAATATGCTGATCAGCAGGCCGACCAGCAGTGTGCCAGCGAGCACGGGTCCGGCGACCAGCATCGTGTTCCAAAGAAGCTGGTTCATCAGCCCCAGCGCCTGGTCGGCCCCCATATCATGCCCCCGCATGTGTGAAGAGGCAGGCATAGCGACGCTGCGGCAAGCGGCAATGGGGGGCTGGCTCGGTTGGTCGCGTTGAGGAGAAGAGAATGATCCGGAATGGATGGTATGAGGGTGTACCGGTCGGCGACGCTCTGCTTTTGTCGGATGCTTCCGGTCGATATGGAGCGTAGCGCCAAACGGGGCCGCCCTTTCGGATAAGGCCATCGAACGGGTCAACGGCAGCGTGCAGGATATTGGCGGCCCATAGCCCAAAATGTCGGAGGGCAGCGGAATGACCGGGCTATTATGCGGCTTCATGACTGCCGCTTATCGCCGAGATCGAGTGGATGATAGACATCCGCGGGGTCGAGTGGCGCCGCGACTTCGAGGAGAAGGTCGAGCACGCGTCCATAGCGCATTTCGGTATCAGCCGCGCCGACCCCATACCGCCTGAGCCGTTCCCGATCATTTCAGCCATGGTTCGTGCTGGACCGCGACCGATGACGAGCTGACGGCTTATGATCAGGGTCTTGGCGGATGGGATGCGTGGCAAGAGCGTTTCGCGATATTCGATGAGATCGCGGAGACCGAGGCACAATGATCAGTCGGGAGAGCCTTGGCTTCGACGAGAAGGATAGGGAAGAACGCCCGTTCCGCTGTCTGAAATATTTTGATCTACAGATGTTCTTGGTCGGC
>CAZJXG010000215.1:0-4017 GCA_964549965.1 uncultured Sphingomonas sp. | reverse complement strand
GCGCAGATCGAGCATGAGGCGACCACCTCGAAGATCAGCGACGATCAGCTGTTCTACGCGATGTCGCGTGGGCTCGATCAGGAGGCCTCGGTGGCGCTGATCGTCAACGGCTTCGCCAAGGAAGTGCTTCAGCAGCTGCCGATGGAGTTCGCCGTCGAGGCGCAGAAGCTGCTGGGGATCAGCCTCGAAGGCTCGGTCGGATGACCGCCGCGCTGCTCCTGCTGGCGGCGGCGACGACGCCCGATCTCGCCTTCGATGCCTATGCGAAATGCGCGATGGCGACGGCGGCGGCCTATAAGGGACCGGGCGACTCGCTGGAGGCGGTGGCGGGCCGTGTCGAAACGACATGTGCGGCCGAACGGGCCGCGCTGCTGGAGGTCGCGCCCGACAAGCGCCAGGCCGCCGAATGGGTGCGCCAGACCGGCATATTGGCGGTGAGCCAGCATGTCCCCGGCCTGCCGTCGGTCGGCAGCGAGGCGGCGGGCGAGCAGACCGCCGCGGCACCTGCCCAGCCGGCGGCCTCGCGCTATCCGAAGCTCGATGCCTATCAGTCCTGCACCGACGAGCGCGCCGCGAAGATCGTCGCCGAGCTGCCCTATGCCGCCACCCAGGCGATCGTGACCGAGGCGGTGGCCGATTGCGAGAAGCCGCTGAAGGAAGCCGCTGACGAAGCGGTCGCCGATATGAAGCAGCCCAGCCTGCTGAAGCAGGTGCTGATGGACTTCCGCCGGCGGGCGACCAGCGACCTGACCCAGAAGATCAGCGCGCAGCGCGCCGGCGGGAAGGCGGCGCAATGACGCTCTCGCCGCAAGGTGATGCGAAGCGCCTCAACACCCCTCCCCTTCAGGGGAGGGGCCGGGGGTGGGGCCTCACCGCTGGGCGCCTCGATGAATTGGGCGGGTACGCGCGCGACATGCGACGCCAACCCACCGAACCTGAAATCCGTCTGTGGGCTGCGCTGTCCCGCTCGCAACTGGGTGGCTACAAATTCCGCCGGCAGTCCGTGATTGGCTCGTTCATCGCGGATTTTCTCTGCCCGCAGAAGGCGCTCATCGTCGAGGTCGACGGTGGCACGCATGGCGAGGCTACCGACCGCCGCCGCGATGCGGTTCTTGGATCGCTTGGCTTTGCCGTGATGCACGTAACCAATGCCGATGTAATGACCAATCTCGACGGGGTTTGTCAGACGATCCTTGCCGCGCTTCGACAAGCGCCGGATCGTTGGGAGAGGCCCCACCCCAACCCCTCCCCTGAAGGGGAGAGGCTTAAGTAGGATGACCATGCTCGAAATTTCCAACCTCCACGCCGAAATCGACGGCAAGGCGATCCTCAAGGGGCTGTCGCTGTCGATCAATCCGGGCGAGATCCATGCGATCATGGGGCCGAACGGTGCGGGCAAGTCGACCTTGTCCTATGTGCTGAGCGGGCGGCCCGGCTATGAGGTGACCGAAGGCAGCGCGACCTTCGAGGGCGAGGATCTGCTCGACAAGGCCCCGCATGAGCGCGCCGCCGCCGGCCTGTTCCTGGGTTTCCAATATCCGGTCGAGATTCCCGGCGTGTCGAACCTCCAGTTCCTGCGCGAGGCGCTCAACGCGCAGCGGCGCCTGCGCGGCGAGGAGCCTTTGTCGGGCGGCGATTTCCTCAAGCGCGCCAGGAAGCAGGCCGATGAGCTCGGCCTCAGCATGGACATGCTCAAGCGTCCGGTGAATGTCGGCTTTTCGGGCGGCGAGAAGAAGCGCAACGAAATGGTCCAGATGGGGATCATCGATCCGAAGCTCGCCATCCTCGACGAGACCGACAGCGGCCTCGACATCGATGCGCTGCGCACCGTCGGCCATGGCATCAACAGCATCATGCGCAAGCCCGACAAGGCGGTGCTGCTGATCACCCATTATCAGCGGCTGCTCGACTATGTGAAACCCGATTTCGTCCATGTGCTGGCGGGCGGGCGCATCGTCCGCACCGGCGGGGCGGAACTCGCGCTCGAGCTTGAGCGCGAGGGCTACGGGGCGATCGCGGCGTGAGGACGATGTTCTCATTCCTCCCCGGTACGGGGAGGGGGACCGCGCGCAGCGTGGTGGAGGGGGCTCGCCTCCTCATGACCCCGATTGCCGGCCGCTTGCGGCAGCCCCCCTCCACCGGCTGCGCCGGTCCCGCTTCCCGTGCCGGGGAGGAACTGCGATGACCCTCTCCCTCCCCTCCACCCATGAGGAAGCCTGGCGCTGGTCCGACCTGTCGGGGCTCGAAACGCTCGCCGTAGCACCCGCTACAGGCGCCGCGGCAGACCTCGATTCCCACTGGATCGGCGATGGCCCCCGCCTCCTGTTCGTCGACGGCCGGCTCGACGAAGCCCGCAGCCGCCCGGGACCGGTGAGGGTCGGGCCGGTCGAGGCATCGTCCACCCATAAGCTGGCGAAGCTGGCGACGGGCGCGGGCTGGACGCTCGCGATCCACAGGGACGGCGCGACCCCGCCGGGTGCGATCGAGATCGTCCATGTCGCCACCGGCGGCGCGAGCCATGTGCCGGCGCGGATCATCCTCGCCGAGGATGCCCAGGCGAGCCTGATCGAAACCTATGTCGGCGACGGCTGGGCCAACCGGCTGACCCGCATCGAACTGGGCCGTTCGGCGCGGCTGATGCGGGCGATCCGGATCGGCCAGGGCTCGGGCTTCACGTCGCTGCGCGACGAGGCGCGGCTGGGCGCCGGCGCGAGCCTGATCACCACGCTGCTGGGCGCGGGCGCGGGCAGCAGCCGGATCGACGGCCATATCGCGCTCGACGGGCCGGGCGCCTTCGCCGAACATGGCGGCGCGCTGCTGGCACGCGACAGCCAGCGTCACGATGCCGCGATCGTCGTCCATCATGCTGCGCCCGAGGGCACCAGCCGCCAGCTGTGGCGCGCGGTGGCCGACGACCAGGCGACGGCGAGCATGGCCGCCCGGGTCGAGGTGGCCCGCGATGCGCAGAAGACCGATGGCGAGCAATCGCTGCGCGGGCTGATGCTCAAGCGTACCGCGACGATCAACCTCAAGCCCGAGCTGGAGATCTTCGCCGACGACGTGAAATGCGCGCATGGCGCCACGGTCGGCGAACTCGATTCCCAGGCGCTGTTCTACATGACGTCGCGCGGGATCACCCCCGATCGCGCCCGGGCCCTGCTGACCCAGGCGTTCATCGCCGACGCGCTGTCCCGGATCGGCGACGAAGGCGCACGCGAAGCCTTTCAGGCGCAGGCGGAAGCCTGGCTGGAGGGGCGACGCTGATGGCGACGATCGATCTCGTGCAGACCAGCCGCCGCGGCGATTTCCCGGCGATCCCCGAGGGCTGGCATTATCTCGACACCGCCGCGACGGCGCAGAAGCCGCAGGCGGTGATCGACGCGATCGACCGGGCCTATGGGCGCGATTATGCGACGGTGCATCGCGGCGTCTATCGCCGCTCGGCCGACATGACGATCGCCTATGAGGCAGCGCGCCAGCGGGTCGCGACCTTCCTCAACGCGCGCAGCGCGGATGAAGTGGTGTTCGTGCGTGGCGCGACCGAGGCGATCAATCTCGTCGCGCAGACATGGGGCGTCGCCACCCTCAGGCCGGGCGACCGCATCCTGCTTTCCCAGCTCGAACATCATTCGAACATCGTCCCGTGGCAGATGCTGGCCGATCGGATCGGCGGCGTGGCGATCGACGTCTGCCCGCTGACCGGGGACGGCAGGATCGATCTCGACGCCGCCGAAGCGATGCTGACCGGGGCGCATAAGCTGGTCGCACTCGCCCATGTCTCGAACGTGCTGGGATCGGTGCTCGACGCGCGGCGCGCGACCCGGCTGGCGCATGCAGTCGGCGCGAAGATCCTGATCGACGGCTGCCAGGCGGTGCCGCGGATCGGCGCCGACGTGCAGGATATCGGCTGCGATTTCTACGTCTTCTCCGGCCACAAGCTGTATGGGCCGACCGGCATCGGTGCGCTCTGGGCGAAGGGCGAGCTGCTCGACGCGATGCCGCCCTGGCAGGGCGGCG
>CAZJXG010000214.1:0-4032 GCA_964549965.1 uncultured Sphingomonas sp. | reverse complement strand
ATCGAACCCTTGTTGGTCGAGGTGATGCGCTCCTGCAGCGCGCCCATGTCGGTCGACAGGGTCGGCTGATAGCCCACCGCCGAAGGAATGCGGCCCAGCAGCGCCGACACTTCCGAGCCGGCCTGGGTGAAGCGGAAGATATTGTCCACGAAGAACAGCACGTCCTGACCTTCGACGTCGCGGAAATATTCGGCGATCGTCAGGCCCGAGAGCGCGACGCGGGCGCGGGCGCCCGGCGGCTCGTTCATCTGGCCGAACACCAGCGCCACCTTCGAACCTTCGGGGGTCGGGTTGCCGTCGGCGTCCTTGGCGATGACGCCCGCGTCGAGGAACTCATGATAGAGATCGTTGCCCTCGCGGGTACGCTCACCGACGCCGGCGAAAACCGACGTGCCGCCATGGCCCTTGGCGATGTTGTTGATCAGTTCCTGGATGAGCACGGTCTTGCCCACGCCGGCGCCGCCGAACAGGCCGATCTTGCCGCCCTTCGCGTAGGGCGCGAGCAGGTCGATCACCTTGATGCCGGTGACGAGGATGCTGGCGTCGGTCGACTGGTCGACGAACAGCGGAGCCTCGGCATGGATCGGGGCGGTCTGGGTCGCGTTGACCGGGCCGCGCTCGTCGATCGGCTCACCGATGACGTTGAGAATGCGGCCGAGCGTCATCGGGCCGACCGGAACGCGGATCTGCGAGCCGGTGTCGGTGACTTCCTGGCCGCGGGTCAGGCCCTCGGTGGCGTCCATCGCGATCGTACGGACGGTGCCTTCGCCCAGATGCTGCGCGACTTCGAGAACGAGGCGGTTGCCGTTGTTCTGCGTTTCGAGCGCGTTCAGGATCGCGGGCAGCTCGCCATCGAACGCAACGTCGACGACGGCGCCGATGACCTGCGAGATGCGGCCGACATTTTGGGTCTTTGCGGGGGCTTTAGCCATGGTCTGTTTCCTGCCTCAGATATCTTACAGCGCTTCGGCGCCAGTGCCTTGGTTGAGCTACAGCGCTTCCGCGCCAGCAATAATTTCGATCAGCTCGGTGGTGATCGCCGCCTGACGGGTCCGGTTGTACTGGATCGTCAACTTGTTGATCATCTCGCCGGCGTTGCGGGTGGCGTTGTCCATCGCGGTCATGCGGCTGCCCTGCTCGGACGCGGCATTTTCCAGCATCGCGCGGAATAGCTGGATCGCGACGTTGCGCGGCAGCAGCTCGGCGAGAATCTCTTCCTCGTCAGGCTCATATTCGACCGCCGCCGAGGCGCCGGCCGCCTGGGCGCCGCCGGTGGGGGCGAGCGGAACGGGAATGATCTGGATCTCGGTCGGGTCCTGGACCAGCGCCGACTGGAATTTGGCGAAGAACAGATGCGCGACGTCGAACTCGCCGGCCGCATAGCGGGCGATCAGGTCCTCGGACACTTCATGCGCATCGCCGAAGGCGACGTTCTTGATGTGGGTCTGGTCGACCTGATGGACGATCTTGCCGGGGAAGAGGCGCTGGATGACCGCGCGGCCCTTCTTGCCGATCAGGTAGAATTTCACCGTCTTGCCCTGAGCGGTCAGGCTTTCGGCGGTCTTGCGCGCGGCGCGGACGATGTTGGTGTTGAACGCACCTGCCAGGCCACGCTCCGACGTCGCGACGACGAGCAGGTGGACCTGATCGCTGCCGGTGCCGGCGAGCAGCTTCGGGCTCTGCGGGCCGACCGTCACCTTCGAGGCGAGGCTCGACATCACCGCGTCCAGACGCTCGGCATAGGGGCGGCCGGCTTCCGCCGCCATCTGCGCACGGCGCAGCTTGGCCGCGGCGACCATCTTCATCGCCTTGGTAATCTTCTGGGTCGACTTCACCGAAGTGATGCGAACCTTGAGGGCCTTGAGACTTGCCATCTAGTCTTGTCTCTTCCGTCCTGGTCCACCCGGCCGGAACCGGGTGGAGGATCAGTATGTTATGCGCCAGTTCTTACGCGAATGTCTTCACGAAGGCTTCGAGCGCCGACTTCAGAGCTGCGGTGCTGTCTGCCGACAGATCCTTGCTGTCGCGAATCGCGGTCAGCACGGCGGCGTGCTTAGAGCGCATCTCGGCGAGGAAGGCGGCTTCGAAGCGCGTCACGTCCTTGGCGGAGATGCTATCCAGATAACCGTTCACGCCGGCGAAGATCGACACGACCTGCTCTTCGAAGGGCAGGGGCTGGAACTGCGGCTGCTTGAGCAGCTCGGTCAGGCGCGCGCCGCGATTGAGCAGGCGCTGGGTCGAGGCATCGAGATCCGAGCCGAACTGCGCGAAGGCAGCCATTTCGCGATACTGGGCCAGCTCCAGCTTGATCGAGCCGGCAACCTTCTTCATCGCCTTCGTCTGCGCGGCGGAGCCGACGCGCGACACCGACAGGCCGACGTTGATGGCCGGACGGACGCCCTGGTAGAACAGGTCGGTCTCGAGGAAGATCTGGCCGTCGGTGATCGAGATCACGTTGGTCGGGATATAGGCCGACACGTCGCCCGCCTGGGTTTCGATGATCGGAAGCGCGGTCAGTGAACCATTGCCATTGGCATCGTTCAGCTTCGCGGCGCGCTCCAGCAGGCGGCTGTGGAGATAGAAGACGTCGCCCGGATAGGCTTCGCGGCCCGGCGGACGGCGCAGCAGCAGCGACATCTGGCGATAGGCGACCGCCTGCTTCGAGAGATCGTCATAGACAATCAGGGCGTGCATGCCGTTGTCACGGAAATATTCGCCCATCGTCACGCCGGTATAGGGCGCGAGATACTGAAGCGGGGCGGGGTCCGACGCGGTCGCGGCGACCACGATCGAATATTCCATTGCGCCATTTTCTTCGAGCGTCTTCACCAGCTGGGCGACGGTCGAGCGCTTCTGGCCGATCGCGACATAGACGCAATAGAGCTTCTTGTTCTCGTCCGTGCCTGCATTGGCGGTCTTCTGGTTGATGAAGGTGTCGATCGCGACCGCCGACTTGCCGGTCTGGCGATCGCCGATGATCAGCTCGCGCTGGCCACGGCCGACGGGGACGAGCGCATCGAGCGCCTTGAGGCCGGTCTGCACCGGCTCATGGACCGACTTGCGCGGGATGATGCCGGGCGCCTTGACCTCGACGCGGCTGCGCTGCGTCGTGTTGATCGGACCCTTGCCGTCGATCGGGTTGCCGAGGCCATCGACCACGCGGCCCAGCAGTTCCTTGCCGATCGGAACGTCGACGATCGTGCCGGTCCGCTTGACGACATCGCCTTCCTTGATCTGGCTGTCCGAGCCGAAGATCACAGCGCCGACATTGTCGGCTTCCAGGTTGAGGGCCATGCCCTTGATGCCGTTGGAGAATTCGATCATCTCGCCGGCCTGGACATTGTCGAGGCCGTGGATGCGGGCGATGCCGTCGCCGACCGACAGCACACGACCGACCTCAGTGACCTGCGCTTCGGAGCCGAAGCTGGCGATCTGGTCGCGGATGACCTTGGAGATTTCTGCGGCGCGGATGTCCATGTTCAGCCTTTCATCGCAATCGCGAGGGTGTTCAGTTTGGAGCGGATGGAGCCGTCGATCTGGCGCGAGCCGATCTTGACGATCAGTCCGCCGAGGATCGAAGGGTCCACGGTGAGGTCGACCGCGACGTCGCGGGCGAGCTGGGTCTTGAGCTTGGCCGTCAGCGCCTTGACCTGCGTGGCGGTCAGCGGATGCGCGGAGGTGACTTCGGCGGTGGTCTCGCCACGGTGCGCGGCAGCGAGCTGGCCGAACGCGCGGATCACGGCCCCGATCTGGCTGAGCCGACGGTTCTGTGCCAGTACGCCGAGGAACTTGGTGGTGAGGGGGTCGAGGCCCATCGCGGCGGCGGCGGCGGCGATCGCCTTCGCAGCCTGATCGCGGGTAACGACCGGGCTGGTCGTCAGCTGGCGCAGCTCGTCCGACTCGGCCAGCGTGCCCTTCAGGGTCGCAAGGCTGGTCGAAACGGCGTCGAGCGCCTTTTCGTCGCGAGCCAGCCCGAACAGAGCGGTCGCATAACGTCCGCTGAGGCTAGCCTGAATACCGCCGGAATTCTCC
>CAZJXG010000213.1:0-4065 GCA_964549965.1 uncultured Sphingomonas sp. | reverse complement strand
CGCGACGACGGCACCTGCCTGATCTATATCGACCGCCACCTCGTCCACGAGGTCACGAGCCCGCAGGCGTTCGAGGCGCTGCGCCTCGCCGGCCGCAAGCTCAGGCGGCCCGACCTGACCCTGGCGGTGCCCGACCATAATCTGCCCACCACCGCGCGGGTCGACGCGGCCGGCCGGCGGCTGCCGATCGCCGATGTCGAATCGGCGGGGCAGCTCGCCACGCTGGAGACGAATGTCGCCGATTTCGGCGTGCCCTATATCGACGCGGTCGCGGCCCAGCAGGGCATCGTCCATGTGGTGGGGCCCGAGCAGGGCTTTTCGCTGCCCGGCACGACGATCGTCTGCGGCGACAGCCACACGGCCTGCCATGGCGGGCTGGGCGCGCTGGCCTTCGGCATCGGCACATCCGAGATCGAGCATGTGATGGCGACGCAGACCCTGCTGCTCTCCCCGTCGAAGAGGATGGAGATCCGGGTCGAAGGGCCGCTTGGCCCGGGCGTCACCCCCAAGGACGTCATCCTGCACATCATCGGCGTGATCGGCGCGGCGGGCGGCACCGGCCATGTCATCGAATATACCGGCAATGTGTTCCGCGAGATGTCGATCGAGGGGCGGCTGACCGTTTCCAACATGTCGATCGAGGCGGGCGCCCGCGCCGGCCTGATCGCGCCCGACGAGAAGACCTTCGCCTATGTGCAGGGGCGGCCGATGGCGCCGACCGGGGATGCCTGGGAGCAGGCGCTGGCGTGGTGGAAGACGCTGCCGACCGATGCCGGCGCGCGCTATGACAAGGTGGTGCTGATCGACGCGGCCGATATCGCGCCGTGCCTGACCTGGGGCACCAGCCCCGAGGATGTCGTGCCGATCACCGGCGTGGTGCCCGATCCGGCGAGCTTCGCCGATCCGTCCAAGCAGGTCGCCGCGCAGAAGTCGCTCGACTATATGGGGCTGACGCCGGGCACGCGGATGGAGGATGTGCCGGTGGAGCATGTCTTCATCGGCAGCTGCACCAACAGCCGGATCGAGGATCTGCGCGCCGCCGCCGATGTGGCGAAGGGCCGCAGGGTGGCGCCGAACATCCGCCAGGCGCTGATCGTGCCCGGATCGGGACTGGTCAAGCGGCAGGCCGAGGCCGAGGGGCTCGACCGCATCTTCATCGACGCCGGCTTCGAATGGCGCGAGCCGGGCTGCTCGATGTGCCTGGCGATGAACCCCGACAAGGTGCCGGCGGGCGAGCGCTGCGCCTCCACCTCCAACCGCAATTTCGTCGGCCGGCAGGGGCCGGGTTCGCGCACGCATCTCGTCTCCCCCGCGATGGCGGCGGCGGCGGCGGTGACGGGGCATCTCGTCGACGTCCGCACGCTGGAGCCGGTCGGATGAGGCTGTTCGCGGCGGCGATGGCGGGGCTGCTCGCGGCGTCGGCGGCGGGCGCCGCGCCGGTGCCCGGCACGGTCGATCAGCTGTGGCGGCTCGATTGCGGCACCGTCCACGTCAATCAGCTGAACGCCTTTTCCGACACGCAGAGCTATGCCGGCCAGACGCGCGATTTGGTGTCCAGCTGCTATCTGATCCGCGACGGCGACGCCTATATGCTGTGGGACACGGGGCTGCCGGTGACGGCCAGGGGCCTGCCCAACGATCCGGCCAAGCCGATGAGCCCGACCTTGCGCACGACGATCGTCGAGCAGCTCGCCCAGCTCGGGGTGAAGCCGGAGCAGATCGGCCTGATCGGCATCAGCCACCATCATTTCGACCATATCGGCCAAGCCGCCGATTTCCCGAAGGCCAAGCTGGTGATCGGTGCCGGCGACCTGGCGATGATCCGCAAGAATGAGGCGGCCGCGAAGGCGCTGGCCGCGTGGATGGGGGAGGGCGCCAAGGTCGAGGCGGTCGAAGGCGACAAGGACCTGTTCGGCGACGGCAGCGTGACGATGATCAGCCTGCCCGGCCACACGCCGGGCCATCATGGCCTGCTCATCCGCCTGCCGAAGACCGGCGCGGTGCTGCTGTCAGGCGATGTTGCCCATTTCCACGAGAATCTGGACAGCGGCGGGGTGCCGCCGTTCAATACCGACCGCGCCGATTCGCTCGCCGCGATGGACCGTTTCCGCAAGCTTGCCGGGTCGCTCAAGGCCGTCGCCATCATCCAGCATGATCCGCGCGACGTGGCCCTGCTGCCCGCCTTTCCGCAAGGAGCCAAATGATGAAGCCGATCCGCGCGATCGAGGGGCGGGCGATCCCGCTGGGTCTCAAGAATATCGATACCGACGTGATCATCCCGGCGCATTATCTGAAGACGATCACGCGCAAGGGCCTGGGCCGGGGTGCGTTCGAAACGATCCGCGCCCAGCCGGGCAACATCTTCGACGATCCCGAATATAAGGGTGCCAACATCCTGATCGCGGGCGACAATTTCGGCTGCGGATCGAGCCGCGAGCATGCCGCCTGGGCGCTGAACGACCTGGGGCTGGATGCGGTGATCGCGCCCAGCTTCTCCGACATCTTCTCGGGCAACGCCTTCAAGAACGGCATCCTCACCGTGGTGCTGCCGCAGGAGGCGGTCGACCGGCTGCTGGAGGTCGCGAAGACCGACCCGATCAGCATCGACCTGGAGCATCAGACGGTGACGACGCCGTTCCAGGACCGCTTCACCTTCGAGATCGACCCGTTCCGCAAGCATTGCCTGCTCAACGGGCTCGACGAGGTCGGCATGACCCTGGCACAGGACGCGCTGATTTCGGGCTTTGAAGGGAAGATGGCCGCGGAGCGCCCGTGGCTGTAAGACTGCGGTCGATGCGGCCTGCGCGGTTGCGCCGGCCCGCGGCCATGCCTATCTGATTTCTGAACCATCCGCGGACAGGGGACGCAATGACAACTTTCGACGATCGCGAAAAGGCTTTCGAGAGCAAATTCGCCCATGATCAGGACATGGCCTTTCGCATCACCGCGCGGCGCAACCGGCTGCTCGGCCAGTGGGCGGCGGGCCTGATGAACCTTACCGCCGCCGAAGCCGACAGCTATGCCAAGTCGGTCGTGCAGGCCGATTTCGAGGAAGCCGGCGACGAGGATGTGATCCGCAAGCTGCTCGGCGACCTGACCACGGCCGGCGTCGACATCGACGACGGGCGTATCCGCTCGGCGCTGGAAGCCAAGACGGTCGAGGCGCGCCGCCAGCTGATGGAAGGCAAGTAAGCGATGCCGATGGCGGCGGACGAGATCGAGGCGATGATCAAGGCGGCGCTGCCCGATGCGCTGGTCGAGATCACCGATCTCGCCGGCGACGGCGATCATTATGCCGCGCGGGTGGTGAGCGAGAGCTTTCGCGGACTGCCCCGCGTGCGCCAGCATCAGCGTGTCTATGAAGCGTTGGGCGGCCGGATGGGCGGGGTGCTCCATGCGCTCCAGCTCACCACCGCGACGCCCGAATAAGGAAGATTGCAATGAGCGACGACGCACAGGCCCGTATCGCGACGGCGGTCAGCTCCGCCGATGTCCTGCTGTTCATGAAGGGCACGCCGCTGTTCCCGCAGTGCGGCTTTTCCAGCCGGGCGATCGCCATCCTCGACCATCTCGGCGTCGAATATGCGACCGTCGACGTGCTGCAGGACCCGGGCATCCGCTCGGGAATCAAGGAGTTTTCCGACTGGCCGACCATCCCGCAGCTCTATGTCGGTGGTGAGTTCGTCGGCGGATCGGACATCATGATGGAGATGTACGAGGCGGGCGAGCTGCTTGAGCTGCTCGACGCAAAAGGCATCGCGCACGCCTGAGCCGGGTGCGGGCGCTCCTCCTGCTCGCGACCGTGCTGATGGCGACCCCGCTTTCAGCCAGGCCCGTCATCATCGCCCATCGCGGCGCCTCTGGCGAACGGCCCGAACATACGCTCGCCGCCTATAAGCGCGCGATCGAGCAGGGCGCCGACTATATCGAGCCCGATCTGGTGATGACGAAGGACGATGTCCTCGTCATCCGCCATGAGAATGAGATTTCGGGGACGACCGACGTCGCCGATCATCCCGAATTCGCTGACCGCCGGACGAGCAAGACGATCGACGGCCGACCGGT
>CAZJXG010000212.1:0-4111 GCA_964549965.1 uncultured Sphingomonas sp. | reverse complement strand
CCTCCTTAAATCACAACCTCAAATCTGTGCCATTGGTGCTGACGGGGGACAGTCGAACGTTCCGCGGTCAACCCCGGCTTCGACCGCTTTCCAGCGACTCATTTGACTCACTGGAAGGACGGCGATTGGGGCGGAGTTGGTATGAAGGAAAGTACGAGTTATTGGGGATATTCTTATACAGTTACGCTGGCCTCCGCTCCCTGAAATCCCACAGCGGAATCCCCATCTTGCGCGCCTTGTCAGCCAGATTGTCCTGAATGCCAGTGCCCGGAAATACGACCAGACCTACTGGCAGAGCTTCGAGCATACGATCGTTGCGCTTGAACGGCGCGGCCTTCTTGTGCCGGTTCCAGTCGGGACGGAAGGCGACTTGTGGGACTCTGCGCGTGTCTGCCCAGCAAGCGGCTGCGCGTTCGGCACCAGTGGGTGTGGCACCGTGCAGCAAGACCATATCGGCATGACGCGCATGAACCCGGTCGAGGACATCCCAGATGGCCGAGTGATCGTTGCAATCTGGGCCACCGGTGAAGGCGATACGGGTCCCTTCGGGCAGCAGCACACGGGCATTCTCTCTGGCGCGTTTGTCGAGAAAGTCGCGGCTGTCGATGATGGCTGAGGTCATGGCCTTGCGGTTGACGCGGGATCCGGTGCGGGGCGTCCAGGCCTTGCGTGCGTGAATGCGGAATTGATCGGCGGCGGCTTCGCGGAAGAATTCCATCGTGTCGCGGCGTTCGATGAGTGAGATTCCCTCGGCGATCTGGCGCTCAAGTTCGACCGAGCGCACTTCGCTGCCATCCTGTTCGCGCTGAAGGCGTTTTTGCGCCTGTTCATTGTCGTCAAGATCGCGTTCGACCCGTTCGCCGGCGCGGTGGAAGATGTTGACGAGGTTCCAGAGCAGGTCTTCGAGATCGGGTTCAATGCGGGTGTCGATCAAAGCTGAGACAAGCCCGTCGAACATGTCGGCGACCGCGCCACCGGCAAGGCGGGCATCGGGGAGCGGCCTGCCATCAGGTTCGTCTTCGAAGGGGCGATAGCCGTATAGTTGCATTTCCTGGAGGAGATAGGCGGTTGAGCCGAGTTCGGGGGTGGTGTCTTCAAGGGGAAGGTCTGGGGCGCTTGCCATGATGGTCTCCGTGTCCTGAGCCGCGCCTCTCGCGGCCTTCGTGGCGACGACCAGCGGCGGCGGGCACGGGTCTGCACCGCCCGGAAACGCGCGGCCGGAGCGTCAGCGGAGGATGGCGAAGCAAGGCTATTTTGTTTCGCGATGCAAAGGGGCGCAGCCCCGGCGGAAAATAGCCGCAGCGCAGCCATTGCTGTGCCCGTGTCCGCTGCCGCAGTCGCCCCCTCCCGAAGGCCGAGGGCGTGGCGACCTTCAAGGATCGGGAGAGTTGGCCATGCGCCCCACTTCGCCGGAAAATCCCCCGCTTACCGGCCAGCTTCGCTCATTCTTTGAGAAACCGCACGGCATCGGCGGCACTGAGCTGCACCCGAATGGCCGCTGCCAACCGCCCGTGGCCATAGGCTGTAAGGTCGCTGTTGAAATCGTCGAGCCGGGGTTCAAGCGGTATAACGGCAATGCCCAACGGGTCGCAGCGCTCGATCAAGGTCGACAATGCCGTTGCCCCGGCGGGATCATCATCGCGCGCGACATAGAGGCAGCGCAGCGCAGCAGGGAACTGGATGGCAGCGAGGTGGGCGGCCGATAGTCCTGCGATCATGGGCATGGATGGCATCACCTGCCGCAACGACAGGAGAGTTTCGAGGCCTTCACCGGCAACCATGACACCGTCCGCTTTGCCGAACCGGACGCCCGAGCCGAGCAAGTGCCCCATGGCGCGTCGTGGATAAGCAATAGCGGCTTTGTCGGGGGATTGCGGATCGAGCCAAGTGCGGTGAACCCCCGTGATAGTGCCCTCATTGTCGGTGACTGCAGCGATCATGGCGGGCCATGCCTCCCGCACACCATGGACATCATCTTCAGCAGGCCGATAGTAGCAGCGCGGATGGAAACGCAGCTGATCAATGCCGGACAGATCGATGATCGACCGGCGACCAAGATAACGCGCTGCGATGCTGTTCGTGATCGGCTTTGAGGCGGCCCATAGGCGCCGTGCCGCTTCTGGTGTGCCGGTCGGCGCCTTGCGTATGGTCGGGTTGCGCGGCGCGGTTTCCGGTGGCGGCGGCAGGCTCAGGAATTGGCGGGCTTCGTCGAGCGTTTCGCGCATGGTCTGGTGGGCACAGCTTGCGGCGATGATGTCGAGAAGATCGCCATGGTCGCCGCTTTGCGCGTCTGTCCATTTGCCTGCGCCTCCCCGGCTCTCGGCTGTTGCAGACAATCGGACGTAGAGACTGCGACCTGGCGAATTGTGAACATCGCCGACCAGCCAGTAACGGCCTTCACGACGACCATTGGACAGGTAACGGCGGCAGACCGCCTCGGCTGAGGCCGCAAGGCGGCGGGCGATATCGGTGGCGGGACTGTCCATACGGGGCTCCTTCAGGCGGCATTGCGTGCCGCGATCCGCTGGATCGGAAACCGGTCCAACAGCTTGGCGAGCACATCCACCCCGACAGCCCCTGTCGGTATGTAGAGCTTGAGTTTCCACGAGACGATCTCGGAGATCAAGCCCATTGCCTTCAATCGCTCGATGCCAAGATCATTGAAGCCAGTAAGTTCAATCCGCCAGTCATTCATGGCCCGCACCCGGGAGACCGTCTGATCTTCGGCCAGATGCAATTTGGCATCTCCGGCACACAGCATCGCCCAAGCATCGGCAGGCACGACGGACGCCGTGTCGTGCTCAATCACCGTGGCGACCCAGGCAGGCGAAACCTTGCGGCCGATGACGCGCTCGCCAGCATCGGTTTGCAGGCGGTAGACGCGGGTCGATTCATTGGGGAGTCGCCGCCAGATCGGCAGCAGCAGGCCTGAAACCATGTGCAGGGTCGAGGTTTCGAACTCGGGCAAGTCGGCAAGTTCGGCCTGCCAGACTTCGCTGAACCGCTCACGGTCCACCGGCTCCCAATGACTGGTCGCGAACGCCTCGGCGAGGATATTGGTCGCCTCCAAAGGCCGGACGAGGCGGATGCGCGGGTGAATGCCGCCATCATCGTCGATCAGACTGCGCGCGCGCAATTTGACTGCCGCGCGCCCCGACCGGGTGTTGATCACCAGTTCGGCGTCGCGATCCATTGCCATGGCAAGCGCCCTCTCGAGCACAACCGGCTCGATCCGGTCTTTGCGTTCGATGGTCAGGAGGTGGGTCACAGCTCCGGTGCCGGGATGGGTGTAGATGGTCTTGCGGTCGGAGACCGAGAAGCTTTCGGCGCGCAGGGTTTCGAGGCCCATTTCATAGGTGCCGCTGGCGATTGCGCCTTCGACCCGGGCCGTCAGCAGACCCTCGAAGGCCTCGAACAGGATGTCCTGCATGGAAATGGTGAGCGCCAGCATCCGGTTGAGGAAGGTCGTGATGGGCGGAAGCTCGTCCTTGAGCCCGCCGTCACTGTCGAGCAGCGACAGGCCGGTGGCTGTTTCGAATTGCCCGAGCGAACAGCCGTCGATCTTGCCGCGCACCAGCAATTGGTAAAGCTGGCGCAGGGCATCGCGGGCATAGTAGGATTCCAGATTGTCGCTGGCGCTGAACATGTTCTGGCCGCCGGTTTGCCGCTGGCCGCGCGTGATCGCTCCGAGACTGTCGAGCCTTCGGGCGATCGTCGAGATGAAGCGCTTCTGCGCCTTCACGTCGGTCGATACCGGGCGGAACAGCGGTGGCTGCTTCTGGTTCGTGCGGTTGGTGCGGCCAAAGCCCTGTATGGCGGTGTCGGCCTTCCAGCCTGCTTCGAGCAGGTAGTGGACGCGGCGGCGCTGGTTCTTCACGCCCAGGTCGGCATGATAGGATCGCCCCGTGCCGCCAGCCTCGGAGAAGACGAGGATGTGCTTCTTGTCATCCATGAACGCATGGGTTTCAGCAAGATTGGCTGAAGTGGGCCGGTTTTCGACAGCGAAGCGCACCGACCCGTCGCTGTTAGCGCGGGGCACAATACGACGGGAACGTCCGGTCACCTCGGCAACCGCATCGCTCCCGAAATGCTGGACAATCTGGTCAAGCGC
>CAZJXG010000211.1:0-4119 GCA_964549965.1 uncultured Sphingomonas sp. | reverse complement strand
TGGTGCTGATGGGCTATGCCAATCCGATGGTCCGGCGCGGCGCCGAATGGTTCGCCGCCGAAGCCGCCCGTGCCGGGGTCGATGGCGTGATCTGCGTCGATATCCCGCCCGAGGCCGATGGCGCGCTCGGCCCGGCGCTGCGCGCGGCCGGGATCGACCTGATCCGCCTCGCCACGCCCACCACCGATGCCGCGCGGCTGCCCGCGGTGCTCGATGGCGCCTCCGGCTTTCTCTATTATGTGTCCGTCGCCGGGATCACCGGCACGCAGCAGGCCGGTCAGGCCAGCATCGAGACGGCGGTCGCGCGCTTCAAGGCGGCGACCGACCTTCCCGTCGCGGTCGGCTTCGGCGTGCGCGGCCCCGAGCAGGCCGAGGCGATCGGCCGGGTTGCCGATGGCGTCGTCGTCGGTTCGGCGATCGTCGAGCTGATCGCCGAGCATGGCGCCAATGCCGCCGGCCCGGTCCGCTTATTCATCTCCACCCTCAGCGCCGCCGTGAGGCGCGCCGCCAAGGAGAAGGCCGCATGAGCTGGCTCGATCGTGTCCGCAAGAAGATCCCGTTCATCGCCAAGCGCGATTCGCCCGACAATCTCTGGCACAAATGCCCCGCCTGCCAGCAGATGATCTTCGCCAAGGAATATGAGGCGAACCTGTCGGTCTGCCCGAAGTGCGAGCATCATGGCCGCATCGGCCCCGATGCGCGCTTCGACCAGCTGTTCGACAATGGCGTCTATACGCCGCTGCCCAATCCGCAGGTGCGGGAGGACCCGCTCAAATTCCGCGATTCGAAACGCTATGTCGACCGTATCCGCGAAGCGCGCTCCAAGACCGGCGAACAGGACGCGCTGATCAACGCGCGCGGCACGATTGAGGGCTTCAAGGCGGTGGTCGGCGTCCAGGATTTCGCCTTCATGGGCGGATCGATGGGCCTGTCGGTCGGCGCGGCCTTCGTCGCTGGCGTGCAGGCGGCGATCGCCGACAAATGCCCCTATATCATCTTCACGGCGGCCGGCGGCGCACGCATGCAGGAGGGTATCCTCTCGCTGATGCAGATGCCGAAGACGACCGTGGCCGTCGCCCAGCTGCGCGAGGCCGGCCTGCCCTATATCGTCGTGATGACCGATCCGACCACGGGCGGCGTCACCGCATCCTACGCGATGCTCGGCGATATCCAGATTTCCGAACCGGGCGCGCTGATCGGCTTCGCCGGCCAGCGCGTGATCGAGCAGACGATCCGCGAGAAGCTGCCCGAAGGTTTCCAGCGCGCCGAATATCTGCTCGATCACGGCATGCTCGACATGGTGGTGAAACGCCACGACCTGCGGGCCGAGCTGGCCCGGCTGATCGATTATCTGTGCCCGGGGAAGAAGGCGGCGTGACTCTCCCCCTCCCTACCAAGGGAGGGGGCCGGGGGGTGGGTCGATCCGAAGCGACCGGCAAACCGGTCTGCCACCCCAAGCGGCGCGGCCCATCCCAACCCCTCCCTGGGAAGGGAGGGCTTTTCTAGTGCCCGACCACGCTTCCTCGACCGATCCCGCCGTGCAGGCGCAGCTCGACCGGCTGTCGCTGCTGTCGCCCGGCGCCGACATATTGGGGCTCGATCGGATCGCGCGGCTCTGCGCCCGGCTCGGCCACCCCGAACGCCAGCTGCCGCCGGTGCTCCATGTCGCCGGGACCAACGGCAAGGGATCGACCTGTGCCTATCTGCGCGCCGCGATCGAGGCGGCGGGGAAAAGCGCGCATGTCTTCACCAGCCCGCATCTCGTCCGTTTCAACGAGCGCATCCGGGTCGCCGGGACGCTGATCGAGGATGAGATGCTGGCGGCGCTGCTGTCCGAAGTGCTGAACGTCGCCGATGGGATCGGCGCCAGCTTCTTCGAGGTGACGACGGCGGTCGCGCTGCTTGCCTTCAGCCGCACGCCCGCCGACGCCTGCATCGTCGAGGTGGGGCTGGGCGGCCGGCTCGACGCGACCAATATCATCGCGGCGC
Organism: uncultured Sphingomonas sp.; assembly: GCA_964549965.1. GTDB lineage: Bacteria > Pseudomonadota > Alphaproteobacteria > Sphingomonadales > Sphingomonadaceae > Rhizorhabdus. Next base: position 2,130 of record CAZJXG010000211.1, on the reverse strand, counting down.
CGGCGATCTGCGGCATCGCCCAGCTCGGGCTCGATCATCAGAGCTTCCTCGGCGACACGATCGAGGCCATCGCCGGGGAAAAGGCCGGCATCGCCAAGGCCGGCGTGCCGATCGTCACCCTCCATTATCCCGCGACCGTCGCCAACCGGGTGGGCGAGGTCGTCGCGGCGGCAGGCGCGACATGGCACGTCAAGGGCGGCAGCTGGGACGCCGCCGCCTATCAGGGCCGGCTCCATTATCGCGACGCGCAGGGCAAGCTCGATCTGCCTTTGCCCGGTCTCGCGGGGGAGCATCAGGCGATGAACGCCGCATTGGCCGTTGCGATGCTGCGTCATCAGTCGGCGGTCGACGTGCCGCCGGCGGCGCTGCGCGCGGCGATGGGCTGGGCCGACTGGCCGGCGCGCCTCCAGCATCTGCGCGGCGGCGCACTGGTCGGGATGCTGCCGCCCGGATCGGATCTGTGGGTCGACGGGGGCCACAACCCGTCGGCGGGGCGGGTGATCGGCGATTTCCTGCGCGGCGCGGTCGCCCCGGATCGGCCGCTTCACATCGTCATGGGCCTGCTCGAAAACAAGGATGCCGGGGGCTTTCTGGCGGCGATGGGGCGGCTTCCCGCCCGCTTCCATATGGTGCCGGTGCCCGGCCATGCCCATCATGATCCGGCGACGCTCGCCGAGATCGCGCGCCTCGCCGGGTTCACGGCGTCGCCGGCGGCGACGGTTGAGGGTGCGCTGGCGATGATCGCGGCCGAGCAGGGCGTCACGCCGCCGGTCGTCCTGGTCGGCGGATCGCTCTATCTGGCTGGACGCGTGCTGGACGCCAATGGGACGGTTATCGACTGACGCCTTTTATTGCGATTGACTTGCAATAGCATAAATGCTCTTCTCGCTCTTGCCGAGAGGAGAAGAAGTCATGACCGAGCCCGCCGCATCGACCGCACGACTGTTGCCCCACAGCGCCCCCGACGAAAGCGGCGCGCGACTCCTTCTTCTCTCGGTACGCCGCATGGGGGTCGGCGGGCTGAACGATGCGCAGGCGGCGAGCCTGATGATCGGCGCCTTCGGGCTGAGCTTCCGGCGGCCGCTGATCCTGGTCCGCGCGCTGATGGCGGAACTGGCGCGCGCGTCGCAGCGGTCGATCATGATCGCACCGTCCTGCTGCTGCCGGATGACGATCGCCGAGGGGGTCCTGCTGCGCGCGGTTGCCGCGTCCAACGCTGCGCCGCGCCGCGCCCATGGCCGCTTCTGCAGCCTGTGCGGCATCGATCAGGCGATCGGGATTCTCTCCAGCGCGCAGGCGGTCGCCCAGGCCTTCGCCGATCTCGGCCGGCCCATCGAAACGGGTGAGGATTAAGCCCGCATCGACACGCCGCACGCCCCTTTCCCTTGGCCACCCCCCCCGCTATAGCCCCTTGACTCTCGCAACTGCAGCATAGGGCGATAGCAATGACAGCCGTCGGTCAGGACACTCTGAAAACCCGTTCGACCCTCAATGTCGACGGCAAGCATTACGCTTATTATTCGCTTGCCAAGGCAGCCGAGAAGCTGGGCGACATCTCGCGCCTTCCTTTCTCGATGAAGGTGCTGCTCGAAAATCTTCTTCGCTTCGAGGATGGCGTCACCGTCACCGTCGAGGATATCCAGGCGCTGGTCGACTGGGTGAAGGAGCGCAAGTCCGATCGCGAGATCCAGTATCGCCCCGCGCGCGTGCTGATGCAGGATTTCACCGGCGTGCCCTGCGTGGTCGATCTCGCCGCGATGCGTGATGCGATGAACAAGCTCGGCGGCGACGCCCAGAAGATCAACCCGCTGGTCCCCGTCCACCTCGTCATCGACCATAGTGTGATGGTCGACAGCTTCGGTACCCCGAAGGCATTCGACGAGAATGTCGCGCTCGAATATGCCCGCAATGGCGAACGCTACGAATTCCTCCGCTGGGGCTCGAAGGCGCTCAACAATTTCAAGGTGGTGCCGCCCGGCACCGGCATCTGCCACCAGGTCAATCTCGAGAATCTCGCCCAGGCGGTGTGGAGTTCGGCCGACGGCTCGGGCTCCCCGGTCGCCTATCCCGACACCTGCGTCGGCACCGACAGCCACACCACGATGGTCAACGGCCTGGGCGTGCTCGGCT
>CAZJXG010000210.1:0-4238 GCA_964549965.1 uncultured Sphingomonas sp. | reverse complement strand
CGAGGAACAGCATCACCAAAAGGAGCCAGGGCTTGGTCCCGAGCCAGGTGTCGAAACACCAGCCCAGCAGACTGCCGCCGGCAAGTCCCGCGATCAGCTCGGTCAGCACGCGATTGCCCTGGGAATATCCCTTTTCAGGCTTTTTGTGCGTGCTCGCCGTTCTGACCTGTTCCGCCTGCTGGATCGCGCGAAGCCGTTCGTCGATCGACGTAAGCCTCTGATCCCCCATGCTTTCCGGGTCCTGCCCGGGTTCGTTCTCCGTCATGGCGCACCACCTCCTGCTATGCGGAAGGTGGCGCCACGCCGACGAGCGACCCCGCCAAAGCGAGGCCCCTTTAGGAAGGGGGGTCCGATGAGTCAACGTCGTTTGATCGGCCTGCGGTGCAGGCAACCATATCGCTACCCCGCTAGCCTTCCCGGACAAGCTCCTGCCCCGCCGTACCGGAGCCGAGCCGGACCAACGCCGGATCGCTGCCGTTTGGCGACGGGCTAAAAACTAGCCGCAATAATCCGGGGTGATCGATTCCGAGCCGGATCGCTTCTGCCAGCCGCCATCCTTCAGCTTATAGGCCTGGCCAGGCTTCACCGCGCGCAAGGTGGAACATGCGGTGGTCTGGGCAAACTGATCGACCGTCACGTTACGCGCGGCGGCGATCTGGGTGTAGCCGGCGCGGCGCTTGATGTTGATCGCGTCGACCGCAGATTTCAGGTCGCCCGAAGGCGCCGAGACGAAACCGAGATAGCCGTCCCACTGCTCGCCGATGGTACCGGCAGACAGCGCCTGTTCGACGATCGGGTCGGCGGCACGCGCGGGAGAACCGACAACGGCCAGCGCCGCAGCGATCATCAGGATATGGGTCATGCGCATCATTTCGGAAACAGCTCCGGATTGTTGGCGATGAAATCGTCGGCATCCTTCTGAAGCCGGACGACCACCTCCTGCTTGACGTTGACGTTCAGGTTGATCTCGATCGGCTTGTCAGGCGCAGCGATCTGGATGCAGCCGGCCAGAAGCAGGCCGGACGCGATCAGCATCGCGGGAACCAGAGCACCGATCGGCTTGAGCATCATCCTCGTCATGGCCAGACGCTCGCACCGCAACGCTTCATCGTCAATGTCGGGATGTTCATCGCATGGTCTCGCTTTACTGGGGCTGAATGGGAGACGGCACGGGCTGCACGGCGCCGGCGGCGGTGTTGCGCAGCACGATCGACGGATCGACGAAGGTCTGCGCGGAATTGACGAGACCGCGGAAGGGCGCGGTGATGGTGATATTGAAGCGGAAGGGCAGACGCGTGACCGGAGCCAGCAGCCGCCCGACGATGCCGCCGCGTTTCGCGGTTTCCTGGGGGTTATCGTTGGTACCGTCGAAGCGCACCTTACTGACGATTTCTCCATCGAGATTGCCGTTCAGGTCAATCGTCAGCCGCTGGTACCGCATCGACTTGAGCGCATCGAAGGCGATCCGCGCGATACGGCCGAGATTGGCGTTGGTGACGTCCCCGACATAGGAAAGCGTACCGCCGCCCGGCCGGACGCTGAGAACGCCATTTTCGATGCGCCCGCCGTGGGCATCGAAGATGATTGGCAGCACGCCGTCGAACTTCCCGGTAACCGCCAGATTCTTGAATTCGAGCTGCTGGACGAAGGTGGCGGCGTCGAGTCCGGCGATCCGGAAGGTAAGCCGCCGCGCGACCGGCTGCCCCATATCGAGCACGGTCGGCTCCAGGGTCAATGTGCCGCCCGCGAACGGCCAGCGGCCTTCGGCTACCGACAATTTATGTTCGGGCAGAATATGGTAGCGGATCACCCCTTCCGTAACCGCGATGCCAGGATTGATCTCGGCGATCGTCACCGTCTGGTCGGGTGCCGTCACCAGTCCCAGCAGGTCCGTGAAATGGATGTTACCCTTCAGACCGGTCACGGGTCCGAAGGCCGCTGCGAGGTTGATGCCGTCGGTCCGGAAATCGCCATCGCTCGTCACATTGCCGCCAGACCAGCGGATTCGGCCCTGCCCCGCGACCTGACCATAGACATTGGCGATCATGCCGAGGGTCAACGGCGTGACGGCCTCGGGCTGGAGCCCCTTGTCGAATCGCAGCGCGTCGACATCGAGTACGGCATCCCCAACGCTGCGGGACAGATCGTGGCGGACGGCTACGCGGGACACCGCCCGGCCCGAACGCGGCTCGCGCAGGGTAGCCGAGGCGGCGATCCGACCAGCCAGCAGCGAGAGGCGGACATCGTCGGAAACGAGTTGGTGGAAGCGCGGGGCCAGAAGCTCGGCGTCATCCACCTTGATTCCGCCTACCAGCGTCAGACGGCCATCGGCGAGCGCCCAGCGCCCGGAGGCCCCCGATATCAGGAGAGGGACCGCAGCGAGTTTGCCCGATGTTTCCGCAAACCGCCCGGACATCCCCTGCGCACCCACCTGCCCGTCCAGCGAGGCGACATCCAGCCGCGTGGGCGCAGCCGGATCGCCCAGCCGGATCGCCAGGGCATCCAGCCGGAAACCCGGCCGCGCCACCGCGACGTCAAGCGAGCGGGCGATCATCGTCAGCGGCTGATCGCCGACCCGCCCGCGCAGGCGCGGCGCCCTGATCCGCGCGCCGCCATAGAGGGAGCCGGCGGCCGTCCGTCCGATCAGGGCACCCTGTATCGGGCACAGCGGCAGGCTGGCCCGGGAGATCACCGTCCCGGCTATGAACAACCGGTCGAACCCGAGCGGCGCGCAGCCCGGATTGAGAAGGAAACTGCCGTTGACGCCGATCGCCAGCCTGATCGGCAGATCAAGCCCCTCGATCCGGCCATCCGCGAGCGGCCCGTCCATCGTGATCCTGGAAGAGAGCAGTGTCTGCCCCCGCCGGCCAGCTTGGAACGTTATCGGCGCGAAGGCCAGCCGCGCCCCGCTGACCCGATAGGGCGCTATCGTGGCCGATCCGCTGAGGGGGGCACCAGGCACGGCCTGTCGCAGGCTCATCGACAGCCGCGGCAATCCACCGCCCGACAGCTCGACACTGGCGTTGGCGACTGCGCCGCCCTGCGGCCAGCGCCACCCTAGCCCTTCGCTTCCTTCGGAACGAGCCAGCAACCGCCCGCCGCCCGCCGCTCTCATATCGATCCGGTCGATACGCACCCCGCCAGAAGCGGGCGCGTGACTGATCCCAAAGGCGATCGTTCCATCGACTCTGCGCGCGGCCTGGCGGAGCGCCTGCCCCCAGGCGGCAAGGACCGGCCCCATCGGCACGCCTTCCACCGAGGCAAGCTGCCGCGCTGTCCGGTCGACCATCATCGCATCGGGCCGCGCTCCGATCAGGCGGACATCGCCGGTGGCTGTTGCCGTGCGCTTCCTGGGATCCGCCTGCACGGATGCGGTCAACGACAGCCGCTCAGCGACCGAACCGGCATGGCGCAATTGATCCGCACCGAGACGTATCCTGCCATCCAGACGCGTTGCGGAAACATCGAAATCCACGTTGCCCGACAACCGCGCTGCCTGCACCACGGAGATCAGGCCGCCCTCACGCAGCGAAAATGTCCCCCGCCAGCGAGCGAAATCGCCATCCCCGCGGATATCGACAGTCAGCTTCGGAGCCATCAGCCTCGCCTGTGGACAATCGATCCGGCGAGCGGAAATGGGGCCGTTGGCGAAAGGACGGCCATTCTCCATCCGGACCGCTATCCGGGCCGCCAGTGCCGAAGCGGTGCAGCCGCCGCTGGCCAGCCGATCGCCCCCCAGCGCGATGACACCCCGAAATCCGTCCTTCAGGTTGCCGCGGCCGTCGATCGTCGCCCTCACCAGTCCCTGCGGCGTTGCCAGATCGAAGCGCACGGCCCGTGCCGTCAGGCCGATGTCGGGAAGTGCGAAGGGCTGATCGCTGCTGCTTTCGGGCATCATCCGGTCGAGCGCACCCAGCGAGAGGCGTCCATCGACAAGCCGACCGCGGAGCCGCACCCCGCCGGCATCGACCGCGCGAACGGTGACACCGGTCAGGCCGACCGCAAGTTCGACCTCGGCCCAGTCGGCGGTGAGATCGGGATGGGCCGGATCGCCGATCCGGATCGCCTCGATCCGCTGCGTTCGAAATCCGACATGGGCGAGCTTGTAGCTGGCCGAGATGCCACGCGCCGTCAGTGCATCATCGATATAGGAGGCCGCGATCGGCGTCCGTTCGATCCACAGCCATGCCGCGCCGCCAGCCAGCAGCAGTCCCCCTACTCCGGCTGCAAGCACAGGT
>CAZJXG010000209.1:0-4353 GCA_964549965.1 uncultured Sphingomonas sp. | reverse complement strand
ATGTTCAGCCTTTCATCGCAATCGCGAGGGTGTTCAGTTTGGAGCGGATGGAGCCATCGATCTGGCGCGAGCCGATCTTGACGATCAGTCCGCCGAGGATCGAGGGATCCACGGTGAGGTCGACCGCGACATCGCGGGCGAGCTGGGTCTTGAGCTTGGCCGTCAGCGCCTTGACCTGCGTGGCCGAGAGCGGATGGGCCGAGGTGACTTCGGCGGTGGTCTCACCGCGATGCACGGCGGCGAGCTGGCCGAAGGCGCGGATCACCGCACCCGTCTGGCCGAGCCGGCGGTTCTGCGCGAGCACGCCGAGGAACTTGGTGGTGAGGGGATCGAGGCCCATCGCACCCGCGGCGGCGGCGATCGCCCTGGCCGCCTGATCGCGCGAGACGACCGGGCTGGTCGTCAGCTGACGCAGGTCCTCCGATTCGGCCAGCGCGGCCTTGAGCGTCGCGAGACTCGCCGAAACAGCGTCGAGCGCCTTCTCGTCACGAGCCAGCCCGAAGAGAGCGGTCGCATAACGTCCGCTGAGGCTAGCCTGAATACCGCCGGAATTCTCCACGCGCGTCCATTCCCCCAGAGTGGTTGGGCCATGCGAAAAAGGGGGCGCCGGAAGGCGTCCCCGCATGGTTCGCGGGCCGGTTAGCAGGGGTGCCCCGATGATGCAAGGCGGTGCGGCCAAAAGAAACGGTGACGTGGTAAAGCTGGGCTTTGGGCGCAGCATGAAGGACACCGCAGAATCAGAAAGCCGGACCTTTCGGCCCGGCTTTCCTCTTCCGATCAAAGATCAGGGTGGCGCTTTACGCGGCGGCCTTGGCGGGTTCCGCATCGATCACCTGTGCCGGCTCGACGCCGTCGATCGCGATGCGGCGCGGCTTCTTGTGCTCGGGGATCTCGCGCACCAGTTCGACATTGAGCAGGCCGTTCTCATAGCCGGCGCTCGTCACCTTGATGGTGTCGGCGAGCTGGAAACGGCGCTCGAACGCACGCTTGGCGATGCCGCGGTGCAGGAACTCACGCTTGCCGTCTTCGCCGGCTTCGCCTGCGCGGCCGACGATGATCAGCATATTGTCCTGGACGGTGACGTCGATCTCGTCACGGGTGAAGCCGGCGAGCGCCATCTGGATGCGATAGGCGCCGTCACCCGTCTTCTCGATATTATAGGGCGGGTAGGCATCGCTGTCGCCGCGCGCGAAATCGGCGAGGCGATTGAGATTCTCGAACCCGATCGAAGACCGGAGGAGGGGGGCGAAATCAAGAGTGCTACGCATAGTCTGTTACCTTCATAAGCGATGTTGACCATGAAGGTCCGCGGGGTTCCCGCCGGACCATGTCGAACCGCCCCGATTGGCGACGGCCGACGCACGACGAGATAGTAAAGGGAACCACGGCTTCAAGAGGGTGCATCAAGGGTTCGTTGACGGATGCGATCGGCCCGCCTAACCGGGGCCGATGGTTGCCTATCTCGAATTCGAAAAGCCTATCGCCGAGCTTCAGGCCAAGGTCGCCGAACTACGGTCCACCGCCGATGCCGGATCGCTCGATATCGGTAGCGAGGTTTCCAAATTGGAGGCCAAGTCGGAAAAGCTGCTCCGCGATATCTACGCGAAGCTGACACCGTGGCAGAAGACCCAGGTCGCCCGCCATCCCGAACGGCCACACTTCAAAGATTATGTCGCGGGGTTCATCAGCGATTTCATGCCCCTTGCCGGCGACCGCGCCTTTGGCGACGATCAGGCGATCATCGGCGGCTTCGGCCGGCTCGGCGACCGCAGGGTGATGGTGATCGGCCATGAGAAGGGCGACGACACCGCGTCGCGCATCCGCCATAATTTCGGCATGGCCAAGCCCGAGGGCTATCGCAAGGCCATCCGGCTGATGGAGCTGGCCGACCGTTTCGGCCTCCCCGTGGTCAGCCTCGTCGACACCTCGGGCGCCTTTCCCGGTGTCCAGGCCGAGGAGCGCGGCCAGGCGGAGGCGATTGCCCGTTCGACCGAGGCCTGCCTCGCGCTCGGCGTGCCGATGGTCGCGGCGATCGTGGGGGAGGGCGGCTCCGGCGGCGCTATCGCGGTTGCGGCGGCCAACAAGGTGCTGATGTTCGAACACGCCGTCTATTCGGTGATCTCGCCTGAAGGCTGTGCCTCCATCCTGTGGCGGACCGGCGACAAGGCGGCCGAGGCCGCCGAGGCGATGAAGGTGACGGCGGCCGATCTCGAGAAGCTCGGCGTGGTCGATCGGGTCGTGCCCGAGCCGGTCGGCGGCGCGCATCGCGATCCTGCGGCTGCGATCGCCGCGCTGGGCGCCGCGATCGGCGAGGAACTCGACAAACTCTCCGGCAAGAAGCCCGCCGCCATCCGCGCGGCTCGCCGCGATAAATTCCTTGCGATCGGCGGCTAAAGCGGAGCCGTAACGGAACCGTTCAGCCCCGCTCGCTTTATGCGTCCGGTTGGAGGATGCCTATGAAGACGATTCTGATCGCCACCTGCCTGTCGCTTTCGATCCTGCCGGCTGCCGCAGCCGCCCAGGTGCAGTCCATCTCGGCGAGTGACAAGAAGATGGGCGCCGAAGCCCATCCGCAGCTTGTCCAGCAGTTCGGTGGCGCCATGAAGGGGCCGGCCGCCGACTATGTAACGCGGGTGGGCCGCAAGATCGCGGTCCAGTCCGGCCTGTCCAATTCGGAACGCGACTTCACCGTCACCCTGCTGGACTCGTCTGTGAACAACGCCTTCGCCATCCCCGGCGGCTATGTCTATGTCACCCGCGGCCTGCTCGCGCTGATGAATGACGAGGCCGAGCTGGCGTCGGTATTGGGCCATGAAGTGGGCCATGTCGCCGCGCGTCACGCCGCGAAGCGCCAGCAGACCGCGACCCTTACCCAGATATTGGCCGGCGTGGTCGGCGCGGTCGCCGGGAATTCGGGCTTGGGCAGCCTGGTGGGGCGGGGCGCCGGGGTCGGCGCGGACCTGATCACCAAGGGCTTCTCGCGCAGCCAGGAATATCAGGCGGATGATCTGGGTGTCCGCTATCTCGCGACGGCCGGATATGATCCGCTGGCGTCTTCGGACATGCTTGGCATTCTCGGAGCCCAGGAAACGCTCGAGGCACGGGTTGCCGGTCGCGAAAGCTCGCTGCCGACCTGGGCGAGCACCCATCCCAATTCGGCGGACCGGGTGAAGCGGGCGCGCGACAAGGCCGGAGCGACCGGCAAGGCCGGCAATGGCGCGCGCAGCCGCGACGCGCTGCTCGACGCGGTTGACGGCATGGTGTGGGGCGACGACCCGGCCAAGGGTTTTCTGGAAGGGCAGGAGTTCAAGCTCCCGAGCCAGCGCCTCGCCTTCACCGTTCCCAAGGGATTTACCGTCAACAATAGCGACGACGCGGTGACGATCAGCAGCACGGGCGGCCAGGCGAGTTTCGCGGGTGGCCGCATCGGCATGGGCGGGCTCGACGACTATATCGGCCAGGTCTTCACCGCGCTGGGCGGCAATGCCCGGCCCGGCGATGTCCGTGGCGGCAAGGCGAGCGGAATCGACTTCCGCTACGCATTTGCGCGGGCCAACAGCAATGCCGGGCAAGTCGATGTGGGCGTCTTCGCCTATCGCCCTGACAATGGTTCGACCGCCTATCATTTCGTGACCTTGACCAGGGCAGGACAGGGAATCGGCCCGTTCGAGCCGCTGGTCGAGAGCATGCGGCGCATGCCCGCTGCGGAGGCGCAGGGCGTCCGTCCGCTCAGGATCAAGGTGCTCAAGGTGAAAGCGGGCGAGACCGCCGACACCTTCGCCCGGATGATGGCTTTCCCCGACGCGCCGCTCGACCGTTTCCTGGTGCTCAACGCGCTGGAGCGCGGCGAAAAGCTGGCGCCCGGCCAGAGGGTCAAGGTGATCGTCCGCAGCTAGGACGGATCGACGCATCGGCCGTGCCGGTCGCGATGCCGCCACCCGCCGTGCACAATGGCAAAAGGGCGGCGGGATCGCTCCCGCCGCCCTCGCAGCCAGCCTAAGCCGTGAGACTAGCTGTGGATCAGCTCGCCTTCATATTGTTGGAGACGTTGTTGAACGTCTTCTGCAGCTGATTGCCGAGGCTCGTCATCGCGGTGATCGCGGCAACGGCGATGAGAGCGGCGATCAGCCCATATTCGATCGCGGTCGCGCCCTTGTTGTTCTTCAGCAGCTTGGCAATGAACTTCATAACTCTAACTCCCGCTTCCCGATTTCGGGTGGTGATTCCGGCCCGGCTGGCCCTTCAACCATATGGCCAACGGTTAATACGTACTTGGAAGTCCCTTTTATTTCGTTAATGCGCGACCGATTCGTTGTCCGGTTTCAGATCGAGCTGACGCGGTTCGAAATATCG
>CAZJXG010000208.1:0-4359 GCA_964549965.1 uncultured Sphingomonas sp. | reverse complement strand
CCGGCGCCGAAGAATCTCGAAGTGCCGAAATATGCCTTCAAATCCGACACCGTCGTTGCAGTGGGCTGAGGTAGACCGACATGAGCTTCCCATGGGCAAAGCATTACGAGCCTAAGAACCCGCTGATGCAGTGGATCGACACGCGGCTTCCGCTGCCTCGTCTGGTCTATAATGCTGTCGGCGCTGGTTATCCGGTTCCGCGTAACCTCAATTATTTCTGGAACTTCGGCGTGCTTTCGGGCGCGGCGCTGGGCATCCAGATCATCACCGGCATCATCCTGGCGATGCATTATGCCGCCAACGGCGCCGTAGCCTTCGACTCGGTCGAGCATATCATGCGCGACGTCAATTCGGGCTGGATGATTCGCTACGCGCACGCGACGGGCGCGAGCTTCTTCTTCATCGTGGTCTATCTCCACATTTTCCGCGGCCTCTTCTACGGATCGTACAAGGCCCCGCGCGAGATGGTGTGGCTGCTCGGCCTCGTCATCTATCTGCTGATGATGGCCACCGGCTTCATGGGCTATGTGCTTCCCTGGGGGCAGATGAGCTTCTGGGGTGCCAAGGTGATCACCGGCCTGTTCGGCGCGATCCCCGTGGTGGGCGAGCCGATCCAGACCTGGCTGCTCGGCGGCTTTGCCCCTGACAATGCCGCGCTGAACCGCTTCTTCTCGCTGCACTACCTGCTGCCATTCGTGATCGCGGGTGTCATCATCCTGCACATCTGGGCGCTGCATATCCCGGGTTCGAGCAATCCGACCGGCATCGAGGTGAAGGGTCCGCAGGACACGGTTCCCTTCCATCCCTATTACACCGCCAAGGACGGTTTCGGGCTCGGGGTCTTCCTGATCCTCTACTGCCTGGTGCTGTTCTACGCGCCGAACGCGCTTGGCCACCCGGATAACTATATCCCTGCCAATCCGCTCTCGACGCCCGCGCATATCGTGCCGGAATGGTATTACTGGCCCTTCTACGCGATCCTGCGCGCCTTCACCTTCGACGTCTTCGGCATCCCGGCGAAGCTGCTCGGCGTGGTTGCGATGTTCGCTGCCATCCTGATGCTCTTCTTCCTGCCGTGGCTGGACAAGTCGCCGGTGCGCTCGGGCAATTACCGCCCGGCGTTCAAGAAGTTCTTCTGGCTGCTCGTCGCCGACGTGCTCATCCTCGGCTATTGCGGCGGTTCGCCGGCCGAAGAGCCCTATGTGATGATCTCGCAGCTCGCTGCGGCCTATTATTTCGCGCATTTCCTGATCATCCTTCCGATCGTCTCGCGCATGGAGCGTCCGCTGCCATTGCCGAACTCGATCACCGAGGCGGTGCTGGAAAAGCACGGCAACGCCGCGGCCTAAGGGGATATAGAGACCATGGTTCGTCCCATCGCATTCCTCGTGGGCCTCGGCTTTGCCGGGATCCTGCTCTACTCGCTGATCATGGGCGCAGCCGCCTATATCAGCGAGCCGCCCAAGCCGACCGCGGAGCATGAGTTCCATCTGCACCCGAAGGACGTCCGCTTCGCGTCGGACGGGCCGTTCGGCAAGTTCGACCTGCAGCAGCTGCAGCGCGGCTTCCAGGTGTACAAGGAAGTCTGCGCCGCCTGTCACTCGCTCCACCAGGTCGCCTTCCGCGATCTGAAGGACCTGGGCTTCACCGATCCCGAAGTGAAGGCGATCGCCAAGGGCTGGGCGACCGAGACGCCGTCGATCAACCCGGAAACCGGCGAGCCGGCGACCCGCAAGTCGACTCCGGCCGACAAGATCCCGACGCCCTATCCGAACGAGGTCGCGGCTCGCGCCGGCAACAACAATGCGCTTCCGCCGGATCTCTCGCTGATGACCAAGGCGCGTCACGACGGCGGGGCCTATGTCTACTCGCTGCTGACCGGCTATCAGGATCAGCCCGCCGAGCTGATCAAGAAGTTCCCGGATTCGAAGACCGGTGCCGGCCTTCACTACAATCCGTACTTCGCTAACCTGAACATCGCGATGCCGCCGCCGATCGTGGCCGAAGGTCAGGTCACCTATGCCGACGGTACCAAGGCGACCGTCGACCAGATGGCAAAGGACGTCTCGGCCTTCCTCGTCTGGACAGCCGAACCCAAGCTTCAGGTGCGCCACCAGACCGGGCTTGCCGTGATCATCTTCCTGCTGATCGCGACCACCCTGGCCTATATGTCGTACCGGAACATCTGGGCCGGCATTAAGCACTGAGCCCGATGGAATGATCGAGAAAGGGGCCGTCCGGGATGACCGGGCGGCCTTTTTCTTGACCGGGGAGGAGCGGAGATGAGCGGTAATCGCCTGGGATTGATCGGCGGCAGCGGCCTGTACCGCATGCCGGCGCTTGCCGACGGGCAGTGGATCGAGCTCGACACCGCCTGGGGCAAGCCATCAGACGCATTGCTGCTCGGTACGATCGCCGGGCGCGAGGTCGCCTTTCTGCCACGTCATGGCCGTGGCCATCGGATCGCTCCGCATGACATCAATTACCGCGCGAATATCGCCGCGCTGAAGGCCGCGGGCTGTACCGAGATCCTGGCAGTTTCCGCGGCCGGGGGCTTCCATGAGGATGTGCCGCCGGGAACCTTCGTGCTGGTCGACCAGTATATCGATCGGACCTCGCGCGGTGGACGCAGTTTCTTCGGGGACGGGATCGTGGCCCATGTCGCCTTCGCTCATCCGGTATGTTCGCGGCTCGGCAAGCTGGTCGCGGGCGCACTGGCGGAGGAGGGGAGCGCGCACCGTATCGGCGGCACGATGCTGGTGATCGAAGGCCCCCAATTCTCTACCCGCGCGGAATCACTGCTGCACAAGAGCTGGGGCTGCGACATCGTCGGTATGACCGGCCTGCCCGAGGCACGCCTCGCCCGCGAGGCCGAGCTTTGTTACGCCAGCGTCGCCATGGTCACCGACAATGACGCCTGGTCGGATCAGGAGGTCGATGTCGGCGCCGTCATCGCGACGATGGACGCGAATGTCGCGCGGGCCCAGGCACTGGTTGGCGCCGTCGCAGCGGCCCATTTCGGCGGCGGGGATTGCGCCGTTGGGTGCACCCATGCGCTCGACGGGGCGATCATCACGGCGCGCGATACCTGGCCCGCCGAAACGCGCCGCCGGCTCGCCACCCTGTCGCCGCGCCTGTTTCCCGGCTGAGGGCGATCAGGCGGGCTGGCGCTGCTGGATGTTTGTGACCTTCATCGCCATCACGATGTCGTCATGCTGGTTGAAGACGGTGAGGCGGAAATTGACGAAGCCGATACCGGAACGCGATTTCGGAATGCTCTTCGACAGAATTTCCGCTTCGACGCTCAATGTGTCGCCCGGATAGACGGGCTTCAGCCAGCGCAGCTCGTCGACGCCGGTACCGCCCAGCGAGAAATAGCCGTTCTTCGTCCAGTGATCGATCAGCATGCGCATGACCATTGCGCAGCTATGCCAGCCGCTTGCCGCGAGGCGGCCGAAGATGGGGTTGGCGGCGGCGGCCGCGTCGTCGAGATGAAAGGGCTGGGGATCGAACTTCGCCGCGAAGTCGATGACGTCCTCGCGTTTCACCTCATAGGCTCCGAAGCGCTCGATGCGGCCTTCCTGATAATCCTCGAAATAGCGCATCGGCAGCTCCGATCGGCTCAGGCCATGTCGGCCGAATGATCTCTAGACGTTGAAGCGGAAGAGCATGATGTCGCCATCCTGCACGAGATATTCCTTGCCTTCCGATCGGTACTTACCGGCTTCGCGCGCGGCGGCTTCCCCGCCCAGCGTGACATAATCCTGATAGGCCATTGTTTCCGCGCGGATGAAGCCGCGTTCAAAATCGGTGTGGATCGCGCCGGCGGCATTCGGGGCTTTTGCGCCCTTTTCGACGGTCCAGGCTCGGGCCTCCTTGGGGCCGACCGTGAAGAAGGTGATCAGGTCGAGCAGCTCGTAGCCGGCTCGGATGACGCGGGCGAGGCCGGTTTCGCTCAGGCCGAGGTCCGAAAGGAATTCGGCGCGGTCGGCGGGGTCCAGCGTCACGATTTCGGCCTCGATGGCCGCTGAGACGATGACGGCCTTGGCGCCCTCGGCCTTGGCCTTTTCGAACACGCGCTGCGACAGCGCATTGCCTTCGGCGGCCGCGCCCTCATCGACATTGCAGACATAGAGCACGGGCTTGGCGGTGAGCAGCTGCGCCTGCGCAAAGATTCTTGCCTCGTCATCGTCTTTGGGCTCGGTCAGCCGTGCCGGTTTGCCCTCGCGCAGCAGATCGAGCGCCTGGCCCAGTACCGAGGCGGCCGCCTTGGCCTCCTTGTCGCCCTGCGCCGCTTTCTTCACGAAGGCGGGGACGCGCTTCTCGAGGCTTTCGAGATCGGACAGCATCAATTCGGTC
>CAZJXG010000207.1:0-4386 GCA_964549965.1 uncultured Sphingomonas sp. | reverse complement strand
CGATTGCCTGCTGGTGATCGACCAGGCCTATGCCGAATATCTCGAGGCGGCCGATGACGACGGCGCCTTCGCGCTGGCGCAGCACGCGCCGAACGTGCTGGTCACGCGGACCTTCTCGAAGATCTACGGCCTCGCCGCCGAGCGGATCGGCTGGGGCTATGCGAGCGCGCCGGTGATCGAGGCGATGCACAAGATCCGCGCACCGTTCAACGTCACCACGGCGGGCCAGCTCGCCGCGATCGCGGGCCTGGGCGACACCGGCTTCGTCGAGCGGAGCCGCGCGCACAACCTGCAATGGCGCGCCTGGTTCGAAGGCGAGATCGCCGGCCTGGGCAACAAGGGGCTGCGCGCGGTGCCGAGCAAGGCCAATTTCTCGCTGGTGCTGTTCGAAGGCAGGCTGACCGCCGAGGCCGCCTATAAGGGCTTGATGGATGCGGGCTATATCGTCCGCTGGCTGCCGGGCCAGGGCCTGCCCCATGGCCTGCGCATCACCATCGGGACCGAGGAGGAGATCACCGGCCTGACGGCCGCGCTCCGCAAGCTGGTCGAGGCGGCGGGCTGATGCTGCCCTTCGCACGGGTCACGATCATCGGGCTGGGGCTGATCGGCTCCTCGATCGCGCGCGCGGTCCAGGCGACGATGCCGACGGTGCGGCTGACCGGCCATGACGCCGATGCTCAGGTGCGCGCGCGGGCCCGCGAACTGGGCTTCTGCGACGACGTCACCGACACGGCGGGCGCATCGGTGGTCGATGCCGATTTCGTCATCCTGTGCGTGCCGGTCGGCGCGATGGCCGCGGTCGGCGCCGAGATCGCCGACGACCTGCCCGCCGAGGCGATCGTCAGCGATGTGGGATCGTCGAAGGAAAGCGTGCTGACAGCGCTGCGCGGGGCACTGCGCGACGGCGCGATCATCATCCCCGCCCATCCGGTCGCAGGCACCGAGAATAGCGGCCCCGACGCGGGCTTCGCGACGCTGTTCAACGGCCGCTGGTGCATCGTCACCCCGCCCGAGGGCAGCGATCCGACGGCGGCCGAGCGGGTCGCCGAATTCTGGCGGCGGATCGGCGCCAATGTCGAAATGATGGACCCCAGGCATCATGATCTGGTGCTGGCCGTCACCAGCCATCTGCCGCACCTGATCGCCTATACGATCGTCGGCACCGCCTCCGACATGGAAGAGGTGACGCAGAGCGAGGTGATCAAATATTCAGCCGGCGGTTTCCGCGATTTCACCCGCATCGCCGCGTCGGACCCGACGATGTGGCGCGACGTGTTCCTCAACAACAAGGATGCGGTGCTGGAGATGCTTCAGCGCTTCACCGAGGATCTGACCGCGCTGCAGCGCGCGATCCGCTGGGGCGACGGCGATGCGCTGTTCGACCTGTTCACCCGCACCCGCGCCGTCCGCCGCTCGATCATCGAACAGGGCCAGGACGACGCCGCACCCGATTTCGGGCGGAGCCACTGATCGCGTTTCAGCGGGGCTGAACGGCGGTGCCGGCTCGCACTTACATAAGCCATTCAATCCAGATCGAGCGCGGACACCATCGTTTCCGCGCGGCCGGCGCTGGTTTCGATCTGGCCCATTTCGGCGAGGCGACGGAGCGCGGCGATGATGGTCTCGCCCTTGGTCGCCAGAACCTGATGGCGCTGTGGCGGCGGCACATGGCCAGCCAGCTTCAGCACCGCGCTCAGATCGAGCGTGACATTGAGGGGAGTGTCCTTCCAATAGCCCGAGAATGCAGGCGGGGTACCGCCTTCATAGCGGTTCAACTGGAGTCTGGTCCATGGTTCTGTCCGGCTTTGGCAAGCGGCAGCCCTGGAGAAGCTGTCACGATGCCTGCTTGGTAAAAGAGCGGCACCGATGGCTCGCTTATACCATGGGACGGAGCGGAACGCCTAATTTCCGGGCAAGCCGCTCGGAACAGACGATATTGTAGCAGCTGCTACAGTTCCCGCTCGATCGCATTGATGGCGGCATACACCCGCGACTCGACCTCGGCGCGGGGCAGGCCCGGCGGGATCGTTTCGCCGATATGAATCCGTACGATTCCGGGGCGCTTCAGGAGGCTGTTGCGCGGCCAGACGAGCCCGCTGTCCAGCGCGATCGGCACCACCGGCAGGCCGAGCTGCCGGTACAGGCCGGCGAAACCAGGCTGGAGCGGAGGCTGCTCGCCCGGCGAGACCCGCGTACCTTCGGGGAAGATCAGCACCGAACGGCCATTGTCGCGCGCCGCCGCGGCCGCGCGCATCATCCGGCGCAGGGCCTTGGCCGATCCGGCCCGGTCGACGGGAATCACCCCGGCCAGCTGCGCGACCCGGCCGAACAGCGGGATATCGGCCAGCTCGCGCTTCAGCACCACCGCCGGATCACCGACCAGCAGCAGCATCTCCAGCGTCTCGAACATCGACTGGTGCTTGACCGCGAACAGATGCGGCCCCGGCGGCACCGTCCCTTCGATCCGCGACCTTATGCCCAGGATCCAGCGCGCGCACAAACGGTGGAACTGCGCCCAGCACAGCGCATGGCGGCGCACCGCGGCATCGCCGAACAATGCGCTGATGAAGGCGCTGAGCACGGCGATCACCGTGCCCGGATAGAAGAACAGCGGAAACAGGATCGAGCGCAGGACTATCATCATATGCCGGATCATATCCCGATCAGCCCCGCCACCCGCCGCAGGACATATTTATTATATTCGCGGACCAGATCGACGAGGCCGGGCTCGGTCGGCACCGCATCGGCGACGATGCGGATATCGTCACCGATCATGGCTTCCAGATCATAGCGCGCGCGCACCATATGCCAATCGGACGTCACCAGCCGGATCGACCGGTAGCGGTTCCGCGCGATCCAGCCCGATGCCTCGGTGGCATTCGACCGCGTGTCGACCGATTCATGGCCAAGGTCCACACAACAATCGACCAGCGCCGGCGGCGCCTTGAACTGGGTGGCGAGATCGCGCGGACGCACCCTGCGATCGGCGCCGGAGATCAGCAGCCGTTTCGCATGCTTCGCCTCGAGCAGGGCAAGGCCGCGTTCGACCCGCCCGCGCCCGCCGGTCATCACCACGATCCCCTCGGTCGTGATCCCGTCGGGCGCCGGCTGCGGCAGGAACAGGGCGAACGCCATGAACCCGGCGATCCAGGCCAGCAGCAGCGCGGCGAGGACGCGGACGATCATAGGCAGTCGCTCCGCCCGGGAGACCGTACAGCACTGCGCCCCTCGCCTTCGGCGGGACGACAATGCCGCCCATGGCCCTGAGGCGCCGTCACAACCTTCGCCTCAGGGCCATGATGATGGTCAGCCGTGCCGCGACCGTCGCCAGCAGGGTGCCAGCCAGCGGCAGCATCGCCAATATCCCCCAGGCGGCGGCGGGCAGCTCGACCGATCCGATCAGGTCCGATCCGACCCGGGCGATGCGATCGCCCACCGCGAAGATGACGAGACTGGCCATAAGCAGCCCGATCAACCCGCCGAACAGGGCATCGGTGGCGATGCGGCGCTGGAAGAGCTGGGCGATCTGCGCATCGCTGGAGCCGAGATGGTGCATCACCTCGATCGTCGCCTGATGGGTGTTGAGCGCGGAGCGCGCGGCGAGCACGACGGTGAACGCCGCCGCCGCCGCCATGAGCAGCACGAGCACCCCGGCCAGCCAGCGCAGCGATGCGATCAGCCCGGCGAGCGGCGCCAGCCACTGTGCATGGGCATCGACCCGCGCGCGCGGGGTGATCGCGCGCACGGCGGCCTCGGCACCGGCCAGACTGCCCCGCGAACCGGGGAGAAAGGCGACGTCGATCATCGCCGGCACCGGCAGATCATTCTCGGCCAGCCCGGCGCCCAGCCAGGGCCGGAGCAGTTCGGCGATCTCTCGGTCGCTGATCCGGCGGACGGAGGCGATGCCGGGCAGCGCCGCGACGGCGGAGACGATGCGGTCGGCGGCGGCATCGCGCCGCGGCTGATTGGCGTCGACCACCTGGATGGTGATCTGGCTCGACATATGGTTGTCGAGCCCGCGCGCCGCGAAGCCGAGCGCCAGCCCCGCCGCCGCCGCCAGCACCATCAGGAACATCATGATGGCGATCACCCAGGGCATCGGCCCCGACAGCCAGCCTTCGGGCAGCAGGCGGCGGCCCGCCGCGCTGGTCAGCCAGTTGCCCGATCCGCGCCCGAACAGCGCCATCAGCCGGCGCTCCCGATCGGCCCCGCCAGCCGGCCGGCCTCGAGCCGTCCCGCTTCGAGCCTGAGGGTCTGGGCGTGATGGACGCGGGGAATGAGGTGGAGGTCATGGGTCGCGACGAGGATCGTCGTGCCCAGCTTGTTGAGCGCCTCGAACAGATAGAGCAGCCGCCCCGCCATGTCGGGATCGACATTGCCGGTGGG
>CAZJXG010000206.1:0-4420 GCA_964549965.1 uncultured Sphingomonas sp. | reverse complement strand
CAGGGCGGCACCGGCATCGGCTTCTTCATCTGGGACAGCTACAACAGCTCGCTGCTCACCGACACGATCGTCGCGCTCGTCTGGATCGGTGTGATCGGGTTCGCGCTCGACCGCATCGTCGGCTGGATCGGCCGCCGCATCGCCCGCCAGGCCTGAACCGATGATGTCCCTGCAACCCTTACCCGCTCACCCTGAAGAGCCACTGAGCCTGTCGAAGGCTCGTCCTCAGGATGAGCGGGAAACCCTCGAGGTCAAATCATGAAGCATCGTTC
Source organism: uncultured Sphingomonas sp. (assembly GCA_964549965.1). Taxonomy (GTDB): domain Bacteria; phylum Pseudomonadota; class Alphaproteobacteria; order Sphingomonadales; family Sphingomonadaceae; genus Rhizorhabdus. The sequence goes on along the minus strand of CAZJXG010000206.1, from coordinate 4,148 downwards.
CTATCTCGCGCTTGAAGGAATCGGGGTGACATTCCCGACACCCAAGGGTCCGTTCACTGCGCTTCGCGATGTCGATCTCTCGATCGAAAAGGGTGAGTTCGTCGCGCTGATCGGCCATTCGGGCTGCGGCAAATCGACCCTGCTCAACATCATCGCCGGCCTGACGAAGCCCAGCCGCGGCGTCGTCTTCCTCGATGGCGAGGTGATCGACCGGCCCGGCCCCGATCGCGCGGTGATCTTCCAGGATCATTCGCTGCTGCCCTGGCTGACCGTCGAGGAAAATGTCCGGCTCGCGGTCGACAAGGTGATGCAGGGCAAGAGCCGCGCCGAGCGCCGCGACTGGGTATTCCACAATCTCGATCTCGTGCAGATGGCCCACGCCGCCGCCAAGCGGCCGGCCGAGCTGTCCGGCGGCATGAAGCAGCGCGTCGGCATCGCCCGCGCCATCGCGATGAGCCCGCGCGTGCTGCTGATGGACGAGCCGTTCGGCGCGCTCGACGCGCTGACCCGTGCCAGCCTGCAGGATGCGGTGATGGCGATCCAGGCGCAGCTCAACAACACCGTGGTGATGATCACCCATGATGTCGACGAGGCGGTCCTGCTCGCCGACCGGGTGGTGATGATGACCAATGGCCCGGCCGCGACGATTGGCGAGGATCTGGCCGTGAAGCTGCAGCGTCCACGCAACCGGATCGAGATGGCCGACACGCCCGATTATAATCATGCGCGCCACGAGATCCTGCATTTCCTGCATCAGCGTTTTTCAAATCCGGTCGACAAGGCCGCATAGACCGGCGGCCTGAGGGGGCCGCCACAGGCCGGGCAACGGACCGGCCGGGAGAGGATGCCGACAGGGGCATCAACAATGCGATCTTCAATGGGGGGAAGACCATGCGATTCCTGACGTGCTGCCTTATGTCCTCCGTAGTTTTGCTTCCCGCCGCGGCCCAGGCCGTCAAGATCAAGCCGATCATCGACACAAGGTTGCGCTATGAGGGTGTCGAGCAGCAGGGCATCGCCCGCGATGCCGATGCGCTGACCTTGCGAGCCCGGGTGGGCGCCGAGGCGACCGAGGGCGCCTTCAGCGTCCTGATCGAGGGCGAAGGCACGCTGGCCTTGAACGAAGCCTATTTCAGCGGCGTCAACCGCAAGACGACCTACCCGGTCGTCGCCGATCCCGAGACTGTCGAGATCAACCGCATCCAGCTCCAGTATAAGGGCAAGGGCTTCACCTTCACCGGCGGCCGCCAGCGGATCAATCTCGACGACCAGCGCTTCGTCGGCGGTGTGGCGTGGCGTCAGAACGAGCAGACCTTCGACGCCGCGCGGGTCGAATGGAGCCCGGTCAAGGACCTCAAGCTCGACGTCGTCTACAGCTGGTCGGTGCGCACCATCTGGGGCGTCGACGGCGGCAAGCGCGGCTTCGCCAACCGGCCGCAGGCGATGCAGGGCGACGACATCTTCGCCAACGCCTCCTACAAGACGCCCTATGGTCTGCTGACCGGCTTCTTCTACCGGATCGATGAGGACGAGCCGGTGGTGGCGCTCCGCCGCAACAGTTCGAACACCTATGGCCTGCGCTTCGCGGGAAGCCGTCCGCTGAGCAAGACCGTCAAGTGGACCTATATCCTCAGCTATGCCCACCAGCAGGATAACGGCACCAACCCGCTCGACTATTCGGCCGATTATTTCCTGGCCGAGGGCGGGCTCGACATCGGGGCGTGGAAGCTGGGCGCAGGCGTCGAGCAGCTGGGCGCCGACCGGACCGTCTTCACCAAGGCGACCAATGCGCGCTTCGCGGCGGGCTTTGCCTTCATGACGCCCTTTGCCACCCTGCATAAGTTCAACGGCTGGGCAGACAAGTTCCTGACCACGCCCGCGCAGGGCATCACCGACTATTATGGCTCGATCGGCTATGGCTGGAAGAAGGTCGGCCCGTTCGACAGCATCGTGGCGACCGCGATGTACCATCGCTTCAACAGCGATATCGCCAGCATTCACTATGGCGACGAACTGAACCTGCAGCTTGTGGCCAAGGTGAAGAAATACAGCTTCCTTGCCAAATATGCCGATTACCAGCGCAAGGGCATCGCCAGCTATGCGGGCGACGCCGACACCAAGAAGCTGTGGCTGTCGGTGGAATGGGCATTTTGATGGACTGATGAGATCCTCCCTATCCGGCATGGGGAGGATCTTGGAGGGAATGAGAGGAAGGACACCTCGCTCGTTCGCGAGCGGGGTGTACCTCTACGCCCGCGGAAAAATGCTGCACCGCGCAAAAAGCACTTGCCATGACCGCGGGGCCGTGAGATTTTCCAGGGAAGAGGCAAGGACGCCTCGATTCCATATGTGGACCGGTCCGACGAAGGGCAGGCCCGCAGCGCCAAGGCCTCCGGGCCAAGGCACCAGGCAATGACGCCGCCCGAACCGACCATGATGGTCGTGCTTCGAGGCGGCTTTTTTCATGCCCGAAGAGGTTCGAAATGCGGTTGATGACTGAGATGACGCGATGAACAAGGGTTTCTGGGCAGCGGGCCACCGGCCGACGCTGATCGCCGCCTTTCTCTATTTCGACATAGCCTTCATGGTGTGGGTCCTGCTCGGTCCGCTGGCGCCGGCGATTTCCGCCGACCTGGGGCTGAACCCCGCCCAGAAGGGCCTGATGGTCGCCGTCCCCACTCTGGCCGGCGCGATCCTGCGCCTCGTCAACGGCGTGCTCGTCGACCGGATCGGCCCGAAGGCGACCGGTGCGATCGGCCAGGTCATCGTCATGGCCGGCCTGCTCGCCGCCTGGGGCCTCGGGGTCGACAGCTTCGCCGGTACGATCGCGGTCGGGATCATCCTGGGTTTCGCCGGCGCGAGCTTTGCCGTCGCGCTGCCACTGGCCAGCCGCTGGTATCCTGCCGAGCATCAGGGCACCGCGCTGGGCATCGCCGGGATGGGCAATAGCGGCACTGTCTTCGCCGCCCTGTTCGCGCCGACGCTCGCCAAGCTGTTTGGCTGGAACGCGGTGCTCGGCCTCGCGGTGATCCCGCTCGCCATCGTCTTCGTGATCTACATGATCTTCGCGAAGAACGCGCCTAACCCGCCTGCGCCCAAGCCGGTGATCGCCTATCTGGAACCGCTGAAGAAGGCCGATGCCTGGTGGTTCATGCTGTTCTATTGCGTGACCTTCGGCGGCTTCGTCGGGCTCAGCTCCTCGCTGTCGATCTACTTCACCGACCAGTTCGCGCTGACTCCGGTGGTGGCCGGCTACTGCACCGCGGCCTGCGTGTTCGCCGGCTCGCTGATCCGCCCGCTCGGCGGCGCGGTGGCCGATCGGATCGGCGGCACCAAGGCGCTGACCGTCGCCTATGTCCTCGCCGCGCTGACGCTCAGCGCGATCAGCACCGGCCCGGCGACCGTCTGGCTCGCGCTAGGGCTGTTCCTGATCGCGATGCTGGCGCTCGGCTTCGGCAATGGCGCGGTGTTCCAGCTGGTGCCGCAGCGCTTCAAGGAGGAGATCGGCGTCATGACCGGGCTGGTGGGCTTCGCCGGCGGTGTCGGCGGCTTCTACCTCGCTTCGTCGCTCGGCATCGCCAAGCAGCTTACCGGCAGCCCGCAGCTCGGCTTCCTGATCTTCGCCGGCCTCGCACTTATCGCGCTGGGCGGGATCAGCCTGGTCAAGGGGCGCTGGCGCTCGACCTGGGCCTCCGCGCTCGCCGGCGCCCGCATCTGATAGTGAAGGACAGCATCATGCTCGCCCCCTCTTCCCGCCAACGCCTCGTCGTCATCGGCAACGGCATGGCCGGCTGTCGCGCCGTCGAGGAAATCCTCGCCCGCGATCCCGATCGCTATGCAGTCACCATCTTCGGCGCCGAACCCTATGTGAACTACAACCGGATCATGCTCTCGCCCGTGCTCGCCGGCGAGAAGAGCTTCGACGACATCGTCATCAACACCGCCGAATGGTATGCCGACAACGGCATCGAACTGGTTGCGGGCGATCCTGTTATAGCCGTCGACCGGACCGAGAAGACCGTCACCTCGCAGGGCGGCCGCACCGTCGGCTATGACCGGCTGCTGATCGCCACCGGCTCCGATCCCTTCATCATCCCCGTCCCCGGCAAGGACCTGCCCGGCGTGATCAGCTTCCGCGACATGAAGGA